>JAGXGP010000106.1 GCA_024636775.1 Hydrogenophilales bacterium
GCGGGGATCAAACCCGCGCGACGCGAAGCGCAACTCACGGTCGCCATTCTCCAACTCGTCGCCAGCCGGCGCGGTCTTGCCGCCTTGCCGGCGTGGGCGGTTGCGCCCTATCTTGAACGTGGCTACATTGCCGCGCGTCCCATCGGCGCACACGGTCTGTGGGGAGAACTGTACGCAGCCGTACGCGCGTCCGACATCGAACGCGCCTATGTGGCCGACTTCATTGAAACCGTCAAACGCGACAGCTTCACCCGCCTACCCGGCATCCGTCCGGCTATCATCGCACCATGAACCCCAACACACTTTCCAGCTTTTTCCGCATTGCCCTGCTGGCGTGTTTGCTGCCTGCGACCGTTCATGCCGGGCATGCGCATATCGCCGTGGCGTCGAACTTTGCCACGCCGATGAAAAAGCTCGCCGCGCAATTCGAGCAGGCAACCGGGCACACCCTCACGCTGTCGACCGGTGCAACCGGCAAGTTCTATGCGCAGATCAAAAACGGGGCGCCCTTCGATATGCTGCTGGCGGCCGATGAAGCAACGCCTGCTCGACTGATGCGGGAGGGAGATGCCATAAAAGTTCAGACCTATGCCATCGGTCGACTGGTGCTGTGGAGCGACCGCCCGGGCTACATAACCGGCAACGATGCGGTGCTCAGGCAAAACCGTTTTAAACGGCTGGCCATTGCCAACCCCAAACTGGCACCCTACGGAGCCGCGGCCAGCGAGGCGCTGACCCAGCTCAAACTCATCGATGCCGTACAAAACAAATTCGTCATCGGCGAAAACATCGCGCAAACCTATCAGTTCGTTGCCAGCGGCAATGCCGAACTCGGCCTGGTGTCGCTGTCTCAAGTGATGCAGGACGGCAAGCTCACCCGCGGTTCCGCCTGGGTGATTCCGGCCTCGCTCCATGCACCGATCCGCCAGGATGCCGTGCTACTGAAGCGTGGCGAGAACAATGAAGCGGCGCGTGCCCTGTTCGATTACCTGAAAACACCGGGCGCCGCACTCACCCTGATCCGCAGCTTTGGCTACGAACGCTAGGCCATGACTTTATCCGCGCCCGACATCTCGGCGATCACACTCACGCTGCAACTCGCAGCCGTCACCACCCTGTTGCTGATGCTGATTGCGACGCCGCTGGCGTGGTGGCTCACCCACACGCGAACGCGCTGGCGCGCGGCCGTCACTGCGCTGGTTGCGCTGCCGCTGGTGCTGCCGCCGACGGTGCTGGGCTTTTATCTGCTGGTGCTACTCGGTCCCAAAGGCGCAATCGGCCATTGGATGCAGCAGCTTGGCCTCGACACCCTGCCCTTTACCTTTGGCGGACTGGTGGTGGGTTCGATTGTGTTTTCGCTGCCGTTTGCGGTGCAGCCGATTACCAACGCATTTGCGGCCATTGGCGTACGTCCGCTCGAAGTGGCGGCCACCTTGCGTGCTTCGGTGTGGGATCGCTTCTGGAGTGTGGCGGTGCCGTTGGCGCGACCCGGATTCATCACCGCCGCGGTGCTGGCGTTTGCGCACACGGTGGGCGAGTTCGGCGTGGTGCTGATGCTGGGCGGCAATATTCCGGGCGAGACGCGGGTGCTGTCGGTGGCGATCTACGATCACGTCGAGGCACTCGAATACACCCAGGCGCATTGGCTCTCTGCCGGCTTGGTGGTGTTTTCCTTTGTGGTGTTGTTGATGCTGGGGCGCCACAGCGGACAGTGGCAACGGGTGCCTGCGTGAGCACCATCGACGCGCGCTTTCGTTCCACGCTCGGCAGCTTCGAGCTCGATGCCAAGTTCAGTCTGCCGGCTCGCGGCGTCTCGGCCTTGTTCGGTGTATCGGGATCGGGCAAGACGACGCTGCTGCGGCTGATTTCCGGACTCATGCGCGCACCGGGTTCGCTGACGGTGAATGGTGAAGTCTGGCAAGACGAACGTATTTTTATCCCGACGCACCGCCGTGCGCTGGGTTATGTGTTTCAGGAAGCCAGCCTGTTCCCACACCTCAGCGTACGCGGCAATCTGGAATATGGCTGGAAGCGCGTGCCAGCTGCCGAACGCCTCATTGCCTTCGATGACGCAGTCGAGTGGCTGGGACTGGGGGCGCTGTTACAACAAGCCCCACAGCAATTGTCCGGTGGACAACGTCAACGCGTGGCCATTGGCCGTGCGCTGCTGGCCAGCCCGCGTCTGCTGCTGATGGATGAACCCCTGTCGGCGCTGGATTCCAATAGCCGCGCCGAGATATTGCCGTATCTGGAACGCCTGCATCAACAGCTTGCGTTGCCGATCATTTATGTCAGCCATGCGCTGGAGGAAGTGGCACGGCTGGCCGACACCCTGCTGCTGATCGACGCCGGAAAAATCACGTATCAAGGGCCACTCGTTGACGGCCTGACCCGACTCGACTTGCCGCTGGCGCACCGCGACACCGCAGGCACCGTGATTGACACCACGGTGGTTTCCCACGACCCGGCTTTCCAGATCACCCATGTTTCCCGGGGAAACATCTCTTTCGAATTGCCCGGCCTGCACCGCGCACCCGGTGAACCGCTGCGTGTACGCATCGCTGCGCGCGATGTCAGCCTTGCGCTCGACATGCCCAGTCAAAGCAGTATTTTGAATCTGCTGCCTGCCCGCATCACCGAGCTGACCGACGATGCGCCGGGACAGGTATTGGTGCAAATGAAACTGGAAGACTCGGTGCTACTGGCACGCATCACGCGCAAATCGGCGCATGCATTGAATCTTCAGCCTGGAATGAGGGTTGTCGCTCAAGTCAAAAGTGTAGCGGTGGCTTAGAACGCTTTGATCGACCTACAACTCGGCAAACAGATACACCACCAGCGCGATGCCTAGCGCCACCACCGACAGGTTCATCGCGATACCTGACCAGGTGCAATAGCGATCAGGAATTTCGATTGGCTTCAAGGTTCGCAACACTCGCCGATACTGCACGATGGAAAATGCCAGCAGAATTTGGGCTAAGCCGATGAAAGCCACGCCTATCCAGAACGACATATCCCGACCCAGGTGACCGGATACTTGCCTCAACATATGCAAGAACAAACCAAATCGCTCGATCATGAAGCCAAAAGCCATTAACGTCAGCGCAGTGCGGTTCCACGCCATGAGCGTACGTTCAGCCGCAAAAAAAACACGGGGATCATTCAAGGCAGACATCAAACAGGCTCCACACCAGTTGGCAAATTGGATTTGAGTGTTGCAGCGAGACACTCAAACGTTTCGGGAAATGGCGCGCGCTTACGCCACACCAGGCCGATTGTTCGACCGGGTACGGGTTTCTTGAATGGCCTGATTTCAACCGATTTTTTACTGACATGCGGGCCGGCATCCACCGACAGTGCAGGTAACAGGGTGATTCCGAGCCCCATGCCCACCATCTGACGCAGGGTTTCCAGGCTGGTGGCACGCACTTCCTCACGGCCTCTGGAATTCGCTCCACATACATCGAGCGCCTGATCGCGCAGGCAGTGCCCCTCGTCCAGCAAGAGCAATTTCTCGGAAATAACATCGGACACTTTCAGCACATCCCGTTTAGTTAAGGCATGTCCGGCAGGCAAGGCAGCAAAAAAAGGTTCATAAAACAAGGGTTCAACACGCAAGCTGTCGTCTTCCACCGGCAAGGCAAGCAAGCCAGCGTCCAGCTTTCCATCGATCAGGTGTTCCAGAATCTGCGGGGTCATTTCCTCGCGCAGCAATAATCGCAAGCCCGGATATTTTTTGTGCATCAACATCAATGCGTGGGGCAGATAATACGGCCCAAGCGTTGGGATGATGCCGAGGCGCAAGGTACGCGTCATCGGATCCTGCGCATGCTTGGCCAGCTCCCTGATGCGTTCCGCTTCTTCGACGATATTGCGGGCAGCCTGAAGTATCTCTTGTCCGATCGGTGAGGGAGAGACACGTTTCAGACTTCTATCAAACAAGGTCACGCCCAAAAAATCTTCCAGTTTTTTGAGTTGGGTCGACAAGGTGGACTGGGTGATGCAGCAGGCCTCGGCCGCCTTGCCGAAATGGCCATGATCAGCGAGCGCCACCAGATATTTCAGCTCTTGCAGGGTCATGCAGCACCGTTCGATTTTATCAATGAAACAATTCTAGGCTATTCATTAGACAAATTCCCGTACAAAGTCTTAAATGCAAGGGCTTCGCTGTGGAGTCACGTATCGATTGGAGAAAGCCATGTCTGAAAACAAATGTCCGTTTATTCATAAAGCTGGGAGTGGTACGTCGAACCACGATTGGTGGCCGAATCAGTTGAAACTCGAAATTCTGCACCAGCATGCCCCCGCGTCCAGCCCGATGGGTGAGGATTTCAATTATGCCGAGGCATTCAAGAAACTCGATCTCGCAGCAGTGAAAAAAGACCTGACTGCCCTGATGACCGACTCGCAGGATTGGTGGCCGGCGGATTATGGTCACTATGGCCCTTTCTTCATCCGCATGGCGTGGCATAGCGCCGGCACCTACCGCACCGCTGACGGTCGCGGCGGCGCCGGCCACGGCAACCAGCGTTTTGCCCCGCTCAACAGCTGGCCCGACAACGTGAACCTCGACAAGGCGCGCAGGTTGCTATGGCCGATCAAGCAAAAGTACGGCAAGAACATCTCCTGGGCCGACCTGATCGTGCTTACGGGCAACGTCGCATTGGAATCAATGGGCTTCAAGACCTTTGGTTTTGCTGGCGGACGCGAGGACTTATGGGCACCGGAGATCGATGTCTACTGGGGCAATGAGGAAACGTGGCTGGACGACAAGGCACGCTACTCTGGCGAGCGAGACCTCGAGAATCCACTCGCAGCGGTGCAAATGGGCTTGATCTACGTCAACCCGGAAGGTCCTGGCGGCAATCCGGATCCACTCGGTTCCGGCCGTGACGTACGCGATACGTTCGAGCGCATGGCGATGAACGACGAAGAGACAGCGGCACTCACCTGCGGCGGCCACACCTTTGGCAAATGCCACGGTGCCGGTGATGCGGCACTGGTCGGCGCTGCACCCGAGGCAGCCGGGCTCGACGAGCAAGGGCTGGGCTGGAAAAGCAGTTATGCCAGCGGTAAAGGCGGCGACCAGATCGGCAGCGGCCTGGAAGGCTCGTGGACGCCGACCCCGATCAAGTGGGACATGAGCTATCTCGACATGCTGTTCGGCAACGAGTGGGAGCTGAGTAAAAGCCCGGCGGGTGCACACCAATGGACGCCGAAGCAGGCAACCGACAGCAACATGGCGCCGGCAGCACACGATGCCTCGAAGAAAGTGCCTATCATCATGACTGCTGCGGACATGGCGATGCGCATGGATCCGGCTTATGAAAAGATTACGCGCCGCTTCCACCAGAACCCTGCCGAATTCGCCGATGCCTTTGCCCGCGCCTGGTTCAAGCTGACCCACCGCGACATGGGTCCGCGTTCGCGCTATCTCGGCCCCGAAGTGCCCGCGGAAGAGTTGATTTGGCAAGACCCCATCCCCGCAGTCGACCATCCCCTGATCACCGACCAGGACATCGCCGCCCTCAAGGTAAAAATTTTAGCGTCCGGGCTCAGCGTGTCCGAGCTGGTTTCGACCGCCTGGGCCTCGGCATCAACGTTCCGCAGTTCAGACAAGCGTGGCGGCGGCAACGGCGCGCGCATTCGCCTCGCGCCGCAGAAAGACTGGGAAGCCAACCAGCCGGCGCAACTGGCCAAGGTGTTGGAAAAGCTCGAAGGCATCCAGCGTGAATTCAACGCTGGCGGCAAGAAAGTCTCGCTGGCCGACCTCATCGTGCTGGCGGGTTGCGCCGGTGTCGAGGAGGCGGCCAAGCAAGCGGGTCACGCCGTAACGGTAGCATTCACGCCAGGCCGAATGGACGCCTCGCAGGAGCAGACCGACGTGGAAGCCTTCGCCGTGCTCGAACCGATTACCGATGGATTCCGCAACTACCAGAAGGCCAAGTATTCCGTATCGGTCGAAGAATTGCTGCTCGACAAGGCGCAATTACTGACACTCTCCGCGCCCGAGATGACAGTGCTGGTGGGCGGTATGCGTGCAATGAATGCCAACGTTGGACAATCCCAGCACGGGGTCTTCACCCAGCGGCCGGGCGCACTCATCAACGACTTCTTCGTCAACCTCCTCGATATGGGAATTGTGTGGAAGCCGGTGTCGAAAGATGAAGACGTGTTCGAAGGGCATGACCGAAAGTCGGGCGAAAAGAAATGGACCGGCACCCGGATCGATCTGGTCTTCGGTTCGAATTCCCAGTTGCGAGCTTTGGCCGAAGCCTATGCCAGTTCGGATGCGCAGGAGAAGTTCGTCAAGGACTTTGTGGCGGCCTGGACCAAGGTGATGAACCTGGATCGTTTCGATCTCGGTTGACCACAAGGTTGGTGCCCACCCCAACCCGGGTGGGCATTTGAATTGAACGCATAAAAGATGAGGTTCCCAAAATGAAAGCCATTTTGATCAACCCCGAGAACCGGTCTATCGATGCAATCGAATTAGGCGACCGCAATGACCTCGTCAGGCTCATCGGGTTCGATACCCTTGAATCGGATGCGGTCGGAACGACAGGTGACCGTCTCTATTTTGACGAGGAATGTTTTCTGCGCGGCACCAGTGGACGCTTCCAGATCGACACAATCATTCCCGTATCAGGCAAGGGCGTGATCGTCGGCTCAGCCGAGGATGGCAACACACTAAGCGATGTGGTGACGAGCATCGACGAACTGCGCAGCCGCATCAAGTTTATTTAACTGAATGGAGAGCAAAACCATGACTGAAAACTGGCAAAACAATCTGCTTGTTGCACTGGCCATGCTTGGCGCAGGCCTCGAGGGTGTAGGACTGGAGATGGCATGAACTTGGGCAGCCAAGTTCATGCGTATCTTCTTGATCAAATCACGTCTGAGCTTGCAGCGGAAAAATGATGGCTTCGTTCATCCGCAGCACAGGTCTCAACAAATGCCAGGCAAGTCACCCCCTTCTGGCTGTTTGTTCGGGCAGTCGGGCTATCGTCACATCCACACCGAGCAAATGGCCGTTGCGCCAAACTTCAAGCGCGGCGCCGTGGCCTGGCAGCGTCACCGCCACTCTGGGTGGCAAGTCTCCCGCCTTGACGATCGACTTGCCATCGTAGCTGCGGATTACATCGCCCGGCTGAATGCCCGCCACTGCAGCCGGACTATCCGGTGCAACCGAAGCGACCAGCGCACCGGTAGGTTGATCGAGCTTGAATGAAGCGGCCAGTTCCTGATTGACTTCCTGAATGCCGATACCAAGCCAGCCGCGCGTAACCTTGCCGTCGGCCTTGAGTTGCGCCGCCACCTGCATTGCCACATCGACAGGAATAGCGAACGACACGCCCTGATAGCCGCCATTACGGCTGTAAATTTGCGCATTCACGCCCACGACGCGGCCCGCCAGGTCGATCAACGGCCCGCCCGAATTGCCAGGATTGATCGGCACGTCGGTCTGCACGAAGGGGACATACGCATCACCGAGCAGGCTGCGTCCCAGCGCGCTGACGATGCCCTGCGAGGCTGACTGCTCGAAGCCGAAAGGCGATCCGATTGCAAGGACCCACTGGCCCACACGTAGCGTATCGGCCCGGCCAATCTGAACAGTCGGAAGATCTTTTGCATCGACCTTGATCAGCGCGATGTCAGACAACGGATCGACGCCGATCACCCGCGCACTGCGTTCGCGCTTGTCGGAAAACTTGACGTTGATTTCGCTCGCGCCGTCGACCACATGGGCATTGGTGAGAATGTAACCATCCGATGCAATGACAAAGCCTGAACCCACGCCGGTCTGCTCACGTTCCGCATCCGGCAGCGGTTGGAAAAAGCGCTGCAACGGCTCGGGCACCCCGCTCAGTGCTGCGCCCGATTGCGCCATGCTGGTGACGCTGATATTGACCACGGCCGCTGCGTTTTGTCGGACCAGCGGCGTGAAATCGGGCAATCCTGCCGGTACCGGTGCGGGTGCGCCCGCAGCCACTGGCGTTGTCGGCAACCCGGCATGTGGCTGCGGCGTGAGCCAGGCGTGGGTTACGCCTCCCAGCGCGAACAACACTGTTGCGGCAAGGATTCTGATTGTCCAGGTACGGGTTGAGGCATGCATGAGAGGAGTCCTTTCAAACGCGGTTTATGCGTGCTTATTGAACTCCAAAAGGGGCGAACAGTTCCCCTTAGAACGTCTCAGTAACCCGACGCTGACGTAACAGCGACCCGCAGTCCAAACTGCCAGGCCCCCCCAGCCACATTACCATTTGGAGAATGTTGAATATCTCTTCAAAGTTACAATCGCACCCATGGATTTATCCGCCCTTATTTCGCACTATGGCCTGCTCGCTGTGTTCGCCGGCAGCCTGCTGGAAGGCGAAACCATTCTGCTGCTGGCGGGTTACGCTGCACATCGCGGCTATCTCGATTTTGCCGCGGTGGTCGCCGTTGCCATGCTGGGCGCGGTCATCGGCGACCAAGTGTGGTTCACGCTCGGCCGCCGCAAGGGCGCGCGCCTGATTGCGCGCCGCCCTTGGCTCGGCAGCAGGGTTCAGCGCGCAGTGGTGTTGATCGAACACCATCCGATCAAGATCATTCTCGCCATGCGCTTTGCCTGGGGCCTGCGCACTGCGCTGCCGATCGCGGTCGGTATGAGCAGTATTCCGTGGCAGCGCTTTCTGTTGCTCAACCTCCTCTCCGCCCTGCTGTGGGCGCCTTTGGTCGCGGGTGTCGGGTACGTCTTTGGCACCCTGCTGAGCCAACACATGGCAGGGCTGCATCGCGTCGAACACTGGTTCATGCTGGCGGTCGTGACCCTGGCCCTCCTGCTTCATCTCGTCGCACGGTGGCACAACAGGAAACCTTGATGAAACTGTTGCTGCCGTATCCCCACACCAGCCTCCATCCGCTCGCCAGTCTGCGAGCCTGGCACCGGGTGCTCGCCGCGGGCCTGACAGGTGGAGCCGTCGCAGTCCGGACCCAGTCGCTGGGGTGCCGACCAGATCCTTGTCGCTGAAGGTCCAGGTAGGGGAAATGCCGGGATGGCCAAGCGCGTGTTGTGCAGGCGGTATCATTGAGCCGTTCTGTTCATACTGAAGCCATGGGTCAACTCACTGTTCTGCATTTTTCGCTGATTGCCGGGGTGCTGATCACCGCCCTATTGATCGGCCATCTGCTGCGGCAGAGACGTTCGCCTGCCGCCACGCTGGGCTGGATTGTCTTCATGGTAAGCGCGCCCTGGCTGGCGGTTCCGGTCTATCTCACGCTGGGAACCCGCAAGCTGGCCACGCTCCCACAGCCTGCCTCGCACCCGTTTCCAGCCGAGGCAGGCACGCCTCTGGCCCGACTGCTCGCCAGTGCGGGGGTGCCACCCCCACGCTCGGGTAACCAGGTCAGCTGGCATCATGACGGCGATGCGGCGTGGGACGAACTGATCGCCGTGGTGAATGGCAGTACGCGAACCCTGGATGTCGCACTTTTTTTGCTGCGCGACGACGCGCGCGGCAGCCGTTTCATGGAACAACTCGCCACGCGCGCCGAAGCCGGGGTACGGGTTCGTTTATTGATCGACGGAATCGGCTCGCTGCTATTGGCGCGGCACGGCCTGCGCCGATTGCGCGCGGCCGGCGTGGAAGTGGCCTGGTTCATTCCGTTGCTGCATCGCCCACTGCGTGGACGCACCAATCTACGCAACCATCGCAAGCTGGTGATCGCCGACCACGCGCGCGCATGGACCGGCGGACGCAATGTGGCAGACGAGTACTTTGCCGCCGACAGTGAATGGATTGACCTAAGCTTTGGCGTCGCCGGTCCCGCCGTGGCCGATATGGCGCAGGTATTTGCTGCTGACTGGGCTTTTGCCCGCAAGCACACGCCCGAAACGGATGACCACATGCCAGCGGCCGTTGGCATGTCGACGGTCCAGGTCATTCCATCCGGCCCGACGCTCGCGCGCGACACTCTGCACGAACTGATGCTGACAGCGTGCTATAGCGCACAACACCGTATCTGGATTGCCACCCCCTACTTCGTTCCGGACGAAGCCTTGCAACAGGCACTGGTGCTGGCTGCGCGACGTGGAGTGGAGGTGCGCCTGCTGCTGCCCCGGCAATCCAACCACCGGCTGGCGGACCTGGCGCGCACCCGTTATCTACGTGAACTGGTTGCGGGCGGAGCAATCATCAAAGTCATCCCCCATGCCATGCTCCATGCCAAGGCACTGCTGGCTGACGACCTCGCATTGGCCGGATCGGCCAATGTGGATTTGCGTAGCCTGTTCCTGAATTTCGAGTTGGCATGTTTGTTTCTATCTACTTCAGATTGTGAAGCGCTGGCTTCCTGGTTAAGCCGGCTTAATGCCATGGCAGAAGAATATGTCTCCCCGCCCGATCGCTGGGGGCGCGGCCTGCTCGAAGGCCTGGTGCTACTGGCCGCATTCCAGATTTGAATCAAGAAGCGGCGCGCCCCCATCCGATCAAATTTGCGTCTGCGACAGCGGCAGCAAGCTCACTTCATTGTCCACATGGCCAGGTGGTGCGCCGGCCAGCGCCAGCGCATAAATACGCTGCAAATCTTCCTCACTGACGTCGACAAAGGTGTCGATCTTGCTCAAGGCATAGACCAGATTGCTGTGCGGAATCATGGGTTCTGGTGCCGGCGCGGCGCCTGCCTTTGAACGCCGATGCCAGCTTTGCGGATAGCGCCGCCAGGCAAACGGGGCATTGAACACCACGGCTACCGCCAGCAACACGACAACGTTCAACAGTACCGGGCTCAACACATAGCCATAGCCCAGCGCATGGACGGTTTCTCCGCCAAGCACCGCGTAAAGCGCGGTGGCACCGCCCGGCGGATGCAGGCAGCGCAGGCCGTACATGACGGCAATTGACAGCGCCACCGCGAGTGAAGCTGCCAGCATGGGTTCGGTACCCAGCCAGCGTGCACAAGCCACACCAATCAGCGCCGAAACCAGATGGCCGCCAAAGACCGGCCACGGTTGCGACAATGCGCCATGTGGCGCGGCGAACAACAGCACCGCCGAGGCCCCCATCGACGCGATGGCCAGCACGCCGCCATGTCCGTCCAGCCAGAAATGTCCCACCCACAGCACCGCGAGAATGCCAATCAGCCCACCTGCAGCTGATATCCAGTGTTCGCGCTCGGAAACCGAGTACGCCAGCTTGCGAACCATCTTAGCCCGTACTCCAGTTGCGCGGCCGGCGCATGCCGGCGATCTTGCAGGCCTGCTTCACGTAACCATATGGGAATAACACGAACATTCTTTTTTGCGCATCGCGTCCTACGCGTTCGGCCAGATGCTTGATCGCGAAACGGGCGTCCGCTGCAACCTGATGCTCATCGTAATAATCGCGCATGAAACGAATCACATCCCAGTGATCATCGGTCATCTCTATCTTTTCACCTTGGGCCAAAGCCTGCGCAACGTCTTCGTTCCAGTCGGCAGGATCCACTAGATACCCCTCGGCGTCGCGCTCGGGCATCAGAGTCGAGACATCGGTTATTTGCTCCATGACAGCCTCCTTTTATTGCGATGAGCCTAGTTTAGGGAAGGCTTATATATTGATCCAACGATAAATATTGGTATCTAATATCGATATATCCGATAGATGAACCAACTCCCCCATGGACACCGAACTTGCCCGTACCTTCCTGACCGTTGCCGCCACAGGCAATTTCGTCGCCGCCGCCAGCCGTTTGCACGTCACCCAGTCCACCGTGAGTGCGCGCATCCATACCCTGGAAACGCTACTGGGCGCGCGCCTGTTTCATCGCGGTCGCAATGGCGCTGTGCTCACGCCATCCGGCAAGCGCTTTCTGCGCCACGCCAAGAACCTGGTGCGCACGGTTGAACAGGCGCATCACGATGTCGGCCTGCCGCAAGGGTTTCGGGACGTGCTAACGTTATCCGGACGCATCGCCGTGTGGGAAGGGTTTCTGCCGCACTGGGTGGCCTGGATGCAAAAAGCCGCGCCCGACGTCTCGCTGCGCCTGGAAATCGGCTTCGAGGCGGACATCATGCAAGGGCTGATCGAAGGCACTGTGGATATCGGCGTCATGTACACGCCAACAACCCGTTCCGGGCTGGAGGTGGAAGCGCTGTTCGACGAAACCCTGCTGCTGGTCACCAGCGATCTCAAACGCGGCTGGCCCGATGATGGCTATATCCACATCGACTGGGGGCCGGAATTTCATGCCCAGTTCAGCGACCATTTTCCCGACGCCCCGCCACCTGCCCTGGTCGCCAACATCGGCTGGCTGGGCGTGCAGCAACTGCTGACCTACGGTGGGAGCGGTTATTTTCCACAACGATTATTGCGGCACTATCTCGTAGCTGGGCAGTTATGGCGCGTGCCAGATGCCCCGCAATTCAAACTGCCCGCCTACATGGTTTATCCGCGCAACAGCGACAACGCCACGCTAAAACAGGCGTTGGATGGATTACGTGAATTGGCGCGAACAGAACAAGCGCAAGCCACTTGATCAGCGAACGGAGTACGCCCATCAAGTGTTGCCTAGAACGGAACCGCCACTTTCAGGCTGGCGCTATGCGATTCCGTATGCTCGGAATACTGGCCGGTGTAACTTATCCGGAAGACAGATCCGCTGGTGCTGAGTGTGTCCATCCCCAGCGTCAGGTCGGCATAGGTCTTGTCCATCGTGCTCTCGGTTGTGAACGGCGCGGTTCCAACCGGTGCGCCCTGCAACGAAGCCGTCACTCCCGTGGTGGCACCAGACACAAAGTGAGTTAGACCCACCATACCGAACGGACGAATCAGCGTACCGCCGGCGGTGGCAAACTCACGGCCGAACTCCAGTCCCGGCTGCAGGCTCACCAGCGTATCGCGTCCACTCTTGGCACTCAGATTCGCCGCACCCGCTCCCTGTTCGTCGAACGCACCGTGGTAAACGTGCGTCACCCCCACGTCCAACAACGGGCGCAGATACCAGACCTTCTTGTGCTCATAGTCACGCGACCAGCGCATATGAACTGAAGCAAGGCCCACCTTCTGCCTGCTGCTGGCCACCACCGGACCGGTCAGATTGACCAGACGCGTCGTATCGTACGGGCCGTATCCCAGATTAAGCGATGCGGTGAAAGCATCTGCACCCAGATTGCGTTTGGTAATCACGCCGAGAGCATATTGATTGCCTTCACTCCGGGTGGAGTCAGCCACATGAAGCGTGCTGGTATCAATGGAAAAACCAAAACCTGCACTCCAGTTTTGATTGACCCGTTTCTGCGCACCGGCAGCTAGGGTATTGGTCTTGCGGTCAAAGCCCAAGTTGGAAGCTGTGCGATCCTGATCAAGCTTGCTGCCGATCAGCCGAACCCAGCTACATTCGCCCTCACTGACAAAACGGAATTCGCCTTCGCGAACCCGGCAGCTATGCAGCGCGTCGGAAAAGCGCAGGTCAGACAAAACGGCTGTGGTCGTCGTAGCCAACAAAGGTTCCGAGCTTAACTCGTCGTAAACACGCCCCAGACTTTCAGCATCAGGCAGCGAGATCAAGTAGGCCGTGATGGGCGCAAACTCAGGCGACCCACCTGCTTGCTGGATGGCATTGATATGGACGCCAATCGCGGACTGATTTCTGCTCAGGATTGCTCCGCCAACAGGTGCGAAATTGACACTACGCTCCAGCACCACATCGGTCGAGTTCGGGTAGAGAAGCGCATATTTAATCACTGCTGACGCTTCAGCCGAGAGGGCAAGATTCGTTTTATCGGTCACACCACCCGCACTACTGAGAATCGTGAACGTCTTGCTCCCGGGGGTGACAAAGCTGGGGTTAACCAGATTCACTGAGATCTTGCCACCAAGACTGCTGGTGCCCGACACATCCACTCGGTCTGCCAGATTCGTCAGGAAATCGAGATCGGTTACGTACTCGCCTGATTGAGACTGCACCAGATTGCCAGTGACCGCAGTGATCAACGTTTGATCCACGCCACCGGGCGAGAGCGAGCCGTCGTTCTTAAGCGTGTTGCCGGTACCGAGATTCACCGTCGCGCCTGAAACCAGCCGACCACCCGCAAGATTGTTGAATGCATTGGCGCCAGCACCGAGGTTCACCGAGCCGGTGACAGTGCCATGGTTGTTGACGGTTTCTTTGCCCAAGCCGCCGAGAATCGCTACGCCGAACACGCCATCCACCGTGGTCACCGCGCCGGAGTCTTTCCCCGACTCACCAATCGTCACTACGTTATTGGCGCCATCCTGAATGTTGATTCCCGCACTGAGTGGTCCCGAACCTCCCTGAACCAAACCTTTGACGTTGACTTTGATATTGCCGTTGCTGTCCTTGCCCTTGCTTTGTGCATGGATTCCCAGGGAGGCGATACCGTTGGCGACAATATTGCCATCCGTCACAACCTCGATATCACCACCGACCAGCGTGTCAAGCTGATAGGCCGTAAGCTCGCCAAGCTTTAGGGATTCAAACAGTTCAGGATAAATAGCGTACAAGATGAGTTCAGACAACGCGACAGCAGACGATTCCAGGCTGGCCAAACTTATGGTTAATGCATCTTTCACACTATCAAAAGACGCTGACCCCCCTTCGCTTTGCGCGTAGATGGCGTGGGAAAAGGCGCCGTTTGTCGTGATATTGCCGGTATGGTGCACGGTCACATCGCCGCCAGAACCATGTCCGCCCGCACTTCCACTAAGTACCGCGAAGTTGTTGAGGCCGCCGCCAGCCAGACCGCCGCCACCGCCGACGCTTTGCGCGTAGACCCCCATTGAGGCAAACCCGCTTGCTTCGAAGCCCTCCGATACAAGCGCACCCGTGGTGATGTTGCCGAAGCTGGTGACGGTAACTTCATTGCCACTGCCCGCGTTACCGCCGTGCAGCGTAATGCCGCCGACGTTGGTATCGATCAGCCCGCTAGGGCCTTTCGCGATGGTTCCACCCAGGCCGCCGCCACCGCCCACGCTTTGCGCGTAGACACCGTGCGCGAAAATGCCCGATGTTTCAATCGTGCTCGTGGTCGACTCGCTGCCGAGATTCACCTCAACGGCGCCGCCGTTTCCTGCGGCGCCGCCCGATCCACCAATCGAAAGCCCGATCAACCCAGAGGCGCCATGCCCACCCTGGCCGCCGCCGCCGCCCACGCTTTGCGCGTAAACACCGAACGAGCCCATATCAAGCGTTGTAATTTTCCCGGAAAGATGATTCACAAGGACCTTGCGGCCATCGCCACTGGCACCGGAAGATCCCCCGATGCTGAGCGACACATTATTCGTTTTTTTAGGTGAGTCGAGCCCGATCAAAGGGAAACCAACCCCGTCCGCGCCTTCACCCCCGGTTCCGCCACCCCCGCCGATACTCTGGGCAAAGATGCCATGCGAGGAGATGCCGATGGTCACAATATTCTTGGTATTGGTGACCTCGACCAGTCCGCCATGCCCGGCCGTGCCGCCTTTTCCGCCCACGCCGAGGTTAAACGAGCCCGACGTGTCCGCCGGACATTTTTGAGCGGGCGCTTTGATGCCCGGAATCTTTAGGAATGCGGCGACTGAAGTCAGCTTGCTCTTGACTTGGCATCCGTTCGTGATCAGTGAAAATGTACGGGCAAGTCCGCCCTGGCCGCCGCCGCCGCCCACGCTTTCTGCAAAGATGCCGTGCGAAACGATACCCGTGGTAATAATCTCGCCGTTATTGGTGACAGTGACCGTCCCGCCTTCGTTGCCCTTGCCACCTTTGCCGCCGACGCTGAAACCAAGATTGACGTTTTTCGCGTTCTGCGCCGTCCCTTTGAAAAACGTAGCCGAACCCGCCACACTCGCGCCGCCGGTACCGCCGCCGCCACCAATGCTCTGTGCAAACACGCCCGACGACAGATCACCGTGGGTGTTGATATTCTTCTGATTTGAAACAAGTACCTCACCGCCGATGCCGCCTTCTCCCCCGGTGCCTCCCACTCCCACTGTCACATTCAGATTGTCGCCACCATAGGCGCCAGCGGCAGCGACACTGGTGCCACCCGTCCCGCCTTTTCCGCCCACGCTTTGCGCGAAGACCGCATGAGACTGGTCCGCAAACGTCTCGATGTTGCCGATGTTGAATACCTTGACCGCGCCGCCGGCGTTACCCGCGCCGCCCGACCCACCCACTGATATATCCACGCTTGCCGACTTGCCCGAAGACACGCTCAACGAACCCGCCACACTCAACCCGCCATTTCCGCCGCCGCCGCCAATGCTTTGTGCCAGCACGCCATAGGAGCCAATGCTATTGGTCTTCAGCGTTCCAAAGTTGGCGACCAGGACCTCTTCAGCGACCCCGCCGCCACCGCCGCCACCGCCGACACTGACCGCCACGGAGGCCGTGTTCGATGCGCCACCAAATGCGAGCGTACCCGCGATACTCGCCCCGCCGTCACCGCCGCCGCCGCCAATGCTTTGTCCAACAATGGCGTGAGATTTCTCACCATAGGTGGTGATATCGCCCTGGTTGACGAGAAAAACCGCACCGCCCTTGCCGCCGCCATCCCCGCTGCCGCCCACGGCCACCGCCACACCGGCACCTTGGCCGACGGTCAGCGTGCCCGCAATACTCAGACCGCCGTCGCCACCGCCGCCGCCGATTCCGCGTGCATAGATGCCGTGTGACTGTTCGTCCTGCCGCATGAACAGCCGGGCTGCCTTGGCGATGTCATCTGCGGCAGTGGCGTCGATCCCTTCGATTTCCAGCAGTTCTTCTTTTGTGAGCTGATCCAACTGGGCAATCGTGATTGCACTGTCATGCGCTTGCAATGCGGCAATCAGTGCTGAGCTCACACCAGACAACTGACTCACCGTCACCGCGTGCTTACCGGCATTACCGGTAGTGATGTCCCCGCTGTTCAGCACTTTCACGCTGCCGAGAAGGCTTCCGTCACTATCCAACAGGCGCGTGGTGCCATCAACGGCGCGTACGTTGGCACTGTTCCCGCCACCGCCGCCGCTGCCGCCCACACTCACGGCTGCGCTGAGGTTGACCGAGCCCCCGCCGCTGGCAGTGAACGCCGTGCTTGCACCGCCGCTCCCGCCGCCCCCGCCGGTGCTTTCAGCGAAAATACCGT
This sequence comes from Hydrogenophilales bacterium, assembly GCA_024636775.1. GTDB lineage: Bacteria > Pseudomonadota > Gammaproteobacteria > Burkholderiales > Thiobacillaceae > Thiobacillus. The sequence continues at coordinate 17,087 of JAGXGP010000106.1, forward strand.
GAGATATTCTGCCTTGAGTGGTAATCGAACTGGCGTTGTCGACCTTGACGATGTCCGCACCGCCGCCGACCGCACCGCTTCCACCAATCGCGACGGAAATACCCACACTGACCCCATAAACAGGCACGCCGGCGGTCAAACTGGTGGCATAGCCACCTGTACCGCCGCCGCCGCCAATACTGCGGGCCTCAATACCATTCGAGTAATCACCCAAGGTCGCAATATCGGTCGTGCCGAGGTTCGCATCCGCGTCGCTGATCACCGTGACGGCGCCGCCGTTTCCACCATCTTCTGCGCCGCCTCCAATGGCAAGGCTGATGCCCAACCCAATTCCGAGCGCACCGCCGCCGTTTCCGCCCCCCCCACCGATGCTTTCAGCCAAAACAGCACTGGCGTTATCGCCATCTGTTTTGAGTTTTCCGGTGTTGTTCACCGCAACCACGCCGCCATGCCCCGCAGCAGAACCCCTGCCGCCAAATGCGAAGATGCCACCCGCCGTGCCACCCGCGCCCCCATCGCCGCCGAGACTTTCCGCGAAGAGCGCGCGTGATTGATTGCCGGAGGCTGTGATTGCGCCGCTATTGTTGATCGTGACGTTACCAGCACTGCTGACCTCGGCACGGCCCTGGAGTTTTGAAATCAAATTCGCGAGGCTACCACCCGAAAAAATCCCGTTGGCATCACCGGCATCACCCGCACTCCCCCCACGGCTGCGCGCATAAATGCCATGCGAGCCGTCGCCGTCGGGTCCCAGTGTCTTGATGTAATTACCCGTCAGGACGTTGATCACGCCAATCAATGGAACATCAACCGACTTGTATTCCGGAACGTTCACATAAGGATTGGTAATTGAATCCAGCGTGTTGATGTTGCCGGAATTGGTCACGGTGACGTTGCCCCCCTTCCCACCGTTGCCGCCCTCACCAAAAGCGGCCGAGAGTGCCGCAGCAACACCCCCGCCATTACCGCCGTCACCGCCGATGCTCTGTGCGAAGATGCCATAGGCAAGGTCGCCTTCAGTACTGATGTTTGCGGTGTTGTCGACTGTCACAAGACCGCCGGCTCCAGCCGCACCGCCATTGCCGCCGGTAGCCGAGACAGCGGGTCCAATGCTTTCACCTTTACCGCCATTGGCACCCAGGCTTTCCACGAAAAGGCCATGCGCGTGGCTACCATGCGTGTTAATTTGAGACTGGCTGGTTGCGCTGGCGACACACCCACCTTGTGCATCCGCCGTGCAGGTGTTGACCTTAACCGCGCCCCCCGCGTACCCCGAACCACCCGGCGCGCCATTTGTGTTGGTCCAGGAGCTATCCCCGTCCGTTCCGACACTGCCTTGGCTCTTGACGTGGATGCCATGCGCACTCGTTCCTTGCGTGGATATGTTGACGAGAGGGGACACGTCGAGATCAAGGACGCCGCCCGTCGAAGGGAACTCTAAAATAAACGGATCCGCGTCGAAATCCGCAAAAAGGACCCCGCCTTTCATTGATAACAAGATGCCGGGCACGTTTGCGCTAGGCATGATGTTCGCACTTGGATTGGCGACGGTCAGGATCGTTGTCGGCGGCGTCGTTTTGGTCATATCCGCAAAGGCTTGAACGGCCGTTGTTGCGCTACTGATTCCAGCGGACAAGTTGCCACTGCAGCTTATTTCAGTGACCGTTCCCCATGAAGTTTTGGCTGGTGTTGACGGCGTACACGCTGCATGGGCATCACGTGGCGTCGCAATCAACATAGAGCCTGCCGCAATCGCACCCAGCGTCGGCAGCGCGCTCATCGGTGTGCCGTTCAACGCCAGGATCAGGGCTGCCGCAAGCGGTCGCAAGCGCGCGGGGGTATGCCGGTTTCTGTGGCAACGGTGTTGCGTTGCAATATTGAATGGGTTGGTGGCGAGAGTCTTTTCCGCTTTGTTTTTGGTATGCACAGCTATCCTGTCGTTGACTCTGGCGGTCAATGTGGGGGGTGATTAAGTAAAAGTAGGAGCACACTTATGGATTATTTAGTGTGTGTGCCCGCAACACTTAAAGCAAAACCTACGCCGGCACCATAAACATGATTGCAATCAATGCACTGCCATTATTTATCTCTGGCCTGCGTATCTAAATGTAAAGTTTTCCGACAGCAAATAGCCGGATGCCATTGAGGTCATCCAGGATCATGGATAAGCAGAATGCAACAAGACTCAACCCTAGAAATGGGATGGCATTGTCACTTTTTGAATAGTTACTTTCTGCCACTCGCAGCACTGAGCATCAACAATCAGCCCGGGGCGGAAATACGAGCCCTTTTATAACAGCCACTCGCAAGGAGTGACCGTTATCTGAAGCAGCCTCCGCCTTAATCCAGCGTTTTCCGGTAACGCTTGAAACCGATCAGCATCACCACCACCATGAACACCAGCATGGGCCAGACATTGGGCCAGGTTTCGGTCCAGCCGTTGCCCTTGAGCATGATGCCGCGCACGATGCGCAGGAAGTGGGTGAGCGGCAAGCCTTCGCCGATGAACTGGGCCCAGACGGGCATCCCGCGGAAGGGGAACATGAAGCCGGATAGCAGCAGGGATGGCAGGAAAAAGAAGAAGGTCATCTGCATGGCCTGCAACTGGCTCTTGGCGATGGTGGAAAACATCATGCCGACGGTGAGGTTGGCGGCCAGAAAGATCAGCACGCAGGCCAGCAACAATGTCAGGCTACCCACGATCGGCACGCTGAATAAAAAGTAGGCTGCAATGAGTATGACGGCGACCTGAATGTAGCCCACCATGATGTAGGGCAGGATTTTCCCGATCATCACTTCCAGCGGGTGCACGGGAAAAGCCAGCAAGTTTTCCATGGTGCCGCGTTCCAGTTCGCGCGTCATGGCCATGCCGGTCATCATGATCAGGGTCATGGTGAGGATGGTGCCCATGAGGCCGGGGACGATGTTGTATTGGGTGATGCCTTCGGGATTGTAGTTGCGCTGCACGCGGATTTCGAAAGACGGCGGCGGGGTGCCGAGCGTGGCCAAGGGCCCTTTCAGGTCGTGCTGCAAGGCACTCTGGTTAAGGCTGTTCAGGGCGGAGATGGCGTTACCGGTGGCCGCCGGATCGGAGGCATCGGCTTCAAGTAACAGCGCCGGCTTTTCGCCCCGCACCAGCTGTCGTGAAAAATCCGGCGGGATCGAGACGATGAACTGCACATCGCCGATGGCCATGGCTTCGCGCGCCTCGGCGACGGTGGCGGGTGAGGTGAGCACATCGAAATAGCCGCTGTTTTCCATGCTGGCAACAAAGCTGCGTGTATACGCACTGGGGCTGGCATTGAAAACCACGGTGGGCAGGCGCTTGGGATCGGTATTGATGGCGAAGCCAAACAGAATCAGTTGCATCACGGGGATGCCCACCATCATGGCAAAGGTGATGCGGTCGCGCCGCATCTGCACAAACTCCTTCAGCACGATGGCCCACAAACGATGCCAGGCCAGAGGGGATTTCATGGCGCGGCGTCCTGTACGTTTTCCATGAGCTGGATAAAGACTTGCTCCAGCCCGGTGTCTGTTCGCTCAAACCGAACGTCGGGCAAACCGGCGAGGCCCGCCTCGATCAACGCACCATCCTGGCCGCTGACGCTATAGACATTGCCCATCGCGACCACCTGCTGCACACCCGGCAGTTTGCGCAGGCGTTCGGCCAGGGCGGAGGAATTGTCTTTAACCGAGAATGAGGAAAGGCCACTTTGGTCAATGAGCGCTTCCGGGGTGCCGGACGCCAGCAAATGGCCGTAAGCGATATAGGCCAGGCGGTGACACCGTGCCGCTTCATCCATGTAGTGCGTCGATACCAGTACGCTGATGCCCTGCTCCGCCAACCGATGGATTTCGTCCCAGAAATCACGCCGCGCCTTGGGGTCAACACCCGCAGTGGGCTCGTCCAGCAGAAGCAGTCGCGGACGATGCAGCATGCAGGCTGCCAACGCCAACCGCTGTTTCCATCCGCCCGAGAGCGTGCCAGCCAGTTGGTCCGCCCGATCCATCAGCCCCAGGTCTTCCATGCCAGCCTGCACGGTTTGCTTGCGGTTGGGCATGTCATACAGACGCGCAACAAAGTCGAGGTTTTCGCGGATGGACAGATCTTCGTAAAAGCTGAAACGTTGGGTCATGTAACCCACTTGCTTCTTGATTTCAGCGCTTTGGCTGAGCACATCAAAACCCAGACACGTGCCGCTTCCGGCATCCGGCGTCAGCAGGCCGCAAAGCATCCGGATGACGGTGGTTTTACCGCTGCCATTGGGACCTAAAAATCCAAAAATCTCGCCTTTTCCCACCTGCAGGTTTAAGTCATTGACGACGTGCTTGTCACCAAACGATTTACTCAGGCCATGCACATCGATGGCGGACTCACTGCTCATTTCTGAGGGGTGTGTAAAGACACGCTCACCGGCTGACCGGGGTGCAGCTGGGCGGCTTCTTTCGCCGCCGGCCAGGCTTCCACCATGTAGACCAGCCGGTGGCGATTCTTCTCGCTGTATAAAACTGGCGGCGTGTACTCCGCCGTGGCGCTGATGAAGCGGATGGTGGCGGATACCCCTGCCGGGCAACTGTCGCACTGTATTTCAACGCGTTGCCCGGTTTTCAGTGCACCCAGGCGGGTTTCTGGCACAAAGAACCGGACCTTGATGTTTTCTGCAGGCAGGATGGAAACGATGGGCTGACCCGGTGCGGCCCATTCCCCGGCCCGGTAATAGATGTCCTGCACCTGTCCAGCGACAGGAGACAACTGCGATTTCTGGCCAAGTTTGATTGTGCTTTGCTCGAGCACAGCCTGGCTGGCCAACACCTGCGACTGGGCACTGGCCCGCTCATCCTTCCGCCCGGGCAGGCGTGCGCTCGCCACCAGGGCCTTGATTTGTGCAACATTGGCTTCATCCCGGGCCAGCTGGGTACGCGCCTGGTCGAGCGATTCGGCGCTGACAAAGCCCTTTGCAACCAGCGCTTCCTGACGGCTCAGTTGCCCGTCCGACAATTTCCGGCGGGCTTCTGCCTCATTGAGCTGGGCATCGATCGCCGCAATTTCTACAGGGCGCTTGCCGGTGGCCAGATTGCCAAGCTGAGCCTGCGCCTGCGCCAACTGCGCTTGCGCCTGGCTGACATTGGCCACTTCAACGGCCTGATCCTGGCTGAACAGCGGCGTGCCGGTTTTGACTGCGTCACCCCGCTGCACCGTGAGCGATGTCAGCTGTCCGCTTTGCTGGGCCGCAACCAGAACGGGTTCCGCCTCGACATAGCCTTGAAACCGCTCCTTTTCGGCAGGTTGGCAGCCCGCAAGCATTGCCACGAACAAAAACGTAAGCGGAGTGATGCGCAGGTTCATTGAGCAGGTCGATTCAAAATTGAAGGGCAATGGCGATATGACACAAATGATGCAGCCATTGTGGACCCGATTCAATCCGGGAGGGGGTTCAGCGCGGCTTGATGGCGACCAGATCAATCAGCGCAGACAGGCCGTGATGGTGACTGCCCTCGCTGATGAAAGACTCATGTTCGTTCAGATGGGTAATGTCCCAGTCGCCAAACCACTTGCGGAGCAATTCGGCGGTGTACATGTTGGCGGCATCGGGCGGGCCACCGGTGGCAAACTCAACCTGCTTCGGGGTGTACCCCTGCAGGATTAACACCCCGCCAGGTTTCAGCGTGCGGCGGATACCGGCGATGATGCGGTCGCGCTCGGGCGGCGGGGCAAATTGAATAAAGATGGCGGCGACAAGATTGTAGGTTTCCTCGGGCCAGTCCCAGTTGAGCACATCGGCCTGCTCAAACTCCAGGGTCACGCGACGTTCCTCTGCCAGCTTGCGGGCCTTTTCCAGCGCCACCGGCGACACGTCAATCGCATGCACATACGCACCCTGCTCGGCCAGCCACACGCCGTTTCGGCCTTCGCCATCGGCGATCGCCAGCGCGCGTATGCCCGAACGAATCAAGCCGGCCTGACTGGCCAGAAACACGTTCGGCGCAGTGCCAAAGATGTAATCATCTGTGGCATACCGCTCGTCCCAGAACGGCGAACTCATGAACCGACTCTACTTGGCATGGGCCGTTAACAAGCGCTCGAGTTGCGCGGCGGGCACCATGCCGGGGACGCGCTGGCCATTTGCAAAAATGATTGTGGGCGTGCCGGACACTTTCAGCTTTTGGCCTAACGCTATGGTTTCATCAACCGGATTCGCACACTTGCCATCATTGTTCGGCACACTGCCGCCGGTGATGTAGGTATCCCATGCCTTGTTGCGGTCGGGTGCGCACCAGATCTGCTTCGAGGTTTGCACGGCTTTGGGATGCAGTCCTTCGATCGGATACAGGAAGGTGTAAATGGTGATGTTGTCGACCTTGGTCAACTCCTCTTCAAACTTGCGGCAATAAGGGCAGTCGACATCGGAGAACACCACCAGCTTGCGCGCGCCCGTGCCCTTGACGGTCTTCAGCGCATTTTTCAGCGGAAGGGAGTCCCAGTTCACTGCCTGCAATTGATTGAGGCGCGCTTGTGTCAGGTTCTGGCGTTTTTTCAGGTCGATCACGTCGCCGGTGAAAATGTATTGCGCCTTGGCATCGGCATACAACAACTGGCCATCGAGATACACCTCGAACAAACCGCTGTAGGGCGTTTTTTTGATAGAGCTGATTTGTGCAGTGGGAAACTGTTGCGACAAGGCCTTGCGAATAACCGTCTCATTGGCTTGCGCACTTGAAGCCAGCATCAGCGTTGCGGTTAACGCCATAGGAATGAATTTCATGTAAAGCTCCAAAATAAATCAAAAAAACGTCAAGACATCGCTTCGCGAACCATCGCCGCTTTCAGCGGCGGCAACCGGTTAAGGCACTGCATCCCGGTATTACGCAGCCAAGCAGCGCGATCATCGGAAAACAGGTGATGCAGGCCATGGGTGAGCGTTTGCATACGTTGCACGGGTTCTGCACGCTGGCGGGCGTAGGTGTTTAAAACCCTCACATCCCCGCAGCGAATACGTCGATGCTGCTGCGCCAGCACCTCGCACAGCGCTTCGGCATCCCCGAATCCCAAATTTACGCCTTGGCCTGCCAGCGGATGCACGCCGTGCGCCGCATCTCCAATCAACGCCACGCCCGGTGCAACAGGCGTCTGTACTTTAATCAATTGCAACGGAAAAGCCGCGGCAGGCGTCAATAAACGCAACGCACCGAGTTGGTCGTGACCGGCATGCCGCACCCTGTCAGCGAGCGCAATGGCATCCAGTCCGAGCAACACTTCAGCATTAGCCGGCTGAGTTGACCAGACCATGGACAGACGGTTCCCCTCACATGTGTCACGATGGCCCGCCAAGGGCAGCCAGGCCAAGATGTTACCGTCAAAAAACCACTGGTATGCGGTACCCCGATGCGGGCGTTCGCATTCGAAGTTGGCCACCACGCCACTTTGCCCGTAGGGGGTCAAGGTCGAGCTCAGATTGGCCCATTCACGTATACGCGACGCGGCACCGTCCGCACCGACGACCAGTTCAGCTTCAAGCAATCGTCCATCGGCCAGCGTTAATTTCGAACGAGGGTCGCCCCAATCGATGGCCGTGATTGCATCCGGGCAAAACAGTTCCACATTTCCGTCAGCCAGCAATGCCTGCCACAGTGCGTGCTGCAGGCGCCCGTTCTCGACTATGCAGGCTAGAAATGGGACGCCTGATTCATAGGCATCGAGACGGACTGCGCCAGTCGAGTCGCCCGCCACGTCCATGCGAAATACTGGCTGGATGCGCCTGGCGTCCATAAACTGCCAGGCGCCAATACTTTGCAGGAAGCGCTGACTGGATGGACTGATGGCGTAAATTCGGGTGTCCCAACTTTCATTCGGCGGCTGAGGAGGCTGGCGCTCGACCAACGCAACACGCAAGCCCTTCCGGCCCAACGCTAGCGCTGCAGCGGCGCCCACCAAACCAGCACCGACGATGACGACCTGATAGCGTTCAGCCATCATCCGCGTGCCCCAAATATCATCCGCCGAGCAACAAAACCTTTCAGTGACGGAAACGCTTCCAGCGCCAGCAGGCCCAACCCACGCGCATGGCGCAGGGGCGCGACATCATTGGAAAACACCCGCACCAGAAAATCGGTGAAACCCACGCCGCCCAAGACATCGACCCGGCGTCCGCGTGCATAGGCGGCCAGCATGGCCGGGCTGCCCAGCGCCTCGACGGGCGTATCGCCGCACAGACTCGCCAGTTCCCATGCGTCGCGCAAGCCGATATTGAATCCCTGCCCCGCTACCGGGTGCAGTGTTTGCGCAGCGTTGCCGATGCGCACCACGCGCGCGTCCGCTTCGCTGCCGGTATAGGCCAGTTTGAGCGGGAAGGTTTTGCGCGGGCTGGCCGACAGAAACTGACCTTGCCGCCCCCCGAAGTGGCGATACAGTGCGCTCAGGAATTCGGCGTCGGGTAACGCGGCAATACGCTGGGCATCATCATTATCTGCAGTCCACACCAGCGCATAACGATCCCCTTTCGGTAGCAAGGCCGCCGGACCTTCGGGCGTAAAGCGTTCGAAAGCCTGGTTCGCATGCGGCAGTTCGGTCTGCACTTCGCACACCACGGCCATCTGGTCGTAATCGCGTGAAATTTTAGGGTCGGGCGCCGCCTCACCGCGACCCCCATCGGCCACCACCACCAGCGAGGCCATCAACGTGTTGCCCGCCAAAGTGTGCGCACGGGCATGTTCCAACTCCGGCTCGATGCGCTCGACCGCCACGCCGTACTCCACGGTAATGCGTGCGTCCAGCAGCGCCTGTTTCAGCGCGGCCGTGAGTGTGGCGTAGGGCAGCACATAGCCCAGTGCCGGCACCTTGATTTCATCGGCCGACAAGCGTGCCATGCCGAGCGCACCGCGCTGGGAGATATGAATACGGGTGATGGGCGTCACGTCTTCCAGTGTTTCCCACACGCCCAGGCGATCCAGAATCAAACGCGAACCGTACGACAATGCCAGCGTACGCGTATCCGCGCGCGCATCGGCGGGCTGCGCTTCTAGTACGTGTGCGTCGATGCCCTGCTGCTGTAGCGCCAGCGCACACACGGCACCGACCGGGCCGGCGCCGACGATCAGTACAGGCTTCAGGCCTGCATCCACGCTTCGATCTCGGCTACGGTTTTGGGCGGTGTGGTCATCACGTCGCAACCGGATTCAGTCACGACCACATCGTCTTCGATGCGGATGCCAATATTCCACAAAGCCTCGGGAATATCGTCTGCCGGTCGGATATAAAGTCCCGGCTCAACGGTCAGCGTCATGCCTGTTTGCAATGGGCGCCATGCGCTATCGATCTTGTATTCGCCCGCGTCGTGTACGTCCAGCCCCAGCCAGTGGCCGGTTTTGTGCATGTAAAAACGGGTGTAGGCGTTCGCTTCGATCAGGCCATCGACGCTGCCTTTCAGCAGTTTCAAATCGACCATGCCTTGCGTCAGCACGCGCACTGCCGCATCGTGTGGGGCATTCCAGTCGCTACCCGGACGCACGGTGTCGATGGCGGCAATTTGCGCTGCCAGCACAACTTCATAGGCATCCTTCTGCGCCGCCGTAAACCGACCGTTGACCGGAAAGGTGCGGGTGATATCGGCCGCATAGCTGCCGAACTCGGCCGCCGCATCGATCAGCAGCAGGTCGCCATCGCGGAGCGGTTTGTTGTTGAAGACGTAATGCAGCACGCAGGAATTGGCGCCGCTGGCAACGATGGAATTGTAGGCCGGCGCTTCGGCGCCGCCACGGCGGAAAGCAGACAACAGCTCTGCCTCAACCTCGTATTCGTGGCCACCGGGCCGGGTGGCGCGCATGGCGGCGCGATGCGCGCCGGTTGAAATTTCAGCGGCGCGGCGCATCAATCCCAGTTCATGGGCATCCTTGATCAGCCGCATCTCGTCGAGCGCATGGCGCACATCTACAATCTCGCCCGGCGCGATCACGCCCTGCCGCGACTTCGCCCGCACCGCATTAAGCCAACCGATCACGCGCGCATCCCACGCCGGGTTATCCCCCACTGCATAGGCGAGGCGCTCACGACTGCCCATCAGTTCAGGCAGTTTGGCGTCCAATTCAGTAATCGAATACGCCGCATCGAACCCGAAATCCTGCGCTGCCGCCTCCGGGCCATGACGAAAGCCATCCCATATCTCGCGCGACGCGTCCTTGTCGCGGCAAAACAGGATCGACTGCGGCTCAGCGCCGCCCACCTGCACCACCACCGCCTCGGGTTCGTTGAAACCGGTCAACCAATAAAAATAACTGTCGTGCCGATAGGGGTAGTGCGAATCGCGGTTGCGCGGCACTTCCGGTGCTGTGGCGACAATGGCGATGCCGTCGCCCAAGGTGGCTGCGAGGCGCGCGCGCCGTTGTACATAATTCTGGATGTCAGACATGGTTACGTAAGCTTTCATCAAGTTGTTGCAGGCGCTCGGGGGTGCCGACATCGGTCCAGCGTCCGCGATGGTGTTCGCCACTGGCCCGACCGGCATCAATGGCCTGTCTCAGCAGCGGTACAAGCGGCGCTTTCTCCCCTGCGGGGGTCTGCGCGAACACGGCCCGATGGTAAACGCCGATGCCGGAAAAAGTGAGCCGCTCCGGATGCGCGGCCGAAGCCTGCTCAGTGTTGAGAATCCGTCCGGCTTCCAGCACAAAATCACCTGCCAGATGGTGCGGCGGATTGTCGATCATCACCAGATGCATTTGATCACGGCCCTCGGCCAATCGCGCCAGGGGTTCGGCGAGGCGGCTGAAATCAAAGTCCGTGTAGATATCGCCATTGACCACCGGGAACACCTCACGATCAATCAGCGGCAGCGCAGTCGCAATGCCGCCCGCGGTTTCCAGCGCAGTGCCCTCGCGCGAGAATTCAATCGACACACCCAGCGCACTGCCGTTCCCCAACGCATCCTCGATCTGCGCACCGAGGTGCGCGTGATTGATCACAATGCGCGTGAAACCCGCCGCACGCAGACGCTCGATATGCCACACGATGAGCGGCTTGCCGCCGACCTGCAGCAAGGGCTTCGGCGTGTGGTCAGTGAGCGGGCGCATGCGCTCGCCGCGCCCGGCGGCGAGGATCATGGCTGTTGCGCCGTCCAAACCCGGGATGCTCAATGTGCAACCCCCACTTGTGGTTGCTTGTCCTGCAGTTCATCCAGCAAATACAGCAGGGGCTTCAATTCAATATATCGCTCGCACACGCGGCGCAGGTATGCCATCACCAGCGGCATGTCCTTCAAATACCCGGCCTTGCCATCGCGGTGATACAGCCGCGCAAAAATGCCGAGAATCTTGATGTGGCGTTGCGCGCCCATCCATTCGAAATCACGCCAGAAATCGCCAAAATCTTTGCGTACTGGCAGTCCGACAGCACGCGCTTTCTCCCAGTAGCGGATCACCCAGTCGAGCTGATGCTCTTCGTCCCACTGGATGTAGGCATCGCGGTAAATCGAAGCGAGATCGTAGGTGATGGGGCCATAGACCGCATCCTGAAAATCGAGAATACCGGGGTTCGGCTCACTCACCATCAAATTGCGCGAGTGCCAGTCGCGGTGCACAAAGACCTGCGGCTGGGCAAGGTTGTTGGCCAGCAAATACTCAAACGTGGTGTTCAAGACTGCCGTTTGTTCATTCGTCAGCACGGCACCCAGGTGTTTACTGACGTACCACTCGGGAAACAGCATCAACTCACGGGTGAGCAAGACACGATCGTATTCGGGTAACACGCCCGGGCGGCTGGCCAGCTGGATGCGGATCAGCGCATCGTTCGATGCCAGATACAGCTCACGCGCCACGGACAAATTAGGCGCAACCGGATAAGGGCTGGCCAGCCCGGGTTCCGCGGGGGTGAGCGCGGCCTGATCCAGCGCCGACAGGTAAGTGGTATCGCCTAAATCGGTCAGCAACAGGAAACCTTGTTGCAGATCCTGCGCGATGACCTGCGGCACATGCACCCCCGCCTCGGCAAACAATTGGGCGACCGAGATAAACGGTCGGCAATCCTCATGTGCCGTGGGCGCGTCCATCACGATATAATCGCGTCCTTTGGCAGTGACGCGAAAGTAACGGCGGAAACTGGCATCCGCCGATGCCGGGGCGATTTCAATCGATCCCCCGCCGAGTTGTTGTGCGGCCCATGCCGTTAATGCGTGCAAACGTTCCACTGCCATGTTGCTCCGAATAATGCTGTTTCAATTAACCTTTGCCCGGATTTTACATCGCTTGACCAACTTGCCTGGCTTTACCACTATCGCGTTACTCCTCACTGTCAGTAATGCGGCAGCGGAAGGACTCGCTTTGAGAAAAGATGCCGAGCTTTCGGGCTCTGCCGTAGCAGGCAAGGCGGGGCCGATGTTTGTGTCTGCCGATCGTATCGAATCCACCTCGCCCAACATCATCGAAGCCAGTGGACGAGTGGAAGCCCGGCAGGCTGGCAACAACTTCTTTGCCGACTGGTTGCTTTACGACACCACGCAAAGCCTGGTTCAGGCCAGAGGCCAGGTCCGGATGGAGCAGCCCGCGCTGCTGGTTGAGGGCGATTCGCTCAAACTCAACATTGATGACTACAGCGGCGAGCTGACCCAGCCAGTCTACCAACTCACCGACCAGCCCGGTCGCGGCAATGCCGAACGCATTGATTTCATCAACAAGTATCACTACACGCTGAAGGATGCGACCTACACCACGTGTTCGGCCGGCAATGACGACTGGTTTCTCAAGGTAAAAGATCTCGAACTCGACAAATTCCGCAATGTGGGCACTGCGCGCAATGCCACCTTGCGCTTTCTGGGGGTACCGATCCTGTATACCCCGTGGATGGATTTCCCGCTGAACAATGCGCGCAAGACCGGCATGCTAGCGCCCACTTTTGGTACCACCGAACGCAGCGGGCTCGACATTCTGGTGCCGTATTACCTTAACCTCGCACCCAACTACGACGCCACGCTCTATCCCCGCCTGCTGTCCAAACGCGGGGTGCAGCTGGGCGGTGAATTCCGCTACCTGCTGGATAACGTCCGTGGCGAAAATCGCCTTGAATATTTACCCAACGACAACGAAGCCAATCGCACGCGCTGGAGCCTGGCGCTCAAAAATGAATACCGACTGAACGACAGCACGCTGGCCGGCATGAATTTCAATAGTGTCTCGGATAACGATTATTTTCGCGATCTGTCCAACCTGATTTCTGCCACTTCGATTTCCCACCTCAATCGCGAAGCCTGGTTGACGACGCAACACGCCAACTGGAATGCCGAGCTGCGCGCGCAAACCTTTCAGACGCTACAGGATTCCAGCGCGGACACCTTGATTGTTGAGCCTTATGCACGATTGCCCCATGCACGCCTGGGCATGAACCACACCCTTGAAAATGGTCTGGAGTTCAAGCTGGAGACCGAAGCCACCCGTTTTGCACACAACACGCTGACTGAAGGGACGCGCGTGCTGGCCTATCCCACTGTGCGTCTGCCGCTCACCAACTCCTTCGGCTTCCTGACGCCTCAACTTGGCTGGCACAGCACCTATTACGCACTGGACGACAGCGCTGCCAAGCAGAATATCAAGCGCAATTTACCGATCTTCAGCCTCGACAGCGGCGTCACATTTGACCGCCCTTTCCAGTTTGCCGGCAATGACTATGTACAAACCCTGGAGCCGCGCGCCTACTATGTTTTCGCGCCTTATCGTGACCAGAGCACGATTCCGGTTTTTGATAGTGCACAGCTTGATTTCAACTATGCGCAGATGTTCACCGAAAACCAGTTCATCGGCGGCGACCGGATTAACGATGCCAATCAGCTGACCGTTGCGGTCACCAGTCGCTTCACCGAGGCCTCCAGCGGTCTGGAACGGTTGCAGGTAACGCTTGGCCAACGCTATTACTTCGCCGCCCAGCAGGTCACGCTACCCGGCATTGCGCCGCGCACCAGCAATGCCACTGATCTGCTTGCCGCCGTGAGCGGGCAAATCACCCAGGATTGGCGCATCAACACCGCCTGGCAATTCAATACGCAGAACGGCACCACGATTCGCCGCAATCTGGGGGCGTCCTACCGCCCCAGTCCGGGCCGCGCATTGAACTTTGGGTACCGATTCATTGACCAAACCACGGATCAGGTTGACGTGTCCGCGCAGTGGCCCCTGGGTAACCGCTGGTATGGCATGTTCCGCTACAACTACTCCTTCCAGGACAACAAGCTGGTCGAAGGCCTGGCAGGACTCGAATACAACGGCGGTTGCTGGGCGATACGCGGTGTCTTCCAGCGTCTGGCCACCAAGGAAAACCAGTCAACTGACGCATTATTCTTCCAATTGGAGTTGAGTGGCATGGGGCGTTTAGGCTCCAACCCGCTCGATATTTTGAAACATAGCATTCCCGGATACAGGCCTAGCAATGACATTCTTCAAACGCCCTGAATGGCGCCGCCCCCTTGCGATGCTGGTGATGTTGATAGCCGCATCAACCTTGCTGCCCGCCCAGGCCGCCGTCACGCCGCTCGACCATATCGTTGCCGTCGTTAACGACGAAGTCATCACGCGGCAGGAACTCGCCAGGCGATATGGCGAAGTCACGCAGAAGCTGTCCAAGCAAAACACCCCGCTGCCGCCGCGCGACGTCCTTGAAAAGCAGATCCTCGAACGCATGGTCACCGAACTGGCGCTGCAGCAACATGCTCGCAGCACAGGCGTGCGAGTCGACCCGACGCAAGTCGAGCGCGCACTGCAACGTATTGCCACACAGAACAAGCTCGACATGGCCGGCCTGCAGGCCGCCCTGGAAAAAGATGGCATGAACCTCGATAGCTTGCGCACCACCATTCGCAATGAAATCCTGATCGCCCGGGCACGCGAGCGTGATGTCGACAACCGTATTTCCGTGAGCGATGCCGAAATCGAAGGCTATCTGCAGACCCTGGCGCAGCAAGGTGTTGAAACGGAATACAACTTCGCGCACATTCTGGTCACGGTGCCGGAAAACACGTCCCCCGAGCAGATCCAAGCGCGTCGTGCCCGCGCCGAAGACGTCCTTGCCCAACTGGCCAAGGGCGCCGACTTTGCCCAGTTGTCCGCCAGCCATTCCGATGCGCCCAATGCCATGCAAGGTGGGGTCTTCGACTGGCGTGCCAGTGGCAAACTGCCCACACTGTTCGTGGATACCCTTAAATTCATGCAACCCGGCCAGACCAGCCCGCTGCTCAAAAGCAGCAACGGCTTCCACATCCTCAAGCTCTACGACAAGCGCGGGCTCGATGCCACACTCAACGTCACCCAAACGCATGCGCGTCACATTCTGATCAAAACCAATGAGCTGACGTCGGAATCGGACGCACGTACCCGCCTGTTGCAGCTCAAGGAACGCATCGACAACGGGGTGAAGTTCGAGGAACTGGCGCAGCTGCATTCCGAAGACGCCAGCGCATCCAAAGGCGGCGACCTTGGCTGGGTCAACCCCGGCGACACCGTACCCGATTTCGAACAGGCAATGGATGCATTGAAGCCGGGCGAGGTCAGTGCCCCCATCCAGTCCCCGTTCGGCTTGCACCTGATACAGGTATTGGAGCGGCGCAATCAGGATGTTACCCAGGAGCGCCAGAAACTGCTGGCACGTCAGGCCATACGCGAGCGCAAGGGTGAAGAAGCGTTTGAGGACTGGGTCCGTCAAATTCGCGACTCGGCTTACGTCGAACTGCGTCAGATCAATTGAGATGAGCCTGGGTGAGTGAAGCCGTGAGCCTGCCCACCCTCGCCCTCACCGCAGGCGAACCTGCCGGGATCGGACCTGATCTCTGCATTGCACTGTCACATCAGGCATTGCCGTGCCGGCTATCCGTCCTCGGCGATATTGACGTGTTGCGCGCCCGAGCCGAGCAACTCGATGTCCACGTCAACTTCATCACCACCGAGACCATCCCCGCGCACCAACCGGGTTCACTCTATGTACGCCACCTCCCCGTGGCGGTCCCGGTCACCCCGGGCAAGCTTGATACGCGCAACAGCGCCTACGTCCTGGCCTTGTTGGATGCTGCGCTTACTGGCTGTATGGACGGCACCTACCACGCAGTCGTCACCGCACCGGTGCACAAGGGCATCATCAACGACGCCGGCTTTGTCTTTACCGGTCATACCGAGTATCTGTCCGACCACAGCGGCACAAAAAAAGTCGTGATGATGCTGGCTGGTGGTGGCCTGCGCGTTGCGCTCGCCACCACCCACCTGCCCTTGCGCGAGGTGGCCGACGCCATCACGCCCGAGTTGCTTACCGAAGTCATCCGCATCCTGCATGACGATCTTCAAAGCAAATTCGGCATCGCCCTGCCGCGCATTCTGGTCGCTGGACTCAATCCGCACGCGGGTGAGTCGGGCCATCTGGGACGCGAAGAACTTGACATCATTGAACCCACGCTTGATCGCCTGCGCGAACAAGGTCTGCACCTCATTGGACCACTGCCTGCTGACACGCTGTTCTCACGCATCCGCCATGATCCCTGCGACGCCGTGCTGGCGATGTATCACGACCAGGGCTTGCCCGTCCTGAAATACGCCAGCTTCGGTGCCGGAGTCAACATCACCCTGGGCCTGCCCTTCATCCGCACGTCGGTCGACCATGGCACCGCACTCGACCTTGCCGGCACCGGCCGGGCCGAAGTCGGCAGCCTGTTGACGGCAATTGAAGTCGCGATGGACATGGCGTCCCGAGCA
>JAGXGP010000107.1 GCA_024636775.1 Hydrogenophilales bacterium
CAAGAATGGTGGTGATCGCCGCGGTCAAGGTGGTCTTGCCGTGGTCAACGTGTCCAATCGTGCCTACGTTTACGTGCGGTTTGGTCCGCTCGAACTTTTCCTTAGCCATTTCAAGTACCCCTTATTTTTCCACACGAATGATGCGGCTCGCCACAATTGACACACCGACAACCGCTCTACATAAAAACTGGTCAGCCGTTTGTTTATCCAAACAACCAACATTAAATCTGGTGCCCGCGGACAGAATCGAACTGTCGACCTCTCCCTTACCAAGGGAGTGCTCTACCTCTGAGCTACGCGGGCGCAAGGTTTTGACAATTCACACATCAAAACAAAAAACAGTACAACTGGAGCGGGAGAAGGGAATCGAACCCTCGTCATAAGTTTGGAAAACTTCTGCTCTACCATTGAGCTACACCCGCTACGTCCTGCTCATACTAAATCTGGTGGTGGGGGAAGGATTCGAACCTTCGAAGGCAGAGCCGTCAGATTTACAGTCTGATCCCTTTGACCGCTCGGGAACCCCACCTAAACGAAGCGCGGAATTATAAGAGTTTACGGGACTCCCTGTCAAACCCCATTACAAGATATTTAGCCAACTCAGACGTTAAACAGGAAGTTCAGGACATCGCCATCCTTGACGATGTATTCCTTGCCTTCAGCGCGCATCTTGCCCGCCTCCTTGGCCCCCTGTTCACCTTTACAGGCAACAAAGTCTTCAAACGCGATGGTTTGCGCCCGAATGAAGCCCCGCTCGAAATCGGTATGAATCGCCCCGGCCGCCTGCGGCGCTGTATCGCCCTTATGGATGGTCCAGGCGCGCACTTCCTTCACGCCCGCGGTGAAATAAGTTTGCAGGCCGAGCAAGTCGTAAGCGGCACGAATCAACCGGTTCAGTCCCGGCTCGTTCCATCCCAACTCTTTCAGATAGTCCAGGCGATCTTCCTGCGACAACTCTTGCAACTCGGCTTCCAACGCCGCGCATACCGGCACCACCGGCGCGCCCTCTTGTCCGGCAAAGGCGATCAAAGCGTCGAGCATGGGGTTGTCGTGAAAGCCATCTTCGCTGACGTTGGCAACATATAGCGTCGGTTTAACCGTCATTAGACACAAAGGCTTGATTGCCAGCAGGCCCTCAGCATCCAGTCCGGCGGCACGCGCGGGGCGACCTTCGTTGAGCGCGGCGAGCACCGGCTTCAACGCGGCGACCAGCTTTTGTGCCTCCTTGTCCCCCGCGCGCGCGGTCTTTTCTGCACGCAGCAAGGCTTTTTCGGCGCTTGCCAGGTCAGCCAGCGCCAACTCGGTCGCTATGGTTTCCACATCCGACAGTGGGTCTACCTTGCCCGCGACGTGAATCACGTTCTCATCCTGAAAACAGCGCACCACGTGGCAAATCGCGTCGGTCTCGCGGATGGTGGCCAAGAACTGGTTGCCCAGGCCTTCCCCTTTGGACGCACCCGCCACCAGGCCGGCAATATCAACAAACTCCACGATCGCCGGGACGACTTTCTGCGGTTTGACGATTTCGGTCAGTTGCACCAGACGTGCATCCGGCACCTCGACCACACCGGTATTGGGTTCGATGGTGCAAAAGGGATAGTTTTCCGCCGCGATGCCCGCCTGGGTCAACGCGTTGAAAAGGGTGGATTTGCCGACGTTAGGCAGGCCGACGATGCCGCATTTGAGACTCATGGATTTTCCTGGAATTAGGGACTGTCAGGTTTAGGTTTGGTGTTGGCACGCTGGATCGCAGCGTTCCACTCGCCCCGCTCGATCAAAGGCCACACATCAATCGCGCGTTCAATCGCGCTTTCGATATCGGCCTGCTCTTCACGACCCGGTGGCTTCAGTACGTAGTTGACGACTTCGTTACGGTCGCCCGGATGGCCAATGCCGATGCGCAGCCGCCAGTAATCCTGCGTGCCCAGATGCGAAGTGATGTCTTTAAGACCATTGTGTCCGCCCATGCCGCCGCCAAATTTGAGGCGTAACTGGCCAGGAGGGACATCGAGTTCATCGTGCACCACCAGAATTTCGGCTGGCTCAATGCGATGAAACCGCGCGAGCGCACCGACTGCCTGGCCCGAGCGATTCATGAAGGTTTGCGGCAGCAGCATCCATACGCTTTTTGAGTTGCGTCCGACGAGGCCGTGAAAACGCGACTCCATGGCAAGCGATGCGCCCCATGTCTGCGCGAGACGCGCGCAAAACCAAAACCCGGCATTGTGCCGGGTTTCTTCGTAGTCGCGCCCCGGGTTACCGAGGCCGACAATCAAACGAGGGGTAATGAGGCTTGATGTTGTCATGCCACACCCGGTGCGCAATCCGGAACGGACTGCGCATCCGGATTACTCCTTGGGCTCTTCGGGTTCTGCCGGCGCTGCAGGAGCGGCCTCAGTCTCCTCGACTGCCACCGCAACTTTGGGCGTATTGACCGAGGCTACCGTGGGGTTTTCTGCCACGATATGTGCAATCAGCTCGACGCCTTTGGGCAACGTAATTTCATTGGCATGCATGGAGGTATCGACCTCCATCTTGCCCATATCCACCTCGAGGAACGCGGGCAGGTTACGTGGCAGACACTGGATCTCGATCTCGGCCATGATGTGGTGCGGCTTGCCGCCGCCGGTCTTCACACCCGGACAGGTTTCGGCATTCACGAAGTGCAACGGCACCTTGACGTGAATCATCTGGCCTTTGACGACACGCTGGAAGTCGATATGCAGCACTTGCTGCTTGTAGGGATGCCACTGCGAATCACGCAGCAGGACCGATTCCTTGGCGCCATCAACATTCAACGTCAGCACTGAAGCGTGGAACGCTTCCTTGCGCAGCGCGTGATACAACGCATTGTGATCCAGTTCGATTTGAACCGGACCGGCTTCACCACCGTAGACGATACCCGGGACTTTACCGGCGTGACGCAGACGGCGGCTCGCACCCGTACCTTGCAAATCACGCTTGGCAGCAATAACTTCGATTTCCATGTTGCTTCTCCTAAAAAACCTGCTTGATAATGCATCGCCGAAAAAGGTCAATGCACGGTTAAAGCCCCCGCGACCAGGGGCACTCGGTCAGATCACTCCATGAAGAGCGAGCTGACGGAATCTTCGTTGCTGATGCGGCGAATAGTTTCCGCCAGCAATTCAGCCACCGACAATTGCCGGATTTTTGCACATGCGCGCGCATCGTCGCGCATCGGAATGGTGTCGGTTATCACCAGCTCATCAAGCGCGGAATTCGTCACACGCTCGGCGGCGCTGCCCGACAGCACCGCATGGGTACAGTAGGCCATCACCTTTTTAGCACCGTGTTCCTTCAGCGCATTGGCCGCTTCACACAGTGTATTAGCCGTGTCGACCATGTCATCCATGATGATGCAGGTGCGATCTTTCACGTCACCAATGATGTGCATCACTTTGGCCACATTAGGCTTGGGACGGCGCTTGTCGATGATGGCCAGATCGCACTCGAGCCGCTTGGCGATAGCCCGCGCCCGCACCACCCCGCCCACGTCAGGCGAAACCACCACCAGATCGGGGTGATTGCGCTTCCAGATGTCGCCCAACAGAATCGGACTGGAGTAGATGTTGTCGACCGGGACATCGAAGAAGCCCTGAATCTGATCCGAGTGCAGATCCATCGTCAGCAGCCGGTCGATTCCTGCGACCTGCAGCATGTTGGCTACCACCTTGGCGGTAATGGCTACCCGCGCAGACCGAGTGCGGCGATCCTGGCGCGCATAGCCGTAATACGGGATTGCTGCGGTGATACGGCCTGCTGAAGCGCGCTTTAGCGCATCAACCATGACCATCACTTCCATCAGCGTGTCGTTGGTCGGCTGGCAGGTGGACTGCAGCACGAAGACGTCCTTGCCGCGGACGTTTTCGAGGATCTCAACCATCACCTCGCCATCGGAAAAGCGCGACACCGTGGCGCGCCCGAGATGAATATTGAGGTGACGTGCCACATCGCCAGCAAGACGCGGGTTGGCATTGCCAGTGAACACCATCAAGTTGTCTATGGACACGCAAGTCTCCGACGGCGCGGATTTTAGGCCGCTACAACAACAAAAACAGCCGCCTCAGGCGGCTGTTTACTTAACTGGCTGGGGAGGTAGGGATCGAACCTACGAATGTCGGAATCAAAATCCGATGCCTTACCACTTGGCGACTCCCCAATATTGGGTACTACTCAAACGCAATAGTCGTAAAGCGGATGCTTATCAAGACCTTGCGCCACAAAACCTTTCATCGTGCCTGGCAATTGGCGCAGCACATCACGCGCCGCGACTTCCGTTCCAAACGATGCAAACACGCAGGCACCCGAGCCGGTCATCCGCGCTTCTCCAAACTGGCCCAGCCATTCGAGATGGCGAGCGACTTCAGGATAGCGATTGACCACGACGGACTGTAGATCGTTACAACCCATGCCTGCGGAAAAGCGCGCTATTTTGAGGGCTGGCGTGTCGCGTGTCAATTCCGGCATAGCAAAAATCGCTGCGGTGGGCACCTGCACCGGTGGTGTCAACACCACATACCAAGCCGGCGGCGCGCTGATCGGGTGCAGGATTTCGCCCACGCCTTCGGCAAATGCCGTCTGGCCAAAAACAAACACTGGTACGTCGGCGCCCAGTTGCAGTGCCAGCTCTTGCAGGTCTTGGCGCAACAAATTGACCTGCCACAAGCGATTCAGCGCCAGCAATACGGTGGCAGCATCGGAACTGCCGCCGCCCAGGCCGCCACCCAGCGGCAAGTTCTTGACGAGCCGGATACTCACTCCCGCCCCTGCCGGGGCATGGGCTTGCAACAGACGTGCCGCCCGGACGGTCAAATCATCGTCCTCGGACACGCCTGGCAAATCGGTTTCACGCACCACGCGGCCGTCGGACCGCAATTGCAGGTGGACACTATCGAAATGATCGATCAACCGGAATACGCTTTGTAGCAGGTGGTAACCATCGGCGCGGCGGCCGACGATATGCAAAAAAAGGTTCAGCTTGGCCGGGGCCGGAAAAACGTGGGTCATTCGCCTTTCCAGGTGTCGGTCACCAGGCGTATCTCCAATCCCGACCGCACGACCAACAGCTTGCGCGGACGCGCG
>JAGXGP010000108.1 GCA_024636775.1 Hydrogenophilales bacterium
GGCAACACCTTCATCGTATTACTTTGTGGCGGCGACAAAGCCACCCAGGCGCGAGACATAGCTGCCGCAAAGAAATTAGCTCAAGGATGGAGCAAACAAAATGACTGAAAAACTGACGACCTATGACCCAGCTGCCGCCCTGGTCAATGATGAAGAAATCGCTTTCTTCATGGCCGATGCGCTCGAAACCGGGGATGCCGCATTCATCGCTAAAGCACTCGGAATTGTCGCGCGAGCCAAGGGCATGACGCAGATAGCCAGTCAAACGGGGCTTTCACGGGAGCAGCTTTATCGTTCATTCAGCGAGAACGGAAACCCAACCTTAAAAACGACCTTGCGCGTCATGAAAGCGCTTGGCATCGAGCTAACCGCAAAAACAAAAGAAGCCGCATAACAAACACACCAAATCTCAGCGTTTTTTTCCTTTGTTTGGGGGTTGGATACCGTCAACCTTATTTAAACGCCATAGCGAAGCGCTACCGCAACCTACAGCACGTCTATTACCTATGCTCCCCCCCCTTCTTGCAAGCTGCGCCGAAAGCGCGAGGGCCATAGCCCTTGGGGATGCCGGGTGGGAGCGCCGAAGGCGGGGCGAAGCCCCCTGGAGGCGGTGGTTTGAGTCTTTGGTTAAAAAGATGGTTAGAAGAACGGTTAGCGTCCAAATAAAAGGTCGAATAATCGAATAATATCAAACGATTACGAAAAGCTTGCGTAGGTCAAACGTCACAACTTCGTAGGTCATCCGTCACGACTTGCCCTTTCTGCCTTCTCATATTTGAGGGCTAACGTAGGTCATCCGTCACGCTTCACGGAAAACAGGACAAAAGTCGAACATCGAGGGCGGATATTTTTGGCTCGGCCTTGCAGGTTATCCATAAACACCCACCCAATTCGACAAAAATCGCTCTGATCTGTGACAGATGACCTACGGGATGAAAAACACTATCGCTATTGGTGCTAAATGACAATCTGGTCGTTTTTGTCCAAAAAGCACAGAACCGCAATACGGGCTTCGACTATTTCCACGCACGCTTTCTTGACGGTCTGCCGCCAGCTTGTAGCTCTGGCGTCGGACGACCCGCACATTTTACGAAACCGATCCAAGGAAAGCGGGAAAGGGTGTTTTCGCGGACGCGAAAAAATAATCCGGTTATTCGACCAGGCCATGCGTCCGAAGCTCTTTGACGCCCCTATAAAAGCTCGCGTTGGACATTTCCTTCTTGATTGCGGCCCCGCCATCGAGACGAATTGCTTTAAGCAATCCTGACAAGCGATGTGCTTTGGAAAGGCCAAAAGCCGCTTTCAGGCGGTCAATTTCGGGGTACTCAGCAAGATAGGCGTCATGCCGCAAAGCTTTGGCCGAATCGGCCTGCGCAACCTCGTTGGCAAGCTCGGCTTCAAAAGCAATAATGTCATCAAAGAAAGACACCGGCTTGCAGGATTCAGCGCCGCCGATCCCGCGCGAGAAATACACCAGCGAGTACGCTTCATGCGGGCGTTTCCGCCTTTGACGAAGACGCTGGATATAAGTAACAGCCTCATCGTAATCATGGAAACGGTACATTGGACTAGCCCCGCCCCACTTGCAGAAACGCTCTCGGGGGTTATCTCCAACTGCCCAGCCTTCCTCAAACCACTCACTCGATCCGACCGGGTGAAGCTTGGCCTTAACTAGACGATCAGGCACAGAAATCAGAGCAGGCCCATCAGAATAAAGGTGGGCCATATAGTTACTGTGCCGTTTGAAGCCCGCAACGTGAATAACCAGATAGCCCGGCATCGTTAAAACACCGTCACCTATCGTTTCGGGCCCAACGTCGTTTGCCATTTGCTCATCCCTCATTATCAGGAGGGGTGAGAGCAGGCGGTTCGACATGACTGACAACCCTCCCCCCAAAAGCCATAACGGCGTCCAATTTACCTTCAAGCCGCGACAGTCGCCGGTCAATATCGCGGACTTCGACCGTCAAGGCATCAATGGCATCGGTACTCCGTTTCACGTCATCGACGAGCTTTAAGACTTCCCGCATCGTGTCTACGGCATCCTTGATAACGCTCATGCCGCTTTGCGCTCCGCTTCGGTACGACGCGACCGCAACTCTTCTACCAACTCCGTTACCCCGTCGATTGCACGCGCCAAACCCGTTTGGGCTTCTGTGGTTGCCGTTCTAAGTTCCTTGGTGAGCTTGGCCAACTCCACTTCATCGCTGGTAGGCTCGAAGCGCTGGCGGATCAACTCGCCCACACTTATTTTGGCGATTGTCGCCTCCTTCTGCAGCTGCGCTTTAAGCCCAGGCGGGGCCACAAATTCAATTCGTTCTGTCTTCATTCCGGTGTTCCTCCGTTTCCGTAACCGATACCGTAATAATAATTACGCGCTGGGGAATGTCAAGCACTTAAAGCTGGACGCGTAGCGTCGAGCGTGGGGGTGTGGAAGGACAGATTTTCGCGGGCGCGAAAATGCAATACAGCTACTTTATCAACCCAATCACCACGACTGTCTTGTTATCGAGATGAATTTGCTCTGTTGGCCAGCCTTAGACGAAAATTTGACCTGGAACGGACAATCGCCGAGTCCGCTTCCAGAAATTACGGTAACTCGAAAACTCCTTGACGCCTGGAAGCAATAGCCCCGAAAATCCTCACATGACTTTCATCTTTGCCCCTCTTTCCGTGATTCGCCGACTGCCACTGAACATGTGGCTGCGCGTCATCGCGTCCGGGGCAGGAGGAAGATCAGTCTAGTTGTAGCTATTCGATTTCCCTGAAAAGGCCGCGGACCCAAAAGGTGCGCGGCCTTTTTTGTTTTTCATCGTCCGAAAAGGAGTGGCTCATGGCAAACGTAGTGGAATGTGATTCTCTTGAAATGGTGCGCGGTCAGATCGACTGCATCGATAGGCAGATGTTGGCCCTGCTGGCTGAACGCGGTGCTTACGTAAAACAGGCCGCGCGTTTCAAGAGCAATACCGCTGAAATCCCGGCGCCGCAACGCGTCGAGCAAGTCATTGCCAAGGTAACCGGCTTTGCCCGTGAACTGGGTGCCGACCCCGTCGTGGCCGAGGCCACCTGGCGCGCGATGATCGCTTCTTTCATCCAGAGCGAACTGGCCGAACACGCCAGCTTGCATCCCCCTTCGACGTAACGCAGGAGCCATGACATGTCCATACCGGCCGCCTATCTCACGGTCATTCTGATCTGGGCCACCACGCCGCTCGCCATCAAGTGGAGCGCCCAAGGCGTGGGGTTTTCCTTCGCCGTTGCCTCGCGCATGGCCATCGGCCTTGTCGTCGCAGGCCTCATTATCGCGATCTGGCGGGTTGGCTTGCCACTGCACCGACGCGCCCGGATGAGCTACCTGGTCGGCGGGCTGAGCCTGTTCGGAGCCATGACGCTGACCTATTGGGGTTCGCAATACATCCACTCCGGTCTGATCTCGGTGTTGTTCGGCCTATCCCCGCTGGTGACAGGTGTGCTGGCCTTGTTGTGGCTGAAGGAAGAAGCATTAACTCCGAAAAAACTGCTCGGCATGCTGCTTGGGCTGGCCGGGCTGGCGGTGATTTTCGGCGACACGCATGAAATGGGCGGCTCGCACGCCGTTGCCGGGGTCACGGCATTGTTGGCGGCGGTGCTGGTCTATTCCTCCGGTATGGTGTGGATCAAGCGTATCGGCGACGACAGTCCGCCACTAGCGACTACTGCCGGCGCGTTGGCGGTGTCGCTACCGTTGTTCGGCATGGTGTGGTGGCTGATGGATGGCCATATCCCGGCCGCCATTCCGGCACGCGCCGAGGCCGCCATCGTCTATCTCGGCGTATTCGGCTCGGTGCTTGGCTTCGCGCTCTACTACTACATCATCAAGCACATGGAAACTGGCAAGGTATCGCTCATCACCTTGGTCACGCCCGTGATCGCATTGCTGCTCGGCAGCCTGCTCAATGGGGAGGACGTCAGCGTGCGGGTCTGGCTTGGCGCTGCCTGTATCGGGCTCGGCCTGACCATCCACCAATGGAAAAGCCTGGTGGCGCTGGCGCTTTCAAAACCAGTAGGAGACTAACATTTGTGTAGTAAGTCACATAAGCCAAAATTGGAAGCTAAAAGCAAAACGCCACCCCGGGGGGTGGCGTTTTTTCCAGATAACCAGGCAAGTGTCGCTTACTCGGCCTATATAGTCACTCCGTCCTGAAACCGTGGTCTGCCCCCGTTGTGCGGCTTGTGCTATCGGCTTACATCATTTGACACTTGGTTCGGTCCGCTCTACGTTCAACTTTTTTGCATGGATGGTCATCATTTAAATGCTCGGCCAATTCTCAGGTTTCTACAACAGTCTAGATGATGATCCGGCCAAGCGGGGCAAGCAATTCGAGCACTTCGTTAAATGGTTCCTGAAGACTGATCCTGAATGGTCAACACAAGTTGACCAAGTGTGGCTGTGGGAGGAGTGGCCGGAGCGCTGGGGCATGGATTGCGGGATTGATCTGGTGTTTCGGCACAAGAATGGTGAAAACTGGGCAGTGCAAGCCAAGTGCTATTCGCCCGATTACAACATCACCAAGCACGATGTGGATAAATTCCTCAGCGAATCCAATCGAAAAGGCATACACAACCGTCTGCTGATTGCCACCACCGACCGCATCGGCAGCAACGCAAAGCAGGTCTGCGATGCACAAGAAAAACCCGTCATACGTTTTCTGCTCTCCGACTTTGAATGCTCCGCGCTGGACTATCCCGCCAACTTTGCCGCACTCTTGCAAGGTAAGCGCAAAGCCCGTCCCATGGCCCGCGATCACCAGAATGAGGCCATCACCGCCGTTGCAAAAGGACTGCAAGCCGAAGACCGTGGCCAGCTCATCATGGCCTGCGGCACAGGTAAAACTTACGTCACTCTTTGGATCAAAGAGCATCTGGACGCGCAGCTCACTTTGGTGCTTGTCCCGTCATTGGGGCTGCTGTCCCAGCTTCTGCGCGAATGGACATTTGCCGCTGCCACCCCATTTGAAGTGCTGTGCGTCTGCTCGGATCAAACCGTCGGCACAAGAGGCAACGACGAAGCCATCCACAGCGTGACAGACTTGGCCTTTCCCGTTACCTCGGATGCCAACGAAGTAAAACGCTTTCTCAGCGGTGCAGGCAACCGCGTGGTTTTTTCTACCTACCAATCTTCCTCTGTAATCGCCGCAGCCCAATCTGACCCAGCCATCCCCGCATTCGATCTGGTCGTGGCGGACGAAGCCCACCGTTGTGCGGGCAAGGTCGGCAGCGACTTCACCGCCATCCTCGACAACGCGCAAATACGCAGTGCCAAGCGGTTATTTGCCACCGCCACCCCCCGCACCTACTCTAGCAACGTCAAGAAAGCTGCCGAAGATCGCGGGGTCGAAGTAGTCGGCATGGATAACACCGCTCTGTTTGGCGGGGTGCTGTATGCCCTGCCGTTTGGTAAAGCCATCGAGAGCAAACTGCTCACCGATTACCGCGTCGTCATCATCGGCGTCGACGACCCTACCATCGCGCAGTGGATCGCCAACCGCGAATGGGTCACTACCGGCACGGGAATCGAAACAGACAGCGAATCACTCGCAGCCCAGATCGGCCTGCTCAAAGCCGTCAAAGACTACGACCTCAAGCGCATCATCAGCTTCCATAGTCGCGTCAATCGCGCTGAATCCTTCACCTCCGACATCCGGCAAACCATGGCATGGGTCAGCGACGAACATCGCCCCAGTGGAACCCTGCGTACTGACTTCGTCTCCGGCAATATGCCCGCCAGCAAACGCAAGATCAAACTTGACCAACTCAAAGACCTGAGCTCGGACGAACGTGGTGTGCTGAGCAATGCGCGCTGCCTGTCAGAAGGCGTGGACGTACCCTCCCTCGATGGCGTGGCGTTCATTGACCCGCGCAGCAGCCAGGTGGACATCATCCAGGCTGTAGGCCGCGCTATACGTCGCAGTCCAGACAAAAAGATCGGCACCATTGTTCTACCAGTGTTTATTGCCGCCAGGCAAAGTGCAGAAGACACCATTGAGACCAGTAATTTCAAACCTATCTGGGATGTGCTGAATGCTTTGAAAGCGCACGACGATGTGCTGGCTTGTGAATTGGATGAAGTCAGGACGGAACTGGGGAGGAGACCGGGTGCAGGTGTCAGCGCAGGTGGGCTGGGCAAGATCGTGATTGATTTACCAGCTACGGTGGATGCGAGTTTTGGTAGCGCGCTGCGCACTTATCTGGTTGAGAAAGTTACTGCTCCTTGGAGCTTCTGGTATGGGATGCTATTGGAATATCAGAAACGTGAAGGGCATTGCTTCGTACCTGCTCGATATACAACGGCAGATGGTTATCGCCTTGGTCCGTGGGTAGGTCAACAGCGAATAACAAAGAACAAAATGGCACTGGAACGCAAAAAACTACTAGAGGCTGTGCACAGCTGGAGTTGGGATACTTTGTCAGACAAATGGGATGAGGGATTTCACTATTTGGCAGAATACGCAAATCAGGAGGGGCATACAAAGGTACCCAAAGGTTACCAAACAGCAAATGGATATCGAGTTGGTGGTTGGGTAGGTTACCAACGTATTTGGTTTGAAAATCTATCGGCAGAACGAAAAGCCAAACTTGAAGCGTTACCCGGATGGAGTTGGAATACTTTATCGGACAAGTGGGAAGAAAGCTTCTGCCGACTTAAGAAATTTGTTGAACGGGAGGGACATTCCAAGGTACTAGGCAATGTCAAATTGGCAGATGGTTTTCCGCTCGGAAAATGGGTGTTAAGGCAACGAAGAGTTAAAGGAGGCATGGCCCCGGAACGTATAACTCGGCTGGAAGAATTATCCGATTGGAGCT
This sequence comes from Hydrogenophilales bacterium, assembly GCA_024636775.1. Classification (GTDB taxonomy): domain Bacteria; phylum Pseudomonadota; class Gammaproteobacteria; order Burkholderiales; family Thiobacillaceae; genus Thiobacillus. The sequence continues at coordinate 6,844 of JAGXGP010000108.1, forward strand.
GGGATGTTCTCTCAGACAAGTGGGAAGAAAATTTTCGTCAACTCAACGAATTCGCAGAACATGAGGGGCATACCCAAGTCATACTGGATAACAAAACAGCAGATGGTTATCGACTCGACAGCTGGATACGCAGGCAACGTGCAACAAAAGCCAGCCTATCCCAGAAACGTAAAGCGCTGCTCGAAGCATTGCCAGGTTGGAATTGGGATGTTCTTTCAGGCATGTGGGAAGAAGGCTTTCGTCATCTCAATGAATTCGTAGAACGTGAGGGACACGCCCAAGTTACATTGGATTACAAAACAGCAGATGGTTATCGACTTGGACTGTGGGTTGGCACTCAACGAAGAACAAGAGACAGCATGTTGCCGGTGCGTAAAGCCCGGCTTGAAAAATTATCCGATTGGAGCTGGGATGTTCTCTCAGACAAGTGGGAAGAAGGCTTTCGTCATCTCAACCAATTCGTAGAACGTGAGGGACATGCCCAGGTACCCCGCAATTTCAAAACGGTAGATGGTTATCACCTTGGACGGTGGGTTCGTCGCCAACACAACTCAACAAATTTATCTACTGAGCGGCAAGCCAGATTAGAAGCATTGTCCGGTTGGAAACTCAAACCTAATACAGATAAGTGGGAGGTGAGTTACAGCTATTTAACCGAATATGCTGCACGGGAAGGAAACGCTAAAGTTCCAAAAGCTTACAAACTAAACAATGGATATTCTCTTGGGGGATGGGTGCGAAGCCAGCGATCAAAAAGAGAGAATATGTCCTCGGAGAGGATAAATCGCTTGGAGGCATTACCCGGATGGTCTTGGGATACGTTGTCAGATATGTGGGATGAAGGGTTACGATATTTAAAGGTATTTTCTGATCGTGAGGGGCACACCAAAGTTCGTCAAGATTACAAAGAAACAGATGAGTTTCGACTCGGCAGTTGGGTTCATACCCAAAAACAAGCAAAAGACAGAATGTCAGTGGAACGGAGGGCAAAATTGGAGTCGTTGCCTGGATGGAGTTGGATTGATAAATCTATGCAATGGGATGAAGGGTTCAACTACCTTAGAGAATATGCAGATCGCGAGGGACATGCCAAGGTCACACAGCTTTTCAAAACAGCAGATGGATTCCTGCTCGGTAGATGGGTAAATACTCAGCGAACTAAACAAATCAGCATGTTGCCGGAACGCAGAGCACGGCTGGAGGCTCTGCCGGGTTGGGTTTGGCGGGTTGAGTGAAATCCAATCACGGTGCAATACGATTCGGCATCTTAGTAGGCGGACATTGATGTGTACCAGGTTGCGGGGGGCATGACTGACCGAAAAGGCCGGTTATGTGGAGCGCTACATAAGGCCGATGAGGCGACGGTCAACTCAAGCTTCGCCTTAGGCCGGTTCTCGGCCAAAGCCGTCGCGCACGGGCGTACTCGGAATTTTCTCTGGCGTCGGCTTTACGGATGCCTTTCCCAACAGCGGCTTCCTGTCACTACCTGCCGGTCACGACCGGAAGCTTCCCGGCAGTCAAGTCACTCTCTGCTATGATTCCTCCGACACGCCCATTGCAGAGTAGGTCACGGTGACGCCAGTGCGCGCTAGAACATCCTAACCATGCGAAACTATGCTACTGCTGCACATCTCTGATATTCACTTTCGTGCTCCTGAGTGCACGCAAGAGAATGACCCGAACCGGGCTTACCGCACGCGCATGATCCAGGACGCAAAAGCTCGGGCTCGCGCGTTAGGCGGCGTTGATGCAATCCTGGTCGGTGGTGATATCGCGTTTCGCGGCGTCCAGAGCGAATACACGGCTGCCTCGATGTGGCTCGAACAGTTAGCACGCGAGTCAGGGTGCCCCCTCGAACGCATCTTCGTCGTGCCGGGCAACCATGACATTGACAGAAGCCGCATCAGTGGAAGCCGTCAGATATGCAACATCCATAAGGCCATCAAGGACGCGACGCCCGCGTACCGCTATCGCGAATTGCAAGCCCAATTGGCCGAGGCTGCTACAGGCCGCGCACTGTTTGAGCCACTTGCTGCGTACAACGAGTTTGCGGCCCGCTTCAACTGTCAGGTCTTTCACGAGCGGCTCGCGTGGAAGCAGGACCTTGTCTTGGCGCCGGGAATGACACTGCGTATCCACGGATTCACCTCCACTTTGCTATCGGGAGCGGTGACCGAGGATGGTCAGAATGACAAGCAGCTTTCGCTCTACCTCAGCCCATGGCAAACCGCCCTGCTTGATCCCGACCCCAATATCGTGAACCTCGTGATGGCGCATCACCCACCTGACTGGCTCATGGACCAGGATGAAGTCGAGGATGCCGTCCATGGACGCGCTGCAATTCACTTGTGGGGTCACAAGCATCGGCAGCGGATCAACAAGGATGACCAGTACCTTCGCCTAGCTGCTGGCGCAGTCAATCCGGACGCCAGTGAGCCGGGGTGGCACCCAGCCTACAACCTTATCGAACTTTCCATTCAAGGGTTCGGGGCGGCACGCGCGCTGCACGTGAACGCACACCTCCTTGAATGGCAGACCAATCCAGAGCGTTACCGCGCCCGCCAAGACATCCAAGGTCGGGAAGTCTTCCAGCATTCGATCCTCTGTCCTGGCGACGACCACCCGACGACGCCCGCCACCGGCCCTCCTGCGCCAAGTGCGGGACCGGCTTTAGTGGGCGCGACGGCGATTCCTGCACCTGCTCCTGATGTGGAGGCTGCTATGGGTGAAAAATACACGCGTAATCTTGTCATTCGTTGGTGGGAATTGCCTATGGCCGCGCGCCGTGAAATCGCACTGCGCCTCGGCTTGATTTCTGAAGATGAAATCAGTCTACCTGAGCCCGAGCGATATGCGCGCGCCCTCATGCGGGCAAAGGAGCGCAATCAACTTGAACAAGTAGCTGAGGAGATCAACAAATGGCAGACGCAGTGACAAACGACAATGCCGAAGATGTAAAGCCAAGCCCATGGTTCTATGCATGGACAAAAGAGTTTCAACTCGGCGAAGGCAGCGAACTACTTAGCCAGCGTTGGCAAGCAATCAGCAGCTTTGCGGACACTGCCGAAGGCGCAGATGTCGAAGCCTTGGTACGCCTGGCAATAGGTAGCCGCCATGCGCCGTCATCTGACTGGCTTACCAGCCTTGAAGAGTCCTTTCGCGAGGAATACCCTGCGTTCACTGTGAGCAGCAACGCACGCGAGTTGCAGGTGCTCTCGGCGTGCTGCCTCATACAGATCAGTCAAGACCCAGAAAATGGCGCGGCCAATCTCGCGGCACTGGCCAGTGCCACCACCTCGGTCGCCGGGCAGCGCAAGTTCTCCTTACCCGGAGACTTGCCTCAAGTGGCCAACGAGGCGCTGCTATCGCTGTCCTTAAGTGTCGCGCGGCGCCCTAAGGTAGGGGCAGGGAGCCAATTCAAACAGTTGTTTGAAGCGGCTGTGCAACAGGCCAGAGCGCAACCGGATGTCGCCACTCTGATCGAGGCGATGGTGCTAGCTGGTAAAACGGTGACATCGGCTGTAAATAAGACGCAGCTGACCCTTCAAGCTCTGGCACAGCGGCTCGATCAGCAAGACGAAGAACTGCAGATGCTGTGGTGGTTGATCGGCGAGCACAGCGAGGATCTTGCTTGCAGTTTCGGTGACGTGCCCGACGCCGCGCGCCCTTTGGTGCTGGCCAAGGAGCTAGCTGACCATACGGTTCTGCCGCCCGGACCGCCCACAGTACGAGCCCTCCTGTCGCGGGCGAAGCTGGCAAGGCGTGGGAAAGTAGCATTGGTCGACGCAATAGCAGCCGCTCCGCTTGAGTGGCTGAAATCACACGTAGCTCCGGAAGGGGCGTCACCGGTTACGCAGCCGCTGCACTTCGCGGTCCTGCGTCAGCTGGAGACCGGCACAGGCAAGGCTTGGGTTGATGGCTGGGCAGCGACGACGGATTTACCTGGGAATCTGTCCCTGCCGCCCTTGATACTCGCTGAGCTATTCTACCGCGAGCGCTTGCTCACGCGCCTGCTCGGGTGAGCATCATGGTCGACCCGAATCAAGTCATTCAATGCAGTAACCCGGACTGCAAGATCGCCGAAACCGGCCAGTGCGTTGAGGGCCTTGATCCTTCGGCATGCGGCAACTATGGCAAGCCGTTGCGGGTCATGGATATCGCACAGGAGGCGGAAGCTAGTTCAGGTCCAGAGATGGTGACGTTGCCGCACGCGAATCGCCTCGCGCCCGGTGAAGCACGCGACCTGCTTCCGGAAGCCCGTACGCGCGTCATTGCGATTGTGGGGCCGCATGACTCAGGCAAGACAAGCCTAATCGCCAGCCTGTACGACCAGTTACAGGACGGGCCAATCGTGCCGTTTGCATTTCGCGGTTCACAAACCCTGCATGCCTTTGAACAAGCTTGTCATGATGCGCGAGCGGCATCCCAGCGCGGGACTCCGCACAGCGAGCGCACCAAGCGAGGCGAGGTGCGCTTCTTCCATCTTGGATTGCTGCATCAAGAGTCGTGCGAGGCACTGAGTCTGCTGCTCGGCGATCGGGCAGGAGAGGAGTATCGCGAGGCCGGCGATGACACGACATTGGCCGCGGAGTTCATCGAAGTCGAGCGGGCGGATGTTGTGACGCTCTTGGTTGACGGCAAGCGCTTGGCTCAAGATAGCCACCGGCATAATGCGCGTGAGGAACTGCTGCTGATTGTGCAATCGCTCAAGGATGCTGAGATCATCCCCAATGGTGCACGCCTAGCCATAGTGCTGACCAAGTTTGATGCGGTGATGACTTCACCAAATGCAAAACGCGTGGAGGCTGATCTCGCGACAGCAGTTGCCCGCCTTAACGCGCATTTCGCTGATCGCTTTGCGAAGATTGAGGTCTTTCGCGTTGCCGCATCACCAACTGAACACGGGGTAGCGCGAGGCACCGGGGTCGCTGAATTGCTGAGCTTTTGGCTTGCAGACGTGTCGCCCACCTCTCTGCCGCATACATCGCAAGTATTGCCGGAGCGAGTCATCGCGCGTCTTGCGGAGGTTGGAGTCTAGCCATGACGAAGCGATCCATAGTGGTTCTAGGCCTTCCTGGGAGTGGGAAGACAACCTTCTTGGCGGCGCTGTGGCACCTCGTTTTCAGTCGTGAAACCGAGACCAAGTTGCGCTTTGGCAGTTTGAAGAGCGGCAACCTCAAGCATTTGAATGCCATAGCAGCACGATGGCGAAATGCACAGTTGCAAGAGCGAACCCTGCTATCGGGCAATCAGTTCGTCAGTATTAACTTGGTGACGGATGCCCCCCAGGCGGTCACCGTCACGTTCCCGGACATCGCCGGGGAGTCATACCGACAGATGTGGGAAGAGCGCGAGTGCGAGAAGGTGGTAGCCGATACGCTGTCGCAAGGCAGCGTGCTGCTCTTCGTGCACGCAGACGACATCAAGCGTCCGCTGTGGATCGTAGATGTCGCCGCCATGGCGCGCGCTCTGGACTTGCCGGCTGACGAGGCTGCACAGCCTGTTCCGTGGAAGCCGAGCCTAGCGCCTACACAGGTGCAATTGGTTGGGCTGCTCAGCCTCCTTGGCGAGGCACCGCTGAATATTGGGCCGCGACGCCTTGTTGTCATGCTGTCAGCATGGGACAAAGCGAAGGGTGAGCGTCTGGCGCCACGTGAATTTCTTCGCGCGAAACTCCCCCTGCTCTCACAGTACCTGAACACGAATCCGAAGCTCTGGCAGTGGACGGTTTACGGTGTTAGCGCGCAGGGTGGTGAATACGACGATACGCAGCCCGGAGCTCAACTGAAGCAAGAAGCGCAGGACCTCCGCGCGGCTGACGAACCGTCGAGGCGCATTGAGCTGACGGATGGCGTCAGCACGTCCCACGACCTCACCGTTCCCCTTGCGTGGTTGATGCAGTGATGGCGCGGCAGAGGATCGTCATACGACAGGCGGTTCACGGCTATGTCGAAGGACACCGGGAGTTGTGGAACTCTGCTCAGCTGAAGCAGCGGGACAGCAAGACCGTTCTCATATACAGCGACACATCAAGCTCGGGACTGCCGATTGGTGAAGGAGGCTATCTGACTGGCTACCCACTACCGGAGTCTGGCTACTACGCGTTGGCCCGCACTTGGCCAGCGCCCGAAATGCAGCGTCCCGGCGCAGTGTGGACCCATACGCTTTTCATTGAGTTCGCCGACGTTGCCAGGCTACGTGATGCGACAACCTTGTTGGCGCTATTCCGGCGCCCTGAGGCCACGTCGGGCTCAAAGAGTGAATCGAGCCGAGAAGATGTACTTGAACTCTCCGTCACTGAATCAGAACCACTCGACTTCGCTACGGAAAGCGATGAGATCTGGTATCGGCAACTGCTCGTTGCTCTATATGGGTCACCGGATGCGAAGGCCGTCGCTGTCTGCGGTAGTGACGACGCGGCCCGCATTGAACGCAATGTGTTGACGTTCTGGTCACAGCAATGGCCGCGTCTGCGCCGCGCGATGCGATTCTGCACACTAACAACTGCCGATCGCTCGGCCCCAAAGAGCGTCTTTGACCTGCAAATAGTTCCGGATTCCGAGCGCGGAGTTCGCAGCAAGTTTCCCTCCGCGACGTTTGCCCAAGACATAACAGTAGTCGCGGCCGATTGGCTTGATCATCTTGTTCTTGACTCGAAGAAGCCAGGGGAGTCGGGATTACGCGATTTTCTGCAGCAAGCCGGAGCTGACCTTACAACAGGACGGCGTGCATTCGTTCCGCTAACGCGCTTGCACATGGCTCTGACCAATCGCACCTCTAGCCGCGATACGTGGAACGAAGCGCTGAGCTTGGTGCGCGAGGTATCGAGTGGGGAGCCGTCAACTGCCGCCCAACTGGTGCTCACAGCGGCCATTGGCAATGCCTCAAATCTCGATGCGCCGAGCCTAGAGTTCGCGCTGAGCAACCTCACACTTGTTGACCGGCAGCAGCTGGTCGCGAACGCGGGTGCGCTTGGTGTCGCCGTATGGCGCTTCGCGCCGCTCCGTCTGGCGCAACTCTGGGAGTCTGGCGGGCTGGGTCGTGAGGTCGCGAGTTCCGGACTGGATGCGATTGAGCCGGACGCGTTGCTTGAAGGCCTACCGGTCACAGGAGAGTTTGCCGATACTGCATTCAAACTGCGCCCTGAACTACTCACGAGCGCTGCGATTTGGCGTGCCGATCCAGCGCTCGCAACGCGAGCCATCCGCACAGCGGCGCGCAACGTCGAGATTGCGCCACGCGCGCTCGATCAACTGATCGCCTCACAGTCAACTGAGTTGATACCGACCGCATTCGAGGCTTTTGGGAATGAGAATGTTTGGCGGCATCTCGCTACAGCTTTGACTTCGCGAGAGCAACATGCGCCTGCATTGCTTGATTGGCTACAGGCTGGAATGAAGTATCCGGGAACGGTTGCGCAAGTATTGGCATCTACGCGCGGTCTGGATCGATCGGCACTGGCGGCTATCGCACGCGCGAGTCATCCCGATCTCGTGCCAAACGATTTCGGCGATGACCCTTGGGTGATTGCAGTCCAACCGACCGATGCTGGCGTGATTCCAGACGATGACGCATACCTTTTCAGCTACTTGCTGGCGCGCGCCTTCGGAGTGCGATCGCGGAACATTGTTGGGCTGGTAGAACTCGCCCTCAATGCTGTCAGTTTGGCAGCGGCGACGAATGTGCTAACCCAAAGCGCATGGCAATTACTTGCGCCTCATCTTCCGGAATCGCATGACTGGCAATCTTGGGATCGCTACCAACGTTTGCTTGCCGGAGTTGGCCAGCTATATGTTCGGAAAAACCTTGCAGTCGATTCGTTCGGGCGCCTTGGACGCGACACTTCCGATTTCAATTGCATTGTGTCGGCTGCTGCCAAGGAATGGGGCGGACGTGGGTACCTGCGGGGTGTGAGGCGGGAGTTCAAGAGCTCCCATGACTTTTCTAGTCAAAGGCGTCGCATTATCGAAGACGCGATTGGCTCGTGGTTCTAGGGTCCAAAGAAAATAGCTGTTGCGATAAACACATACTGTGGCAATTACAGCCGCAATTCTTCCGCGCAAGAGTACTTGCATAGAGGCAACCTCGACAGGAGCCGGTCGGCAAAAAGTTCCGAATGACAGCTTCCAAGCGACAACGCCGAGCTCGCGACCGGCCGCTCTGGGTCGCTATGTATAGCTTTACATAGCGACCCGTTGCAGCCATACGAAGCTCGGCCTGACCTACGTCTGAAATCAGCGGTAGAACCGCCATCCAAACATTAGAGGCGGATGCCGGGTCATCGGCCATTGCGGCGGCCGGTGGCGTCGCCCCATCTGAATGACCGGTGTCGCGCAGGTTGCCGACGTTTAGGGATTTCGCTGCCGAATGGCCGCTTTCGTCAGCAGCGAAAGACGGCAGCCGACCCAAAGCAGAGACTCACGGCCAATCCGGCTATTTGCCGCTGCGCTGCCGGTTCAGCGCCAGCAGGCGGCGCAGGATGACTTCGTCCTCCCATTGCGGGGTGTAATCATTCCAGCCGTAGGCTGTGGCTACGGCTTTGTCCAGGGTTTCATGCGCGAGAGCAAGCCACGACGGACGATGGTTGTAAAGGTTGGTGAGGGTGCGCTTTTTCAGCTCAGCCTCGTGACCGAGCTTGGCAACTGGACGCGTGGGGAACCCGGCAGCTTGTTCTTCGGGGGTGATGAGCCAGTCCGTCCATTCGGGCGGGTTCAGGTAGTGGTCGCGCAGCTTGATGAGCTCTTGTGCTGCAGTGGCGATGGCCTTGGCTTTCTCGTTGCCTTCGTATTTCGTCGCAGGGATGTCGGGCGTCAGGCCGTCTGGAAACGGGAAGGTTTCAAAGCAAGTTGTGTGTGTATAGCGAGGGTCATTGCCAACCCCCAGGCTCGTGCCGCGCCTTAACGCCCAAACCTCATGTATTCGAGACTGAAGCACTCCAATGGTGGTGTCGTCATCACGGGCGACGACGACAAGTGCATCGCCGGGAGTAACAGCAGCCGATGTCCATGCGCAGAGATGGTGCTTTGATACTCGCGTGATGGCGATGTAGCGTGATAGTCCGTGGAGGGCCATGAACATCTCTGGGCGAGGCCAAGCGAACTGCCACCACGGATACTTCTGGAAATCGTTGAAGCGGTCCGTATGCGGTCGATGCAAGCGCACATTCGAGATGGCTGCAAACGGCTTCTCAAACATGACGGCAGCCTTTTCATCGCGGCCTACAAAATTGACAATGAACCTGTCGAGTGGGCGTGTCGTGATGTCATCCGTAATCAGATAGGGTCGAACAACTGCCGCCATTGGCTCCCCGTTCATTGTGGCTGGTTCCTGCAGTATTTTTCGAGCTACGCTCCCTTCCAAGTTAAAGCTGGCATCAGGCAAGCCAAGCTCTTCACGCAGCTTCCTCTTGACGGCCGCCGAAGGCGTCACACCCTGGAATGACTTGTTAAGGTTTTCCCGCATTTTTGATGCTTTTGTCACATCAATGTCTGCAGTCAGGTCTGCGTGAATGACCGCGACCTCAAGTCCGTCCAGTTGTGGCTTCATGGCACTTTGTCCAAAGCCCGTCATAGACACGCGCACTGCAGCGCCGTTGTCCCACCATTCTTCATCGCTCCACGCAAGGAAAATGCGCGACTTCTCCAAGATGCGGCTGAGGACCTCGCGGTTCGCTCCGCCGCGTATGGAGTTGGTCGAAACCAACCCTGCTGCTTGCAATTGGCCCGCTTCCATCTGCATCCGAGCTTTCTCAAACCAGAAGCAAACAAAGTCTGCACCGTCAAGACTGTTATCTCGATAGGCCAAGCGCACTGTATCCACATAGACATCGCCCAACTCACCGCGCATCTTCTTGTTGCCGATAAAAGGTGGATTACCGACTATCACATCCGCCTTGGGCCACTGGGCTTGGCTGCCATCAGAGTTCACCAGCGCATCACGGTGTTCGACGCCATCCAGTGGCTTGAGAATCGGGTTGCTTGCGTGTCGCCAGCCGTTCTGCCTGCACCACTGGATGTCGCCAATCCACACCGTGACCCGCGCCAGTTCTGCCGCGAACTCGTTGATTTCCAGGCCGAGTATGTTGTGCGGGCCGGTATGCAATTCCGTCTCGGCTTGAAGGCCCAGTTCCTGTGCCTCGACCTGCGCGCGTTTTTCAACATCGCGCAGAGCCTTGAGCGCCAGATAAAGAAAGTTGCCGCTACCGCAAGCCGGGTCAAGCACGCGAAACTTGTTGAGATGCAAAAGAAACCCGGTATAGCGCTTGTTAGCATCGTTCATCGCCCTGGTGCTCGCGGTCTTTGCGGCGGTGAGCTTGCGCTCCATTTCCTTCTTTGCTTGTGCGGTAGCTTTCACATCTAAGGCAGCGGCTTTCGCCTCGTCGAAGGCTCCAGCCTTGACTATGCACTTAGCAATTTTTTCGTGCGTCGCTTGCCATTCGGCCAGCAGCGGCTCACGCACCAGCGGATCGACAAGCTTTGCAATAGTGCCGGTGTCGGTGTAATGAGCGCCGAGCGCAGCGCGCTTTTTTCCAAGCCCTCGCTCAAACAGCGTGCCGAAAATGGTGGGGTCAATTGCACGCCAGTCCATATCGGCAGAGGCTGCACGCAGAGTTTCAAGGTCGCTGGCTGTCAGCACAGGGACGGCAATCTGCCTAAACAGGCCGCCATTGAACCATTCGATGTCGTCATTACCATAAACGCCTCGTGGTTTCTGCATGGCGTTGAACAGCGCGGCAATGCGATTGGCGGCCTTAGCTACGTCGCTTTTGGCGCTGGCAAGCAGGCCTGTGAAAATTCTCTCGGGCAACAGCCCTTCGTCTTCGGCAAACATGCAGAACAGGCATTGCACGAGGAAGTGCGCCACTCGGTTGCTGTCTTCCCCACGCTGGCGCATGGCATCGGCCAAGCCGGCAAAGCGCCTGGCCGCCTCTTCGGTGACGGCGGCGGTGGATTTTTCGGGACGTAGCTTCAGCGGGTCGGTGAACACCCATTTGAGTCTTTGCCGTTTGCTGTCATCCACCAATTCTTCGATGCGGATTTCGCACGGTTCGTCGGGGTACCCGGTGAAGGCAGTGTGGATGATGATGCGCTCGCGGTCGCACACCACCAAGAGCGGCGGACTTTCGAGTTGCAGGGCGTAGTCTGTGAGTTGCTTGAGGGCTTTGTCCAGGTCACGGCCGGGCTTCTTATTTTCCCACGCGAAAAAGCCGCGCTTCCACACATCGGCCCAGCCATCGCCCCCGCCGGATTTCTTTGCGCCACGCTCGAAACAGTAATTGTTGGGGTCGCGCGGCTTATCAACGCCGAGCAGCTCGCACAGATCATCAAAATGTGCCTGCGCCCCGGCACGTTCAGTGAGTTTGTTGGATTGCCAGATTGTGATGAATTGGGCGGGCGTCATGGAGTTTTTAGAACTACATAGATATGCAGTAAATGGGTGGTGCGACGAAGGCTAACACTGAATCACACTGGGTTTTAACTCGCCACAGAAGTTCGACAGTTACCATTCGTTTGGTGGCAACCGGCTATTGGCGGACGTTGGCTCGCGACAGCTTTCAGGCTGGCAAGTGGATCAGGGATGGCTGTAGCCTTGGCACACCGTTGGGGCTTGCGTTTGAACTGGCTGAACATGTCTGCTGCTGATTAAACGCCATATCTGCTGACCCGGATAGCGTTCAACAAACTCGTGGCTTTGATGCGCTCGAGCGCCTCCTTTGCCTTGGCCGTGATTTCAGCGTGCTCGCTGTCCGCCCACCGCAGCGACCACTTGATTAGGTTCGACAACTTGACGTCATCGTGCTCCTTCAGAAACATGGCATGGTACTCATCGACAGATGCTTTCATCATTGCTTCTAGGTGCTCAGGGTTGTAGCTGCTGTTCTTGGCTATAAAAATGACTGCCTCTTCCAACCCGGGTAGCTGCTTGAGTCCAGAGTGAACGGTGTCGAAAGTGGCGCGCAGCTTGGTGTCGTCGATCGATCCGCCAAAAGGGTGTTCCTTCAAATCGAAAGTCGATGGCTTGGCTTTATTCGCGTGGACGAACTTGTCGATCAGACTGTCGGCAAGGTCGTCTCGGTTTAGATCACGCAGCAACCGGACGGTGCCGTTGAGATCGTTGCTGCTGATGTGGGCTATCGCGTGGAGCGCGGTGTCATAAAGCTCCACGATGAACGCGTCCTGGTCGTCCGAGAACGAGTTATGGAAACGACGCCAAACCGTCGTGAAAGGCACGAGCATCTCGTTGCTGCGCAGCTCCTCGTTCAACTTCTTGGCAACTTCGACAAACCCGGTACCTTCGACGTAGCCGCGTTCGACGATACGAGCGATGGCCAAATCAAGGTCATCGACGTGTATGAAGCCGAAGGCCTTCAGCCGCTGCACCCAAGCCAAGGTCACAGAATCTTGCTCGGCTTCCTTTTTGAATGAGAGTAGGGCCTTGTTCCAGTTCTCGATGTCCTCAATCTTCGGCTTCGACACGTCGGGGGCATACGCGCACCAGCACAGCAATACGGTGGTCGCAATGGACGCCTCGATCACGTTGGAGTGCAAGCCCCCCATGGTCGCCACGATTCGCGTGATCAACTGATGCAGCTTGCGCAGGATCCGCACGTTCGTGATGCCAAGATCGACGACATGACGCAAGACGAGATCGCGATTTGGGAAAGTGGCATCAAACACGAGGTCGAAAGCCTCTTGAACCGTCGGTGCGTACAGCACCTCGAAGTCAATCGCTTTCTCGCGGTAGGCGCGGTATGCATCCTTTGCGCCGAGCTGTTCGGCATTGAAAATCAGGGCGACTTTGCAGCCGCGTTCCTCGCTCAACTCGGTGATCAGTCCCAGCACGTCCTCCGCCTTGATTGTGGTCTGGCGCTCGAAGTCGTCAAAGCACACCAAGGTGTCGCGGACAGCGCTGGGAGCTAGCGCTTCCAGGCCCAGCGAGACGCTGCTGCCATGAGGCAAGCTTTTCATCATCGAGCCAAATCGCTCGTACTGCCCTTTTAACCAGTCCTTTGCGATCGAGTTCCAGTGCTCGTTAATTGTGTCTAAGTCGAGCTTCTTACCGAGGGTGACCACCGCGACCGACTTGGTGAACAGCGACATCCGCAACTCGGCCATGCTATTGATGCCGAAGAGACTGACATAGCAGTATTGTTTGAATTTGATGCCGTCCTTGTGAGCCAGCAGCGCCTCGCGCCAAGCGTAGGTTTTGCCGGTGCCCCAAGCTCCCGTCAGCGCTAGGACATTCGTTTCCGCGTTGCTCAGAAAGTCTTTTAATACCGCCTTGGTGATCTGTACGCTCATCCCGCCCCCTATTTCTTGTTACGAATTGAAGGATACAGGGTTGACGAGGCTGGAAGGTGACGCGCTGCACGGGCAGCAATGGGTTCGGTCAGACCACGATATTGAGCGTCCGCTTGAAGGTACTTCAGCGAGTTCGGGCTGCATCTGCTTTGGGTCGGGTGCCGTCCCTCGCCGGTGACCAAATCTGCCGCTCAGGCAGAGTACCGCGTCAACGGCAGCAACCAGCGCGACTCCGGCCATTGGTTTTGGTTAGCGCCACCGGCAGCAATGGCCGACAAGCGGTCTCCATGGGCTGCTGCGTAATCGCCTGTTCCACAAACTAAGGTAGGTGGCCAACTTGAGTCTCAAGGGTGTCTTGTAAACTGGGCCGGTCCACTTTGCCTGCGCAATTGTCTATCGTGATCGAGTCAGGTGGTTAATCACCAAAATTGGCGCATAGATGTAGGGTCTAAAATGCATCCAGACACCTCACCCAAAGTAAGGGCAAGGGTATGAAATACATTCAGGTACTTACGATCCTGTTTCTCTTATTCACGAGCAAACGTTACCGAGAGAAGTGGCGACAGGCGCGTGAAGGACTTTCAGATGCGACTGATGGAGCAGAAGCGTGCGTGCGCCAGCTGAGAGCTAGGCATAACGGCGGCAAGCCAAACTTACGACTGCGTTAAGCTGTCGCCAAGGGGAGATGTTTACCAATTCCGGCTTCAGCCCTGATCTGATTCCGCCTCGGAACAAATAACTCACCGTTACAGAAGAAGGCATAACATGGATGCCAATAAACAAACTGTTGCTATGCAGCAAGATAAGAGCCACGTGAAATTGAAGCCGAGACCAATCGTGAGCATGAACTTGACAAGCTGCTATGCGAAAATGCTCCTGAAAACGTACATTTCCAGATCGGTTTTTGTAAATATGTTGGGCGTTATCCATCAATTGAGTGAGCTTAAACGGATGAAGTTTCAGTAGTTCAAAATGGGTAAAACACGAATCATGATCGATCAGATACGCGAACAGAAACGCCGTCGGCAAGCAAACAAAATCAGTGTCGAATTGACCGCCTCTGGCCGCAATGCCCCACCGGCTGACTCAAACTTGGAAGAGTGGGTTCCTGTGGTGGATATAGACTCAAACAAGACAATCTGGTTTCCCAAGGATTTGTACAACGAGTACCAACGGTTGCGCTTTTCAGATGCAGGTGAACCATAACGTATAAGCAAAATGAGTTAGGGAAAAGCCAGAAGTGGTTTTCTGGGTCCGTGATCGTTTTTTCATGAATTTCCATGAAAATAACCGCGCATGCGCTCTGGTAAAATTATTGCCCATGGGGGCATAGCTCAGCTGGGAGAGCGTCTGGTTCGCAATCAGAAGGTCGGGAGTTCGATCCTCCCTGTCTCCACCATCAATTTCAAGGCTTAGGTGGGATCACTGGGCGCGATACAAACGCTCTAGCGTGATCCACGAGCCCTATCTTTGGCATCGAGGTATCCAGCGGTTACAGCCGGCAGCGCCGTACACCTGACTGGAAACACTCTCGACGTGACAGGAGCGGAAACAGCCTCACGTAGGAGAGGGCGGGGGAGTGTTTTCGTCCCCTGCCCCACCCGACGGCTCGCGGGCGAAAGCGGGGCTTGGGGCCGCACCCCAATCCAGCCACAACATGGCTCTCGAAGCGGACCATAGACTAAAAGGCAAAGTCATAGCTTGCGCTAGGCATCACGGGGGGGGAAGTGTGCACCTGCGGCTTCTTCCCCGGTACGGGCGGAAGCAAAGCAGCTTTTCCAGTTCCTCCAAGACGAAAAAAGCTCACCGATGACCAACCCTTTAAAAACGCGGAGGGCTTCCGTTCAACGCCTTGATGGATATTTCACGTGCCTGTTGCTGTTGCAAATCTCGCTGTGATTGTGACAGTTGCGCGAGCATTTGCAGCTTGTTGGCCTCGTTCTGCATCATCACTTGTTCGGCCTGAATGCGGCCTTGCAAATCGGCTATATCCTTGGCGTCCGGGGTTGCATTCACCATGTCGAGCAACACCTGAATATCAGCGAAGCGGCGGCTGGCTTCTTTGTATGCTTCTTCCGAGGTTGCGCGGTTGATGGCCGCTTGCTTGGCCATACCTTCGAAAGCCTTTGCCACGTCACTGCCGGAGAGTAGGCCGGTATCCTCGATGCCAACGACTTTTGCCGCCGCGCGAATTGCCGCCCAGTTGCCAATGCCGTTGTTCAGGATCGTCTGATAGTCGGCAGGAAGATATTGGCGCGCAGCCGGATTGTTCGCCAGGCTTGCCATTCCGCGCACGCCATTCAGGTTCTGGTATTGCCGCTTCATCTGGTCAAGTTGCTCTATCATTTGTTGCGCCTGCTTACCCCATGCGATGACCTGCTGGACTTGCTGCGCGATGCTGGTTGAGTCAATGACCGGAATCCCGGCATGGGACGCATTGCCCACCGATAGGCCGAAGAAAAGGGCGGCGATGCCTAAAAGTTTTTTCCGCATGTTCATACAATTCTCCTTTGCTGTTGACCGAAGTTATTTTCGCGGACGCGAAAATCGCATCAGGATGCGCGGCGTATGCGATTGCCTCCACTGATCTTGCGATAGACCGCCTGAGGCGTAGCGGCCACAGTACGGGCCGCATTCGTGGCAATCCGAACATCCGACCGAACTCGGTTGAATGCCCGGCGCATGTTGGTAGGCCGCGTTGCCGACAACGCGCCGGAGACGCCTCCGCTTGCTTTCGCGTATGACCAGCGCACCGCGCCCAGGGTGGAAACGGCGACACCGCCGCTTAGCGAAGATGCAATGGATGGCATTTGAACCAGCGCGAGAACACCAATTGCGCTCAACGCCAGCATTGGGAAGATTTCACTGTAGTTGGGATCGGAGCCCCCAGCCGCCGCGTAGGCGCCGAAAACGGCATCGAGGTACATACTGATGATGGCGAACAGCAGTTTGATCGTGGCGGCAGCCAGCATGACCAGAAACACAAAGTTCAGCGCCTGCCCGATCCACACATCGAAGAAACGCTTGGTGCCTTCAAATATCGTCGCCAGGATGAAAATCGGGCCGACTGCCAGCAACACAGCCAGCGCGATTTTTGAGAGCACCAGCAGGAATGCTGCATAAAGCGTGGTGACGATCCCGAACAGCCAGACCACCCAAGCCGCCGCGATCATTCCGTAGTCGGGGAGCAGACCCGGCGAGGCGAGGCCCTTTTCCTGATAGAGCTTGCCGAAGTCGTACATCTTCCCGAACAGCGTATCCAGAAAATTCGCATTGGTTGTGCTGTCGCTGTTGCCGCTGGCGATCAGGCTTGCCAGGGCCTCCGGAGTATTCCACAGGAAATCGGAAAAGTAGCTGTTATAAAGCCCAACATTCGTCGCCAATCCAACGATGATTGCTAGCCGCACAATCCGTCCAATCCCATCCGTGACCGGCTCCGAGATGATGCCCCGCATCATCGACCAGCCCCACAACATCACGTAGATCATGACAAGGGTTGTCGCAACGCCCGAAAAGCCGCCAACAATGTTCGATGAGGTGTCACTGACGTAGGTCGTCAGGACGCCAGAGACTAGGTTGATCGTGTCGGTGAAGAAATGGAAGTCGGCCATGATTACTTCCGTTTTGTTTTTGCAGGTTCAGCGGCGGAAAACTGTTTTTTTGTGCCCGCTAGGCACATAGCGAGGATGCCGCAGAACATTGCGCCGAAACCGACCATTGATTTTAAGGGGGCCGCATCGAACAGCACAGCCATCCCTTCGCGGATGAATAGTATCCACGTGAATAGAAGGCAAACGTGAAGCACCGTGCCGCCTGCGTTTTGCATAGACAGAAGCCAGGCCACACCTTCACGTTTTACGATGATCAGAAGTCGCCAGCTCAATGCCGCCGCCGCTGCCGTTGCCCCTGTCATTGCGAAAAAAGTCAAAATCATAGCGTTTTCTCCAGATTGGCTTGACAAGCGATTTCGCTTGTCAATATACATATAAATGCTACTGCGAATATATATTGTTTGCATAATTCTATGACAATACTTGAGCTAGCGATAGTGGCACTTTCGGCGCAGCATTTTGAAGCGAGGAATATGGTGGGTCGTACGAATATAGGAAAGGCGCACGCTCCGAATTTGTATTACAAACGTCCCGCATAAGTCTGATTTATGTATTGATTCCGTTCGGACAATGGCCGCGTGCCGCCTTGCTTCTGTCTTGCGTCAGTTCTGTTTTTGTTTTGGTTATGTCCGGGAAATGTCCCATTGATGTACAGGGGAACGACGGGGGTTAAACCTAGGGCAGGATAGGCGTGTACGCCGCTATTTGGTACGAACCATACCAAATAGACACCCCCTTTCGTTCCTAGCGCGCATGTGGCAGACATTCCGCCCAGTAGTCATCCATATGTGATGCGACAGTGCGCCGGTTTTCTTCGTGGTTCGCTCGACTTTTGTCTAGGAGCGCAAGCATCCAATGACAAGGTGGTAACGCCATAACCATTCCAGCAGTGAGCGGGGGAGCCCCCTGCCCTGGCGCTCCGCGTGGCTAGGTGGCCCAGCGGATGTATGCAAGACGTCAATTTTTTCGAATAAAATTGCAAACAAACATCAATTAATTATATTTTGCATTAGCATTATTATATAAAATGCGGTTTCATTTCTTTTTCAGATTGAGCACAATGAAGCTGACGCAGAAATTTTTGGCGATGGCCGCCGCAACCCAATCGCTGGAGCGAACCGAAATTCACGCGACAGCGAAAGGGTTCACCGTGACGGCCAAGCTACGCAAGCAGGAACCTGAAAAGCTGTTTACCGACCGAGGGGAAGTAAGGGCCTTCAAGTCTTGGAATACCTGCATGCGTTACCTGCGTTCGATAGGCGTTACCCATGTGACTGTCGATATGACTGAATGGATACCGGAAGCGCTTTCCGTCAAAGAACAGAAGGAGTAGCGAATGCAAAAACTGGTCGTGTTATCAGTCGTCCTGATTCTGGCGGCGTGCGGAGAAAAGCAACTTACCGAATCGGACTTCAAGGCCGCGTTGGATAAAGGATTCGAGAAAGAAGGCCCGATATGTGTGCCGCTCGACAAAAGCTTCCCAGCAACAATAAATCAGATGGAGCAGAAGTTTGGCGTTGGCCGGACGCTGACGGCTCTTGAAGGCGCGGGTCTGTTGTCTTCAGCGACGGATGGCAAAGTCAGGCGTTATGAAGTAACGGACGCGGGACAAAAATTCTACACCGAGCGCGACGGGCAGTCCGTTGGCCTGACCGTGCAAAAGGTGAAGCACGGTTTCATGTGCTTCGCTGATATGCGCTCGGACAAGGTTGTCCGGTGGGATGCCCAAGCCGATCAGGGCTTTTCCGTTACTTACACATACCGGCTTGAGAACGTTGCGCCGTGGGCGTCTGCCCCGAGCGTCATTCAAGCCATGCCCAAGCTAGCAATTTGGATCAACGGCGCGCTGAAAACCGAGCGCAAGATTTTCATCAGAAAGACCGCGAGCGGTCTTGAGGCGATAGAGAACAACAGCCTTTGAGCCGGCCAAGTCGAACGCGAACCATAGAGGGAAAGCCATAAAGACAATCAGCCTGCGAGAAGTTTATGCGTTGTGCGACCAGGCGAACTGGGTATGCGCTGCAATTAGAGATTGGCGGCGAGCGGCACGAGGTTTCCGGCGACGACAGGGCATGCCTGTATTTCCGCACCATCGAGCACGTCCTTGACTTGCTGATCGACGCACCGGAACTTGCATCTGTCCCCCGACTGGAATCAAACTTAATTTAGTCGCTTAGCCAAGTCCTCAGCGCGCGGATGGTAATACCGCATGAGCATACGCGGATCTTTGTGCCCCGTAATTTTCGTCAGCTCATGCATGGGGAAGATCGAGGCCAGACGCGAGATGGCCTCGTGCCGCAAGTCGTGAAACCGTAGGTCAGTCAGAAATTTGCCATCAGGCCGCTGCTTGGCTGCCTTGCATTCCTTAATGTAGAGCTTGCGGGCACGCGATACGGCACGCTCAAAGGCTCTGGTGACAGCATCGCTGCGAATCCTGAATACCCGGCCGACGTTGGCCTCCTCACTATCGCCTGACTCGTCCCAGGAGTCATCACCAACGTCTTTTAGCGCTTTAAGCACCGCAACGGCGCGCGAGGATAGGGGCACGTCACGGGTACTGCCGTTCTTCGTGGACGGAAGGTGCGCCACTCGACGGTTGAGGTCAATGTGTTCCCACCGCAGCGTCACGATTTCGCCCCGGCGCATTGCCGTTTCGACAGCAAGCCAGATGATGGACGGCAGCAGCGCCGAACCGCTGGCGGCCACGGCCCGTTCAAGTTCGCCATCCTGCGGGCCACGATCCGATTCACCAACTTCTGAACATTGAGCGTCGTGACCCAAATCGCCAGTGGCGATGCGCCGTGTTCGCGCGTTGTTAGGTTGAGGCTTGCGCACCAACTCAACCGGGTTGGAGAGACTCTCCATGCCCCATTCTTTACGGGCGATATTGAAAACATGAGAAAGCACCGCCAAGCGGCGCAGTACCGTCGCGGGCTTGTAGTCTTTTAGCCACTCATCACGCAACCTCGCCACATCCGCGCCGCGAATTCCTGCCAAGGGCCGCTTCGCTAAGTCCACAGCTTTAATGGTGCGAAGCATCGACCCTTCCTGAGCTGCGCCCTTCTTCGCGGGCACAATTTCAGTTTCGTACCGTATGAGTGCCTCAAAGAGCGTTGTAGCCTCAGCTTCACCACGACTGACCCAGATACCTCGAGACATCTCGGATTCGTTCATTTTTGCCCAAGCTTCGGCTTCGGCTTTAGTGTTGAATGTTTTGCTCTGAGCCGGGTAGCCACGTCGGCGAATCTGCGCTTCCCACTGGTGTTGACCACGCTTTCGTATTGTCGCCATTATCTTTGCCAACTCTTTCAGGGTGTGGCAATATTGTGGCAAATAATCATATGTTAAGCAATTAACATTGATTTATATGCCTATGTTTTTACATTCGCAATGCAGAGGTCGGGAGTTCGATCCTCCTCCGCTCCACCACATTCGAATGTGGCACCTAAACGTACATATTCCAAAAAAGACCCGCCATAAGGCGGGCCAAGGATGCGCGTGAACGCATTCGGTACAGCGTGAACCCGGCATCGCCCGGATGAGCAAAGCAGTTTTGAGGCGGATCACACCTTGAACCCTGGCAACTTAATTCGCCAGTATCCATTTTAATTATGTCTGCATTATTTATGCGTGAAGGGTGCGACGGCGCTTGGTCGCCCACCCGACCAGCCCCAGCCCCGCCAGCATCATGGCGTAGGTTTCTGCCTCGGGGACGGCCTGGACGTACAATCCAGAAGAACTCAGCAACTGCGACCCAACCGGCAATGCCAGGCTGTCACTCAGGGAAGTCAAGGTGAAATCCGCCATGCCACCGTTCACGGCATTGACGCCGAGCATGACCGTCAGGGCGAAAGGCTTATCGTAGGCAAAGGTAAATTCGCCTTCAAGCTCCTGTCCCAGCGCCGATTTACCCTTGCCCGACAGGCTGAAACTCTGGTTGACGAGAGCTTGGCTATTGTCGGCTTCGCCGCATAGGATGTAGCAGTTGGTGCTGGGGGTATAGCCTATATTCAGGCTGAAGCTTGCCGATCCGTTTTTGCCCGAAGACAGTACGCCGTCCAGCATGGAGGCAAAGCTCGCCGTGCCGGTCCCGGTTCCGCCGGAAATCACGAACCAGTCGCTCCACGTCGAGCTAGCGCCGGCAGCGCTGCTGCCGTTGCCGCTGCCCGCAACCCACTTGGTTTCCACACGCGCCTTGGCCAAACCGGTTTCCGCAAAGGCTTCGGCGCGATAGCCATAGCCTTTGCGATTCAGCTCCAGCTCCACCAACGAGCCATCCGGACTCGAGTCGCTTTCGCTGAAATTGCCGCTGCTCGTCCCGACGGAATAATTCATGCTCCCATTTGCGCTGGATGATGCGGGAGGCGGCTGGATAATGAGACCTGGATTCTGGATGGTGTTGCCTGGATTCCGGACGGAGATCGATCCCGCATTCACGATACGGTCTGTGATCCCTCTACCGGTTGTGATCGTAACGCTCGCCTGGGCGCCGACGCTAGCCATCACCAGACCTGCCAGGAGCAGGGATTGAGGTAAACCAACCTGTTTTACTTTCACGCGCTTCATGGATTGCTCCTTTGATTGATATGGATGTTCGAAAAACGGCTGGATGCCCGCCCACGCAAATCACGCAAATCTCCAGTCGAAAGCTGTAAAACCGTTCAGCCTTGCGGCCGCCTACCCACTGCCGGTTCGCTGGACGCAACCGCGCCCGAGCCAACAAAACTCAGCGCACGCCAGAGGGATCTGCAAAAAAAAACGCAGCGCCTTACAGGCGTGCGCATGAGATATCGCTGGACTGTCGTCCAGCGAAACAGAAAGGGACGGGCATGGGAGATACCCCGTCCTGGCGCCCAGACATCGACGCCCACTGCTATTCACGCGCACTGCTTGTACTTTATTTTTTGCAGATTTTCGGTCTGGAAACGCCGGTGCTACGCCCGGCTTGCGCTACCAGTCCCGCTGCTTTTATCTACAATATCTATCCACCTTGCGGCATACCACGCATCCGGCTCACCGATCCAGCACACCGGATCGCCAAGCCCAAACACACGCCAAAACGGAATCTGCAATAGAAAATTCGCGCAGCACCATCTCGGCGTGCGCATGGGATATCGCTGAATGGAGATTCAACGATCACAGGATGCAGCAAGCCCTGGGAGAGAGCCTGCCTGGGCATCTGAACAACGATGCCCACTGCTTTTCACGCGCACTGCTTATTGCTTTATTTTGTCCAGCTTTTGCATTTCGTCGCGGGCTTCGAATCTGTTGTTCGAATGCTTCCGCGACTGAGGTGAATCTTATCGGGGGAATATGTCAGGGCTTCGGGTTGAAATGCGCGTGGTAATGAGCTTTTCGGCTCATAACAACGATGTGGCGAATCAGCAGACACGGTGGCATCGGCACATCGCCATCGTTGACGCCGCTATCACTGGCGGATGCCACGCTGAAAATCTGCATCAGCGATTACGCCGCCCTTTACTGATTGAGCCCGGCTTCGTGGCTTCGAGCGTGCAGAGGTCCGCAGTGTTCAGAGCGACGGTTTAGGGACTGATGTTGCACACGGTGGGTGTCTGCAAGGCGATACCCGCCGGCATCAGGAACCGGCGTCACGCCTGCCTTGATCTGCGCGGATGTGAGGGGTGAGCTTTAAGCTGGTTCAGCACGGCGATGAAATGTGCGCGGCTGAGGTTCAATTCCATTTCGGCCACGGGCTTTCAACGTTGACGATTACACTTCGCACCACCAGAAGGGGCTGGAATGCTTTCAGCGGCGCGAGTTTGAATTCGAGCTGCTAATCGATCCCTGCAGGGTGGCCCGGGCGTCACCGATCCGATTCCTTGACCCAGCATGAGATACGCCTTCACCATGCGCTGACGTCCCGCCATGTTTACAGCGGATACGTTATCCATCTGTATCTTCGTCGCCAGGAACCATACGAAAACCGCCTAACAAATGCGGGCAGACTGAACGGGTCCGTCAAGCCCGGCCGCTGTCACTCCTGGCCGCCTCGACCACCTGCTCTATGGATTCAAATGGCCGGCCGATCGCAAAGCCCTGGGCGTAATCCATTCCCAGCGAGCGGATCAACTCCAGCGCCATTGAATCTTCAACCGATTTGGCGGCTACTTCCATTTGGATGTCATGCAGCATGTCGGACATGTTTTTCACCAAGCCCTGCATTTTGGGTTTATCGGCAAGATCCCGGGTCAGGGTAGGGTGGATTTTCACCATGTCGACCGACAGGCCTTCCAGGTAATGCATGGACGTTGAGCCCACCCCGAAATCATCCAGTATTAGCGAGCAACCAAACGCCTTGATCTGGGCAGCGATCTCGCGCACTTTCCCCATGTTTTGCAACGCCGACATTTCAGCTATTTCAAAGCGAATCGTGTCATGCTGGCCCGGGTACTCCTGCAGCACCGCTTCCATTTGGGTCAGCAGATTTTCATCCTGTACGGTTTTGGCTGACAGGTTGACCGACACCCACACACTCTGGCTCGACGGAACGAGCGGCGTAAGTCTGCGCAAGGCTTTTCGGATGACCATGAGATCGATGACCGAGCTCAGGTTGGCGCGCTCGGCCGATTCCAGAAACAGGCCGGGTGAAATCAGATGCCCTTCACGGTCTTCCATGCGCAGTAAGGCTTCGTAACCATCGGTCTGGCCGGTCTTGAGGTTCAGCAAGGGCTGGTACAACAACAAGAACTGATCGTTGTTCAGCGCGCGGCGAATGCGCGCTTCCCATTGCAGGTTGGCCTGCACGTGCTCAATTTCCGGTGCGGAGCCGCCATAAATACGCCAGCATCCTCTTCCGGCTTTTTTCGCCTCGTACATGGCCGCGTCGGCGCAAATCACGAGTTCGTGGGTGTCACGGGTGTGCTCTGGTACAGAGGCCAGCCCCACGCTGATGGAAGGCTGGAACGATTCAGCACCGAAAACAAACTCAGCCTCGGAAAATGCAGTTATGACTTTATTGGCGACATGATGCGCTTGCGTGCCGGTTGTTTCCGGCAAAAACGCAACGAATTCATCCCCCCCCCAGCGCGCGATCATGTCGGTGGTCCGTAAGGTCTGGCTCAGCACGTTAGCGGTCGAGGTCAGGTAATGATCGCCGGCCTCATGTCCATAATTGTCATTAATGCGTTTGAATTTATCCAGATCGAGAAACAGCAAGGTGCCTTTACGATTGTAGCGATCTGAATATTTCAACCAGCTGTCCAGAGTGTCCTGAAATCGGCGGCGATTCAGTAAGCCGGTCAGCGCATCGTGATCGGCCATATGGCTGATCAACTCATTGGCTTTGCGCGACTCATCCAGCGCGGTGCGCAGGGATTCGGTTTTATCGTAGACCTGTTGTTCAAGTGAATCGGCAAAATAGCGGATGTGATCCTGCCGGATGCCGGCAAATCGTGCAGCAAGCCCCAAAAACAAGGGGGCCGTATCGATCACATACAACAGGGTATTTGTATGGGCTTGCCTGATAACTTCAACCAGGGTGCTTGCCGCGCCAAGGTCTTCCACAAAGAACAAAAACAATATGGAAAAGACGGGAAAGCAAATGCCGAATACCGCACCATAAAGGGTATATTTGTTCGCCTCACTCCAGCTATTCATGCTGCCTCCAAAACTGCCCCCGGCTGTATTTGATATGTGGGTGCCTTTTATTTTAAGCACCTTTATCACGAATATGCTCCAATCCATTGTTACTTCGGTTATTTCGAAACAACAGTGTCTTTTTTGTCCTTTCCGGCCTTTTGCGCGTGGCACGGGCAAAGTGGACCTCAACCAAAGCTTGATCAAGCCTGCACGCTATATTTAGCGTGCCTACTCATGCAAGGCAGAACACGCCGGCATCCAATCGTGCATTTAGCCAATATAATGATCACAAACCCAATGATTGCGGGTCATTCCACTCAAGTTTTGATGTAAAGAAGAAGTAGCCATGTCTGAAGCAAACCCTGAATTACAAAATGAGGTCGCAGGCCTCATCGTCTCTGCCCTTAACCTTGACGTCAGCCCCGAAGAAATTCCAGCCGATACCCCACTCTACGGTGATGGCCTGGGACTCGACTCGATCGACATACTGGAAGTGGCGCTGGTGGTGTCCAAGCGGTATGGATTCCAGTTGCGCGCTGACAATGCGGACAACGTGAAAATTTTCAGCTCGCTGGCCAGCCTGACTCAACACATCGCGGCGAACAAAACCAAATGAGCATTCCCCTGGCACGCGCGGTCCGTTGGGGCGTTATCGCTGCCGGGGCGATTACTTACCCTGTTCTGGCGCACTACAGTACGACCCCCGCCGCAGTCACGTCGATGCCCTGGCTTGGGGTCGGTACTTCACTGACACCCTCGCTTGCCATCCTGCTTTTCATGACCTGGAATTCACCCAGGAAGCCCGCCATGCTGCTGCTGTGCGCGGTCGTCGGCATGTTGCTGTGGGGATTCTGGGGCATGCTGGAACGCAATTTCACTTGGGCCTATTTCATCCAGCATGCCGGCACGAACCTGATGCTGGCGGCGATGTTCGGGATGACGCTGACGCGCGGCCGGCAAGCCTTGTGCTCCCGTTTTGCCGAAGCCGTGCACGGCAGCCTGGAACCCGAGGTGTTGCGTTACACGCGCCAGCTCACGTTGGCCTGGACGCTGTTTTTCATCTCGGTCAGCGGGGTTTCCGCCCTGCTGTTTGCCTTTGCCCCGATTGAAACCTGGTCGGTTTTTGCCAACTTTCTGACCTTTCCGCTGGTCATTTTGATGTTTGTCGTCGAATTTCTGGTTCGCCTGCGCAAGCTGCCGAATCTGGAACGGCACAACATTCTGGACGGCGTACGGGCTTTCTGGAAGCCCTCTCAAGAGCGTTCTGCAGACACGCCGCCAGTTCGCTAGTCAGGTTTCGTTTGCCATGTCGACCCTGCCGCTCATCGCCCACCGCACACTCGACGCCATCGTTGCGTGGCGTCATTGTGCACCTGTCAGCGCGAGGCAGTTCTTGAGCGAAGTGGATTACGTTGTCAGTCTGTTGCCGCAAGGCCGGCATGTGCTGAACCTGTGCAGCGACCGTTACCGTTTCGCGGTTTCGCTGGCGGCCTGTATTGTCAGTGGTCGCGTCAGCCTGTTGCCCTCCACCCACACCGCGGAAACAGTTCGGCAGATGCAGCGCATCAGCCCGGACGTGTTTTGCATCACTGACCAGGCAAACAGCAGCGCGTATTTACCTACCTTCCGCTACCCCGAGTCGGTGCCGGCGGCCGCGGCGAATCCAGCCATTCCCGCAATCGAGTGTGATCAGGTGATCGCCGAGGTATTCACCTCCGGCTCGAGCGGTCTGCCGGTCCCCCACACCAAGCGCTGGGGCAGTCTGGTGAAGAACGCGCGAGCCGAAGCTGAGCGGCTAGGCGTGAACACCACCCATGCCATTCTCGGCACCGTGCCGCCGCAACACATGTATGGCCTGGAATCGACGGTTCTGATGCCATGGCAAAGTGGCGCCGCGCTGCATGCTGGCCACCCGTTTTACCCCGCGGATATTTGCGCCCAGCTGGCCGAATTGCCGCGTCCCCGAATGCTGGTGACCACACCCTTCCATCTGCGCACCCTGCTCACGGATCAGGCGACGCTGCCGGCGGTTGACCAGTTGCTCTCGGCCACCGCCCCGCTGTCGCAAACCCTGGCATGCGAGGCCGAAGCGCGTTTTGGCGCGCCATTGCACGAAATTTACGGGTGCACCGAGGCCGGACAAATCGCCTCGCGCCGCACCGCCGTCGATATCGAATGGCAGACGCTGCCGAATGTGGTGTTGGACCGCGATACGGAAACGCTATGGGCAGTAGGCGGCCACATCGACGCCCCCACCCCGCTGAGCGACGTGATCGAACTCCTCGGCGACGGCCCGAAGTGGACGCATTTTCTGCTCCTCGGCCGCCATGCCGATCTCGTCAATATCGCTGGCAAGCGTACCTCGCTGGCCTACCTCAATCATCAGCTGAACGCCATTCCTGGCGTACTCGACGGCGTTTTTCTGCAACCCGAACGGGTCCACGCTGAAGACATCGGTCGGCTCACCGCGCTGGTGGTGGCCCCCAGCCTCACCCCTGCCGCGCTGATCCAGGCACTGCGCGAGTGCATCGACCCGACTTTTTTGCCGCGGCCGTTATTGTTTGTTGACACCCTGCCGCGCAACGCCACCGGCAAGCTGCCCGAACAGATGGCGCGCAATCTGCTGGCCAGCCTGCAGGCCCCGCCGACAAACCGGGTGCTGTCATGAGCGAGTCCATGCTGACTTTGACCATCCCGGCTGACCATCCAGCGTACGCCGGGCACTTTCCGGGGCAGCCCATCCTTCCCGGCGTCGTGCTGCTCGATGCCGCGATGCATGCCCTGGCCAAGGTGCAGGGCAGCCCGGCCGCAAGCGGACAAATCAAGTCGGCGAAATTTCTCAGCCCGGTATTACCCGGCGAACCGCTGGCGCTGTATTACTCCGCGTCGGCCGCGGGCGGATTTCGATTCGAACTCCGCAGCGATGCGCGCGTGGTCGCGAGTGGTGCCGTCGATTTCGCGCAGGCCTCGCTGGGATGAACGCATCGGAACCGCAACCTGCCCACTCGCCCACCCCGCAGGCGGAATGGGCACAACGTCCAGAACGCAGCAACCAAATCATGCTGCAAGTCATCAGCTGGATTTCACTGCATCTGGGACGTGCACCTGCCCGCATCATGCTGGCTGGGATCAGTCTCTATTTTCTGCTTTTCTCGCCGGCGGACAGGGCCAATTCGCGCGCCTATCTGCGCCGGGCGCTGGGGCGCGAACCGCGTCTCGCCGACTTGTTTCGACACTTTCACAGTTTTGCCTCCACCATCCACGACCGGATTTTTCTGCTGAATGGGCGCTTCGACCTGTTTGAGATCGAGGTGCACGGCAAGGCTGTCATCGATGAGGTGCTGGCGGCTGGGCGCGGCGCATTTCTGATGGGGGCACACATGGGCAGCTTTGAGGTGACGCGCGCCATCGGTCGCAACCAACCCGATCTTAAAGTGGCGATGGTCATGTACGAGGACAACGCCCGCAAGCTCAACGCCGCGCTGGCTGCCATCAACCCGGCGGCAGTGCTGGAGATTATTCCGCTGGGGCAGATCGACTCGATGCTGCGGGTGCAATCCAGCCTCGATGACGGCGTGGCACTCGGCATCCTGAGCGACCGTACGCTCAGCGGCGACCCCACGCTGCGACTGCCCTTTCTGGGCGCCGATGCCGAGTTTCCAGTCGGCCCCATGCGCCTGGCTGCCATGCTGAAACGGCCGGTGCTGTTCATGAGCGGACTCTATCTGGGCGGTAACCGCTACGCCGTTCATTTCGAGCAGCTGGCCGATTTCAGTGACCTCGAACGGGCCGGGCGCGATGCCGCCATCCACACTGCAGTCGCAGCCTATGCCACCTGTCTGGAACGCCATTGCCGCACCGCGCCCTATAACTGGTTTAACTTCTTCGATTTCTGGCGCCCCAAGGATGCCGCCTAAACCATGACCCCATCCGCTTATTTACGACTCGCCGCGCTGGCTTTGCTGGCACTGTTTCTCAGCCCGACCGTGCAGGCCGCACCGCTGAGCATTGCGCAGTTGATGGCCAACCTGGCGAAGAATCCGCAAGGTGCCGCCACCTTCACCGAGAAAAAATTCATTTCCATCCTCGAGCAGCCCGTCGAGTCATCCGGCGAACTGCTGTTCATCGCGCCTTCCCGCCTGGAAAAGCGCACCCTGAAGCCACGCCCCGAGTCCATGGTGCTCGACGGCGAAACGCTCACATTGGAACGCGGCCGCCGCAAGCACGTCCTGCAGCTCAAGGACTACCCGGAGGTGGCCGGCATGATCGAGAGCATTCGCGCCACGCTGGCCGGGGACCGCAAGGCGCTGGAACGGGTTTACCACTTGGCCCTGGATGGCGACACTGAACGCTGGACGCTGGTCCTCACGCCACTCGACGCCAAGGTCGGCAAGGTCATCGCACGTATCCGGATGAGCGGCAGCCGGGATGGGGTACGCAGCGTCGAAATTCTCCAGGCGGATGGCGACAGCTCGTTGATGACGATCGAAAAGCTGGCATCGTAATGGTCCAATCGCGCCGTCATGGCATCACCGCCATCGTGCTATGGCTGCTTTTTTTGCTGGCTTGCGCCGGCGTCATTAGCCGCACCCACTTCACCACTGACTTGTCGGCCTTTTTGCCGCGCTCCCCCACGCCCGAGCAACAGTTGCTCATGGATCAACTGCGTGACGGCCTGGCCTCGCGCCTGATTCTGGTGGGCATAGAAGGCGCCGACGCACCCACTCGCGCCCGGCTTTCCATACAAACCGCCTTGCGACTGCGCGCCGACCCGGCTTTTGTCGGCGTCAATAATGGCGAGCCGGTCAACGCCGAGCGCGACCGCGCCTTTCTGTTTGACCATCGTTACCTGCTGAGCCCGGCCGTGTCGCCAGAACGCTTTAGCATTGACGGCCTGCATGCTGCCTTGGGCGACAGCATCGATCTGCTGGCCTCGCCCGCCGGCTTGATGGTCAAATCCATCCTGCCGCGCGACCCGACCGGCGAAATGGTGCAATTGCTCGATCAGCTCAACAGCGGCTCCCAGCCAAATCTGGTGGATGGCGCATGGGCATCTCGCGACGGCACCCGCGCCTTGATGCTGATGCAAACGCGCGCATCGGGCAGCGACACCGATGCCCAGCAAAGCGCCATGGCCGCCATTCAGCAGGCGTTCGACCAGGCCGCTGGCACGAACGCCTCCGCCCAGCTGGTGATGACTGGTCCCGGCGTGTTTTCGGTGACCTCGCGCGACACCATCAAGCGCCAGGTCACCCGTCTGTCCATCATCAGCCTGACCCTCATCGCCACGCTGCTGTTGCTGGTTTATCGATCCTTCAGCGCACTGGGATTGGGGTTGCTGCCCGTGATCAGCGGCGCGCTGGCGGGCATTGCGGCAGTCAGCCTGGGTTTTGGCGAGGTGCACGGCATCACGCTAGGATTTGGCACGGCCCTGATCGGCGAGGCGGTGGATTATTCCATCTATCTGTTTGTGCAATCGGAACAGAACCGTGCCGATCGGCAAAACTGGCTCAAGCGCCACTGGCCCACCATCCGCCTCGGCGTGCTGACCTCGATCTTCGGCTTTGCCTCGCTGTTGCTGTCCGGCTTTCCGGGTTTGGCACAACTCGGCTTGTACGCCATTGCCGGACTGGTCGCGGCTGCAACGGTGACACGCTTCGTCCTGCCTTCGCTGCTGCCGGCCAACTTCCGAATTCATGATGTTTCGGCGATCGGTCTCACCCTGTCTCGCTGGGTGAATCGCGCGGCCGTCTTGCGCTGGCCTGCCCTGATGGTGTTGATGGCGGCCTGCATCATCGTGGTCGTTAATCGCGACAGCATATGGAATGACAAAATCGCGTCGCTCAGTCCAGTGTCGCAAGCCGATGTGGAGCTTGATACCCGTTTGCGCGCCGACATGGGTGCGCCGGATGTGCGCTATCTGGTCGTCGTCTCGGGTGTGGATCAGGAAGCCGTATTGCGTGCATCCGAGCAGGTATCCACGCGGCTGCAAACCCTGGTCGAGCAAGGCGAACTCGCCGGGTTCGAGAGCCCCAGCCGTTATCTTCCCAGCACGGACATGCAGCGCGCGCGCCAGGCCAGCCTGCCCAATCGCCCCGAACTGGAAACACGGCTGGCGCAGGCCGTTCAAGGTCACCCTGTGCGCGCAGAATTGTTTGCGCCGTTTCTGGACGATGCCACTGCTGCGAAAAAGCAACCCTTGCTGCAAACAGCCGACCTGCAGCAGACCTCAATGGCGATGGCGGTCGATGCCTTGCTGATTCAGCAAAAGCAGCAATGGCGCGCCTTGCTGCCCCTGACCGCACCCGAAGGCGTCGACATCAACGCCGATCACCTGCGGGCGGCATTGGACGGCATGCCTGATGTGCTGTTTGTGGACATGAAGGCCGAGTCGGATCGCCTGTATTCGGGCTACTTGAAGGAAGCCATCGGGTTGTCGCTTGGCGGGCTGGCGGCCATTATCGGTTTGCTGCTGGTGGTGTTTCGTTCGCCCCTGCGGGTGCTACGCATCATCGCGCCACTGGCCGCTGCGGTCATTACTGTCACGGCAGGATTAAGCCTGCTCGGCCAGCAAATGATCATCTTGCATTTGGTGGGTTTGTTGCTGGTGGTTGCCGTGGGCTCGAATTACGCGCTGTTTTTTGATCGGCCCGATCCGCACACGCCCATCCTGCCGCGCACACTGGCTTCGATGCTGTTTGCCAGTCTCACCACCGTCGCCGGTTTTGGCCTGCTGGCGTTTTCCAGCGTATCCCTCTTGCAGGCAATGGGCGTGACTGTCGCGCCGGGCGTCCTGCTGGCGTTGTTGTATTCGGCGATTTTTGCCCGCCAATCCAAGGCAAGTTCATCCCATGTTTAATTCAGCCTGGAACCCCACCCTGTTGATCCGCGCGACCTTCGTGCTGCATGGGCTGGCGTTGCTGGCCGTGATCGTAGCGCCGGCGCAATGGCGCTGGGTGCTGGGCGCCTTGATCGTCAATCACCTGTTGCTGACTGCCACAGGATTATGGCCGCGCAGCACCTGGCTTGGACCGAACTGGTTAAGGCTGCCCGCCGCCGCCACGGCACGAAATGAAATCGCGCTGACTATCGATGATGGTCCCGACCCCCTGGTGACGCCGCAAGTGCTGGACATTCTGGATCGACATGGCGCACAAGCCACGTTTTTTTGTGTCGGCGAAAAGGCGGCGCGCTACCCGGATCTGTGTCGGGAAATCATCCGCCGCGGTCATTCCGTGGAAAACCATAGCCAACACCACCGCCACACCTTTTCCCTGCTGGGTCCGCGGGGTTTCAGGCGTGAACTGGAAGCCGCACAACACACGCTCAGCCAGATCACCGGTCAACGCCCTGTGTTTTTTCGGGCCCCGGCCGGCTTGCGCAATCCGTTTCTCGATCCCGTTCTGGCACAGCTTGGCTTAACACTCGCCAGCTGGTCGGCACGGGGTTTCGACACCCGGATCGGTGATACCAAGCGGGTCAAGCATGCGCTATTACATGGGCTGCGGGCGGGAGCGATCTTGTTGTTGCACGATGGCAATGCCGCACGAACATCCCATGGCGTTCCGGTTATTCTCGACGTGCTGCCAGCCGTGCTGGAGTCAGCCGCCGCCGCTGGATTGAACTTTGTCAGCTTGCGAAATGCCCACTCATGACCGCCACACAACACATGGCTCGGCGCAGTCGCGTCCCGGAGCGCTCACTTTGAAATCAGGACAACCTTGAAAACCAGTCAGCCAACGCCCTGGTATCGACAGATAGCAGCAGCACTCACCCAACACAAGCTGCTGAAAGCAATCGGCACGCCGCTTTTTATCGCCGTGTTTTTCGGCGCGTATTTCTACGTGCTGAAAAACCCGGTCTACCCGACCACGGTGATGCCACTGACCTGGCTGGATCAGATGATCAATTTTCAGCCGCAGGCCATGTCGCTGTATGCCTCATTGTGGGTGTATGTTTCGCTGCCCCCGGCCCTGCTCACGGCGCGGCACGAAGTCTATCGGTATGTCATGGGGATGACCGGAACCTGCCTGGCTGGACTGTTTGTTTTTTTCTTCTGGCCCACCGCCGTTCCCGCAGCCGATATCGACTGGGCTCTCTATCCTGGCGTGGATTTTCTCAAGAACATCGATGCCGCAGGCAATGCCTTCCCTTCGCTGCATGTCGCCACGGCCTTTTTTTCGGGGATCTGGCTGGATCACCTGCTACGTCGGTTCGGCGCACCAAGGTGGAGCCGGCTATTAAACTGGGTATGGTGTATCGGTATCATTTATTCCACCCTCGCCACCCGCCAGCATGTGGCGGTCGATGTGTGGGGCGGTATGGCGCTGGGGGGCATGGTGGCCTGGTTGTCATTGCGACGGTATGCGAACATCGCACGAAGTCCCGACCGGACGTGAAGAACCCCGCCGGTGAAATCAATTACAAACGCTCTACATCTGAATAGGTTGACGGGTTGAATACGCTCTGGCTTTCTCACTTCACCGCAACCAGTGCCATCGGTTGCGGCCTTGAACCCACTCACGCAGCATTGCGTCAACAGCGCGGCGGGCTGGTGCCGTGCGCGTTCGACACGGTCGACCTGAACACGTTTGTGGGGGAGGTTGCGGGGGTGGATAGCGTGCAGCTTCCCGCGCACCTGACCGACTTTGACTGCCGCAACAACCGGCTCGCCTTCCTGGGCTTGCAACAGGATGGCTTCATGGCTGCAGTGGAAGCCGCGATCGGTCGCCATGGCCGGCGGCGTGTCGCCGTATTGCTTGGCACCAGCACAGCAGGGGTTTTGCAGTCCGAGCAGGCGTACCGCCGACGCGATCTGACGAACGGTGAACTCCCCGCAGACTTCAACTATCGCACCACCCATAACGCCTATTCGGTTGCCGATTTCGTGCGCAATGTCTTCAAACTGGAAGGCCCGGCCGCCGTAGTCTCGACTGCGTGTTCATCCAGCGCCAAGGTGTTCGCCTCGGCAGCACGCATGATGGAAGCCGGGCTCATCGACGCAGCCATCGTCGGGGGCGTCGATTCGCTGTGCCTGACCACGTTGTACGGATTCAACTCGCTGGAACTGCTGTCCGCCACGCCATGCCGGCCGTTCGATGCGGACCGCTCCGGCATTTCCATCGGTGAAGCGTCCGCGTTCATTCTGCTTGAACGCCCGCCCAGCACCCTGGACGCCAACGCGGTGCTGCTCCTCGGCGCGGGTGAGTCCAGCGATGCTTACCATATGTCTTCGCCGCATCCCGACGGCCTGGGCGCCCAAATGGCGATGGCCGGCGCGTTGAAAGCGGCCGGCCTGCAGGCTGGCGCGATCGATTACATCAACCTGCACGGCACCGCGACGCCCAGCAACGATGCGGCCGAAGGCAAAGCCGTGGCCACGCTGTTCGGCGACCGTGTGCCGTGCAGTTCCACCAAGGGTGCGACCGGCCATACCCTCGGCGCGGCTGGCGGACTGGAAGCGATCATTGGTGCATTGGCGCTGCAGCAGGGGTTTCTGCCGGGGGGCGTCAACACCATCAACATCGACCCCACCATTCCCATCCAGTATCTCAACGCCAACCGTGACTCAGCTCCGCAACGTGTGTTGAGCAACTCCTTCGGCTTTGGCGGCACCAATTGCAGCCTCGTTCTAGGGCGGGCCGGGTGATATGACGAACCCCAACACGATATTGACTGCTTGGATTGAGGGCGTCGGCCTGCTCGGCCCCGGCTTGCCGGATTGGCCCACCGCCCAAGGCGTGCTGACTGGCGATGCCGCTTACGTACCCAGCCCCATCACGGCTCCACCGCCGCAGGGTTTGCCGCCAGCAGAGCGGCGGCGCGCGGGCGTGTCGGTCAAGGTGGCGCTTGCGGTGGCACAAGAGGCCATCGCCATGGGCCAGCTCGATGCCCGCCAGCTCTCTACAGTGTTTGCGTCTTCAGGCGCGGATGGTGACAACTGCAACGCCATCTGCGCGGTGCTGGCCTCCGAGGATCGGCATATTTCGCCGACCCGCTTCCACAATTCGGTGCACAACGCGCCTGCAGGCTATTGGGGCATCGCCTCCGGGGCGATGGCGCCGGCCACCGTGCTTTGCGTCTATGACAGTTGTTTCAGCGCCGGTCTGTTGGAGGCACTGACCCAGGTCACCGTCGAGGGCAGTACCGCCCTGCTGATTGCCTACGATTCGCCTTACCCCGAACCGCTGAATGCCAAGCGGCCCCTGCCCAGTGCCATGGGGATTGCCCTGGCGCTGACATCGCAGAAAAGCGCACAGTCGATGGCGCAGATCCAGGTCAGCCTGACCGACACCGAACCCGATGTGCTGGCCGATCCCGGACTCGATGCCCTGCGCCTTGCAATTCCGGCGGCACGCGGGCTGCCCTTGCTGCAGGCCTTGGCGCGCAAGCAAGCCCGTGAAGTTGTACTCGACTATCTCGAACCGCTGCGGCTAAACGTGGCCATCGAACCATGCCGCTAGACCACGCCTGGCTGCTCGCCCACATTCCGCATCAGGGCAGCATGTGTCTGCTCGATGTTGTCACGGACTGGGATGATCAGCACATCCGCTGCACCGCCAGCAGTCATCGCCTCGCCGACAATCCGCTGCGCGCGCATGACCGGCTGGGTGTGGCCTGCGGAATCGAATATGCGGCCCAGGCCATGGCGGCCCACGGTGCGCTGTTGGCCGCCAGCGGCAGTTCACCCGGCGCCGGCTACCTGGCCAGTGTGCGCAGTGTCGATTGTCAGGTGGCACGACTGGACGACATCCACGCCGATCTGGACATCGAGGCGGAGCGTCTTTCGGGAGACGACAACCTCATTCTGTATGGCTTTCGCGTCAGCGCCGCCGGTCGCGATTTAATGACCGGCCGCGCGACAGTGGTGCTCAATGCCGAAAAACTGAAAACCGATCAATCAAGGAACCCCCTATGAAACGTGCGCTGGTTACCGGGGGCAGTGGCGGCATCGGTTCAGCGATTTGTCGTCGACTCGCTGCCGATGGATACGCTGTCATCATCCATGCCAACACCAACCTGACCAGGGCACAGGCGCTGGCTGAAGCCATCCGGGCAAGTGGCGGCCAGGCCGAAGCCATCGCCTTCAATATCACGGATGCCGAAGCCAGCCGGATTGCACTGGAAACCTTGATTGCAGACAGTCCGATTCAGGTGCTGGTGAACAACGCCGGCATCCACGATGATGCGGTGTTCCCCGGCATGAGCGCTGTCCAATGGCACACGGTGCTGGACGTCTCACTGAACGGCTTTTTCAATGTGACCCAACCACTGTCGTTGTCGATGATCCGCAGCCGTTGGGGCCGCATCATCAACATCACCTCCATCGCCGGCATCACCGGCAACCGCGGGCAGACCAACTACGCAGCCGCCAAGGGTGCCTTGCACGCCGCAACCAAAACGCTCTCGCTGGAAATGGCGAGCCGCGGGGTCACGGTCAACGCGGTGGCGCCGGGCATCATTCAAACCGACATGATCGAGGGCGTGTTTGATGCCAAGGCGATCGCGAATATGGTGCCGATGAAGCGCGCCGGCCGGCCGGAAGAAGTGGCGGATCTGGTCGGCTTTCTGGCCTCCGAACAAGCGAGCTACATCACCGGCCAAATCATTTCGGTAAACGGCGGCATGATCTGATGTCTGCCGCGCCTGTGCCGTCGCTCGCCGTGCATCAGGCCGAGGTCATGCTGTTTTTTACCCTTCTGCAGCTGGCCGTGATCGTGCTGGCCGCTCGACTGGGTGGCCTGCTGGCGCAGCGCGTCGGTCAGTCGCCGGCGGTGGGCGAAATCATTGTCGGTATTCTGTTGGGGCCATCGCTGTTTGGCCTCTTGGCACCCGATCTGTTTCAAACCGTTTTTCACTCGACGCCCCCCGCGCCGATGCAGATGCTGTCGCAGATCGGTCTGATTCTGCTGATGTTCCAGATCGGCCTGGAATTTGATTTCGCGCACCTCACCGACCGTCACAACCGCCGTGCCGTCGCCACCATCGCCACGGCAGGCATGGTGGCGCCGTTCGTGCTGGGGTTTGGATTTGGGTATTGGACGGCACCGATGCTTTCGCCTGGCATCGACCCGCTCGCCACAGCGCTCTTCATCGCCACCGCATTCTCCATCACCGCCCTGCCCATCCTCGGCCGCATGATGATCGAATTCAAAATCACCCGCCTACCTATTGGTGTTATCGCTATCAGCGCCGCCGCGATCAACGACGTCATCGGCTGGCTGCTGCTTGCGCTGGTCACCGCGCTGACGCTGGCACAGTTCAGTGCCGCCGCCTTTGCTGGCAAGGTGTTGCTGGTCGCGGGTTTCTTTGCGGTCTGGTGGTGGGCCGTACGGCCGCTGATGAAGCGCATCATCCGTCGCAGCCAGGCCGGCGCCGTACCGGTTGGCGAAAAGGCGGGCCGCGGCAAGCTCACCCACAACCTGCTCGGCATTCTGCTTGCCGCCATTTTCATCTCGGCGATGACCACGTATCAGATCGGTATTTTCGCCATCTTTGGCGGCTTCATGATGGGCGTGATCCTGCACGACGAACACGAACTCGTCGACGCCTGGAAAGAACGCATCGGTCACTTCGTCATGGTTTTTTTCCTGCCGATTTTCTTCACCTATACCGGCCTGCGCACACATATCGGCAGCCTCGATTCGGCCGCTGCATGGGGGTGGTGTGTGCTCCTGATCGCACTGGCAACACTGGGGAAATTTGGCGCCAGCTATCTTGCTGCGCGCTGGGCGGGGATGTCACATGTTGAGGGAAAACTGCTCGGCATCATGATGAACACCCGCGCCCTGATGGAGCTAATCGTCATCAACATCGGCTACGACCTCGGCGTCATCTCGCAGCAGGTGTTCACCATGCTGGTGCTGATGGCGATTTTCAGCACGGTGATCACGACGCCGGGCTTGCGGCGGTGGTTGCCGAAGATAGGGGTGACGGTGGCGGGGCGACATTGAGGTGCGTCCGCTCAGCTCGGCGTTGCGTAGACTCAAAGAGTAACCTTCATTCACCACCGCGCTGGCTTTGACTTTCTCCCCCTCGCAGCCCCGCCGGAAACTGAGCCTGCCGGGTGGATCAGCGGCAAAGGTGTTTGAGACCCGCTCACAAAAAACAAATTTAAAACAGCAAAAGCGGGGCGAGTTCTTTGTCGCCCACCCGGCAGGCTCGGTTTCCGGGAATTCGGGGATGTTGGGGTCGCCTTCTTTTGGTCACTTTTCTAGGCGAGACAAGAAAAGTGACTATCAGCCGGGCTACCCCCGGCCCACGGTCAGCCGTTCTGCAATATTCCCGGCTATAACCTACCCCCGGAGTGCTCGTTATGATGAAGCGAACGGATGCCTATTGCAGCGCGCGATTCAGCCCGGCTTAACCGCCTGATATTCAGCAAAAATCGACAGCGCGGGCGTTTCAATGTGGCGTTTTGCGCCGCTGAATCCCGCATCCGTCAGCGTATCAATCACCCCGCTCGGCGGTACGCAGGCTTCGATGGTGTCCCAGTAATAACGCCACAGCTTGGCCGACTCGGCACTGCTGCCAACCAGTCGGGCGAGCACCGGCACGACCCCGCGCATGTAGCTTTTGAGCAGGAACTGGCTCCAGGCGCGCTCCGGCTTGGTGATTTCGAGTAGGCACAAACGGCCACCCGGCTTGAGTACGCGGTGAAATTCGCTGAACGCGGCGGAGAGGTCGCCGATATGGCGTAGCGCGTAGCCCATGCTGAGGAAGTCGAAACTGGCATCAGGAAACGGGATGGATTCTGCCCGGCCTTCCACCAGCTGCACGCCGGGCAAATCGGCTTGCGACATCATGCCCACACTGGGGTCGACACCAATCACCAGCGCGGGATCGCCCACCAGTTTCACGGCTTCGCGCGCCACCAGACCGGTGCCGACGCCAATGTCGACAATACGCATGCCGGGTTTCAGTCCCGCCCGTTGCAGGGCCTGATTGCGATACCAGGGGCCACTACCCAGCGCCAGCAGACGATCGATGCGGTCGTAATCCGAAGCGGTGCGATCGAAGATCTTGCCGACGAAACCGCGGCGTTCTTGTTCACTGTTGTAATACTCAGTCAGAGGGGGATGGGGTTCGTGGGAAATGGGGTGCTCCGTTCTGTTTGTGGGGGTCGATGATGAATCAGTCAAGCTGCCACACCATGCCGAGATTCAGGCCCAATACGTCGATACCCGGATTGGGATTGGTCATTCCAAGATTGGAATGATGGGTGAAATAAGCAGCTGCGGTGATCGCCTGCTTTTTGGTGAACTGGTAACGCGTGCCCAGCTGGCTAAACCAGTTGAAGGTGAAGTCCTGGCCTTGCCCGCCGGGGGTATTGTTCGAATTGGTGAAACCGGCGCCGCCGCCGATCTCGAAAAACAGTGCGGATTTTTGATCCGCTGCCCACCACTCCAGGCTGGGCGCTCCGGCAATACCCACAAAATAGTCTTCTGCGCCCTTCAAATACGATTCATAGAGAACCGACACACGATGACGCACCGTCAACCGGGCGCCACTGTCACCCTGCCACAGGTCGAACATGGCAGGCGAGCGCCAGGCCACCTGAAGGGGCGCGATGGTGTAGTCCAGCGGGGTGTTGTTCCGGATTTTTTTCAGATAACCCGCCTCGACGGCCACTTCCCATTTATCGGCGGGGTGAATCGGGGTCTCTGCGAGTGCAGACACGCTCAGCACGCAGGTGAAAGCTAGCGCACCATGCAGTGCCAATCGAAGGGGGAGAAACAAGGTAGGCATGGGCTTGATTTGATTCCTGATGGGTAGGCCGTTACTTGAGGCAAGGGTAAAAAATCGAATTAATCAGGTCAGGCCAGCTGGCAAACTGTAGTCGCAAACATCAAATTGCCTGCCGTTCGGACGATGCAACAAAACATGATCTCTCATGATAGGTCAGGCCCTGAGGCGCCGCAGCACAAGCCATGGCAGGCGCAGCAAAAACCCCAGCATCAGCCGGGTATGCATCCAGGTCAATAAGGCGTTGTCGCGCAGATAGTTGAAATGAGACACCCCGCCCTCGTCAGCGCGCAGGTACTTCACCGGCGCCGGCAGATTGACGGGGCGCACGCCGCGCCAGCACAAACGCACGACGGCCTCGGGGTCGAAATCAAACCGGCGCATCCAGCGCTGGCCGCGCATCACCTGACGCAGTGGCTCAACCGGATAAACCCGAAAGCCATACAGCGAATCGCCGATGCCCGCCCACAGGGTTTCCAGATTGGCCCAGCCGTTGGACACCTTGCGGCCCTGCACGCGCAGCGCGGGGGCATCAGCATCGAACACCGGCACGCCGAGCACCATCGCATCGGGCGATTGTTGGGATGCGGCCATGAACGCAGGAATCAAATCGGCGGGATGCTGACCATCGGAGTCCATCGTCAGGGCGTGGGTGTAACCCTGCTGGGCTGCCAGGTCCAATCCGTGCTGCACGGCGGCGCCTTTGCCCTGGTTTTCGGGCAGCACCCACACCTTGAGGCCGGGGTCGGTTGCCGCCATGTCTTTCAATCCGTCAGCGGTCCCATCGGTGCTGCCGTCCACCACGACCCACACGGGCGCCCAGTGGGTGCGTGCCGCCCGCACGGTTTCATAGACTTGTTCACCCGGGTTGTAGCTGGGGATCAACACCAGATGGCTGGCGGAAATCGTTATCTCAGGTGCGGTCATGATGTCTGCACGGCGTCACATTCCGGCGCCTGCGGG
This sequence comes from Hydrogenophilales bacterium, assembly GCA_024636775.1. Taxonomy (GTDB): domain Bacteria; phylum Pseudomonadota; class Gammaproteobacteria; order Burkholderiales; family Thiobacillaceae; genus Thiobacillus. The sequence goes on from JAGXGP010000108.1 coordinate 47,063, forward strand.
GCCTCGGGCGACAAAAAATGAGGGGCATGGCGTAGCTGGTCAATGAAATAGCACTCGAGATCCGCAGTGAAGGTGCCGGTCTTTTCTGGCGGATCAAACCGACGACCCAGACGAACATGGAAGGTGACTGGAAACGACGGGCAACGGAACAACGGCCAGCCCTTGCCCAGGAAGGCCGAGTCGGTTTCGATGAATACAGTCTGGATCGGCACCTTGGCCCGGATGGCGATCAGCGCGGTGGTGCCCTTGCAGTGGTTGATCGGCCAGCGGGTCGTGCGCGTACTCTCCGGAAAGACCAGCAAGTGGCTGCCATTTTTCAGATCGGCCACCGATTGCTTGATCATACTCAACTGGGCGTCGTTGCGTATGTGGCCCGCCAACCGGGCGGCTGCGCCAAAGAAGAGATTGTCAAACACGTCAGCCTTGACGATGCACGCAATGTTGGGAAGCCGTGAAATGACCAACAGGGCATCGAGCAGACAGGGGTGGTTGGGCGCGATGAGCATCGGGCCTTCGGTTCGCAGGGCGTCGAGTTCGGTGAGGTCGAAGCGACAGGCGCCAATCAGCGTGAGCGCGTGAAGGAAAAAACGGGTCAAGTGTGTGGATGCCCTGCGCCCGAAGGAACTGGCCCAGCGCTTTGGCAACACATGGATAAGCGGCACGGCGATCAGCATCCAGGCCAGGCAAATCGTGCCGAGCAACCCCAGTCCCAGCCACAGCACGCCATATTCATGGCTGCGACGCAACCAGCGCTTCGGCAAGGACATCATTTCAGCGCGCATGGATGGTGCGGCTGAAATTCAACAGCGCAAACAAAGGAAAGGAAGAACAGCATCGGGGCATCGGGGCGGTTAATCCGGCTTCGACTTGTCGAGCGGCGTAAGGTGCCCACCCGAGGCCTCGATTTCAACCAGCAAATCCGCCCGGCAAATGTCAGCCTGCAGGAAAACCACCGACACCGGTTTATCAAAATAGTCGGCTATTTCGCGGCGTACCTGTGCCAGGTTTTCCGGATTGCGGACGTAGACCTTGTAGACAAACTGGTCGAGCCGAAAGTCAGCCTGTGTGGCCTGGCGATTGGCTTCCTCGACCACCGCTGCGATGTTTTGCAGGCATTCCCGCGTTTGCGCGGCCACATCGCCATGATGCAAGGTCTGATGGCCCACGATGCTGGCGGTGCCGGAAACGAACAACACGTCACGCCCGCCCAGGTTGGCCAGCCCGGCACGCGCAAAGGTGGGCGTGCGGGGGCCATATTGGCTGGGATAATGATAGGCACTGACCTGGCGCGGATTTTCAATGCCCAGCACCTTAGCCCGTGTCGCCAGAAAGGCAATATTCAGGCCGCCCGTGGCGGAACCCAGTGCACACGCAGCCGGCACGCCATCGATGACAGACCGGCCATGCGCCAGGAATGCTTCCTGACGGCCAATGTTGAACTGGCGATAGCGCTCGATATGGTGACTTTCCGCATTGATCCCGGAAAAGTAATTCCATACCCGAAACAGCGATGTGTAGCCTTGCGCTTCGAGTAACGCGAAGATGCGTTGATAGGCCGTTTCTGTTGCGGACTGCAACGGCGAGTGCCCCTCCTTGGAAGCGTTCACAGCCATTTCGTCGAGGCTCAGGCAGCCAAACAACAGGGTCTCGTTTTGGCGGTAACGAATCGCGCCCAACTGTCCGGACGTCAATGGCTCATCGCTGTGCCAGACCTCGCAATGGCCCTCTTCTGATGACGGCATCGCCATATCCACCGAAAGAAAAGGCAAACCCAGCTTGCTGGGCGCCATCGCCTGATGCGAAAAGCACATGCCTCCCAGCACGCTGCCGGATTCGGCCGGCGTCAACTCAGCAAGCTGGGAGGCAGACAGATACTCCAGCCGCAAAATCGCTTCCCCCGGCTTCATTGGCAATTGGCGCCTTCTGGGTTATCCACGTAGCGAACATTCTGTTTGCGGCGCTTCCAGGCTGCGACCGTATGCCTCAGGTTGCCCAGAGACGCCAGGTAATAAATCGTTTTGAATGCCCATAGCGAAGGCCAGATCGGCGTTTTCCCGTAGATGTCGCCGGCGAGAACAGAAAGCAGTGCCTCCTTGACCCGAAAGATGTTGCGCGGCGACATGAACAGGTTGCGCATGGTCGGATTGGTGACGCGGTAGATAAACCAGGAAAATTCCTTGGGCCCGTGTTTCACCACCTTGTCGAACTGCTTGAGCGCCATTGCGGATTTTTCCGGTTGGCGCAGACAGACATCAACGGCATCGGCGCCCACAAACGCGCTCTGCATGGCCAGCATCACGCCGGATGAAAAAACCGGATCGATGAACGCATAGGCATCGCCCAACAGCAGGTATCGGGCGCCGTGGGTACGGTCACAGGAATAAGAGAAATTGCCGGTGGCCTCCACCTCCGACATCAACTCAGCGTGACGCAATCGCTCTGCCAGTGCAGGGCACTGCGCGATCAGGTCCATCAGAAAATCAGCCGGCGGCTTGTTGCGGGTTTTCATGATGTGCGGCCAGACCACCGCGCCGACACTGGTGCTGCCATCTGACAGCGGTATGAACCAGAACCAGCCGTGCTCAAACCAGAAAATGCTGATGTGGCCTGCCTGCCGGCCTTCAAGCCGCTGCGCGCCTTTGAAATGCCCATACAGGGCAGCACTGTTGTGGCGGGGATTGCGTTGTTTCACCTTTAACTGGTTGCCCAGCAAGGTATCGCGACCCGACGCATCAAGCAGAAAACGGCAGCGCCAAGTTTCGCGTGCACCGCTGTCGTGTTCGGCGTGGACAACGGCACCCGCGTCGTTGGGCAGCCATTCCACGTTGCGCACGCGGCAGCCTTCAATGACTTCAGCGCCTTTACGCGCTGCATTACGAATCAGGATTTCGTCAAAATCGGATCGCCGCACCTGAAATGAGCGCGGCATGGATTTATCCCAGGCGTCACCAAATTCAAATACCTGACGGTGTTCGTGCCAGGGCGAAACGAATTCCGCCCCCCATTTCTCCATGCCGATGGCCTCGATCTCATCGCGCACGCCCAGTGTGTCGAACAGCGGCAAATTGGCCGGCAACAAGGATTCGCCGATGTGAAACCGGGGGTGATGCGCTTTTTCCAGCAGCGTGACCTGATGCCCCTTTTCTGCCAGCAGCGCGGCGGCGGTCGAGCCCGCGGGGCCACCGCCGATCACCAGCACATCGCAGTGGTGCTCGGCTAAGCGTGCAGTTTCGTTCAACATGGGACGTTCCTTGATTGGTGACAGCACGGCGAAGAGATCCGTCCGCGTGAACTACATAACCCCCAAAGTTTACCCAAACAAGTCGTGTACGTGTAGCGCATCCGTACACTCCTTTCCAGAATCTTGCTCATCAAGGCGGTCATGGCGTTACCGAAGACCTGTTCTGTCTAGCGATATAACGGCATTCGGTGGACACAGGCAAGACACATCCGTGTAAGGGGCATGGCTATAAACCCCCTGTCTGCTTCGGGGTTAGAATAACCGCCTTCTTTCAAAGCACTGCAAGTCGTTGATACATTGGCGGGCATGTTACGGTTTAAACCGCCGCCCGCTCACGCAAAGCCGCCTTCAGGATTCATCATGGTTACGGCTCGAGTTCACGGCGCGGCAGTCGCAGCAATCAGGGAATTGAATAAAAATGAGCATTCTGGTGACGGGTGGTGCAGGCTTTATCGGGGCAAATTTTGTGCTGGACTGGCTGGCCCAGTCAGACGAAGCCGTCATTAATCTTGACCTGCTGACCTACGCCGGCAATCGCGAAAGCCTGGCCTCGCTGGACGACGATGCGCGGCATATTTTTGTGCAGGGTGACATCGGCGACGCCACGCTGGTGGCCCAATTGCTCGCCCAGCATCAACCCCGCGCCATGATCAATTTCGCCGCCGAGAGCCATGTCGACCGTTCCATCCACGGTCCGGAAGACTTCGTCCAGACCAATATTGTGGGCACGTTTCGCCTGCTGGAAGCGGTGCGTGCCCACTGGAACGGCCTGCAGGGCGATGCCAGGCAAGACTTCCGCTTTCTGCATGTCTCCACTGATGAAGTCTATGGCTCACTCAGCAAAGACGATCCGGCTTTTACCGAAACCCACCGCTACGCGCCCAACAGCCCGTATTCCGCGAGCAAGGCCGCCAGCGACCACCTGGTGCGGGCCTATCATCACACCTACGGCTTGCCGGTGCTCACCACCAACTGCTCCAACAACTACGGGCCGTATCAGTTTCCGGAAAAGCTTATCCCGCTGATGATCGTCAATGCCCTCGCGGGGAAACCTCTGCCAGTGTATGGCGACGGCCAGCAAATCCGCGACTGGCTCTACGTCACCGACCATTGCAGCGCGATTCGACGCGTACTGGAAGCCGGCATCGTCGGCGAGATCTACAACATTGGCGGCTGGAATGAAAAACCCAACCTCGACATCGTCCACATCATTTGCACCCTGCTCGACGAATTCCACGCTCGGGCAGACGGCCAACCGTATTCCGAGCAAATTACCTACGTCACCGACCGCCCTGGTCATGATCGCCGCTACGCCATCGACGCCAGCAAAATGGCGAGCGAACTCGGCTGGAAGCCCGCCGAAACCTTCGACACCGGCATACGCAAAACCGTGAAGTGGTATCTGGACAACCCGGACTGGATCGCGCACGTCCAGTCCGGTACGTATCGCGAGTGGGTCGAAAAAAACTACAGCGGACGCGCCGCGTGAAAATCTTGCTATTCGGTAAAAATGGCCAGGTCGGCTGGGAATTGCAGCGCAGCCTGGCGCCGCTGGGCGAACTGGTGGCGCTGGCGTCCGACAGCCAGGCACTGTGCGGCGATTTGACCGACCTGGCGGGCATCGCCCAGACAGTTCGCGCGGTCGCTCCGGACGTCATCGTCAATGCCGCCGCCCATACTGCGGTCGACCGCGCCGAGAGCGAACCCGAGCTGGCCCGCGCCCTCAATGCACTGGCGCCGGGCGTACTGGCCCAAGAGGCCCAACGCAGCGGGGCCTGGCTGATTCACTATTCCACCGATTATGTATTTGACGGCAGCGGCGACACGCCGTGGCTGGAAACCGACCCCACGGGTCCACTCAACGTCTACGGTCAAACCAAACTGGAAGGCGAAGCCGCCATACGGGCCTCGGGTTGCCAGCACCTCATTTTCCGCACCAGCTGGGTCTACGCCGCACGCGGCGGCAATTTCGCCAAAACCATGCTGCGTCTGGCCCGGGAGCGCGATCATCTCGCCGTCATCAACGACCAGATCGGTGCGCCTACCGGGGCCGATCTGCTGGCAGACGTCACCGCCCACGCCATTCGCTCCGCGATGCAGCGCCCTGAGCTTGGCGGCCTCTATCACCTCGCGGCCGGTGGCCAGACTTCCTGGTATGACTATGCTCGCTTCGTGATCGAATTTGCTCGCCAGGCGGATGCCGGGATCAAGGTTGCATCAGACGCTATTCAAGCTGTCCCCAGCAGCGCGTTTCCCACCGCCGCCCAACGTCCACTTAACTCGCGCCTGGACACCCGAAAACTACAAACCACCTTCAATCTGCAGCTGCCTCACTGGCAAGATGGCATCACCCGCATGCTGACCGAAACGCTCGAGAAATCCTCATGACCCAACGCAAAGGCATCATCCTCGCTGGCGGTTCCGGCACCCGGTTGCACCCTGCCACGCTGGCCATCAGCAAGCAGCTGTTGCCGGTGTTCGACAAGCCCATGATCTACTACCCGCTCAGCACGCTGATGCTGGCAGGGATACGCGACATTCTCATCATCTCCACCCCCCACGACACCCCACGCTTCGAGCAACTGCTGGGCGATGGCGCGCAATGGGGCCTGAATCTACAATACGCCGTGCAACCTTCGCCTGATGGTCTGGCGCAAGCCTTCCTCATCGGGGAATCCTTCATTGGCGATGACCTGACGACCCTGGTGCTGGGCGATAACATCTTCTATGGCCATGACTTCCATTTGCTATTGAATAGCGCGGTAATACGCACGGAAGGTGCCAGCGTCTTCGCCTACCATGTGCAAGACCCCGAACGCTATGGCGTGGCCGAATTCGAAGCCAGCGGCAAAGTGCTCTCACTGGAAGAAAAGCCCCAACACCCCAAATCCAGTTATGCGGTGACCGGCCTCTATTTCTACGACCGACAAGTGGTCGAGCTGGCGAAAAGCCTTAAACCCTCGCCGCGCGGCGAGCTGGAAATCACGGACCTCAATCGCTTGTATCTGGAACAAGGGTCGCTCAATGTTGAAATCATGGGCCGAGGTTATGCCTGGCTGGACACCGGCACCCACGAATCGCTGCTCGAGGCCAGCCAGTTCATTGCCACCCTGGAAAACCGCCAGGGCCTTAAGGTCGCCTGCCCGGAGGAGATCGCCTACCGGCATCAGTGGATCGACGCCGCCCAGCTTGAAAAGCTGGCGCAGCCGCTGAGTAAAAACGGCTATGGGCAGTATTTGATGCGCATCCTCAAGGAAAAAGTCTTCTGATGAAAGCCACACCGCTTGCCATCCCCGACGTCATCCTGCTCGAACCCAAGGTATTTGGCGATGAGCGAGGCTTCTTTTTCGAAAGCTTCAATCAAGCCAGGTTTGAAGCCGCAATCGGCAGGCACGTGGACTTTGTGCAGGACAACCATTCGCGTTCGGCCAAAAACGTGTTGCGTGGCCTGCACTATCAAGTCCATCAACCCCAGGGCAAGCTGGTACGCGTCGTCCAGGGTGAAGTGTTCGATGTGGCGGTCGATATCCGCAAATCCTCGCCCACCTTTGGGCAATGGGTCGGCGAAATGCTGTCGGCTGAGAACAACTGCCAAATGTGGGTACCAGAAGGCTTTGCGCATGGCTTTGTCGTGCTCTCGGAAACGGCGGAGTTTCTCTACAAAACCACCGATTACTACGCGCCGGAACACGAGCGCTGCATTGCCTGGAATGACCCGGCCATCGCAATTCCGTGGCCCCATGTCGGCGTACCCGCACTTTCCGCCAAGGACCAGCAGGGCAAAGCGCTCGCCGAAGCCGAACACTTTGCATGACGCCAGCCCCGGCCTGAACACCCGGCCAGTGCCCTGACGATATTCAAGCAAGCCCAGCCTGGCCGGAATTTTCCGGGGGTTCTGAACTCCAATTCCGGGTTCCTCGCGATTCCTATCCCTTGCTGAAACAAGGGGCACACGTTGCTCCAACCGTCAGACGGGATTAAAATGCCGCACTTTTCGCTTTAATTTTGCGGCTTGCCTCCGGGCAGGCCGCTGTTGCCTGAGCACACAGAACTATGGAACGACAACGCCAACTGGACGGAACGCTTTATTCCCCCGATTTTGAGCAGGATAGCTGCGGCTTTGGCTTGATTGCGCAGATGGACAATCAGCCCAGCCACACGCTGGTGCAGAACGCGATCAGCTCGCTGGCCTGCATGACGCACCGCGGCGCGATTGCGGCGGACGGTTTGTCGGGTGACGGTTGCGGCCTCTTGTTCAAGAAGCCGGATGCATTCCTGCGCGAAGTGGCTACCGAAGCCGGCTTTGCGCTGGATGAGCTGTATGCCGCTGGATTGCTGTTTTTGTCACGCGACGACACCCCGCAAGCCTATGCGCGGACCACACTGAAAACCGAACTCGAGGCACAAGGCCTCGTGGTTGCCGGATTCCGCCAGGTGCCAACGAATTCCACGGTGTGTGGCGAATCGGCGATGGAATCACTGCCGCATATCGAGCAAATATTCATTAATGCCCGCGCCGGCATGAGCGAGGATGATTTCGAACGCAAGCTCTATATCGCCCGCCGCCGCGCCGAAAAAGCGCTGGAGACCACCGATCCGGTGTTCTACCTGCCAACATTGTCGTGCCGCGTCATCAGCTACAAAGGCCTGGTGATGCCGGACAACCTACCGGTGTTTTACCCCGATCTCAACGATGAGCGGTTTGCGTCGAGCCTGGTCGTGTTCCACCAACGTTTCTCCACCAATACCTGGCCACAGTGGCGGCTGGCACAGCCGTTCCGCTATCTGGCGCACAATGGCGAGATCAACACGGTGCAAGGCAACCGTAACTGGAGCCGCGCCCGCGAGCAGAAGTTCGAGACCCCGCTGATCCCGAACATGGACGACATCCGTCCCATCGTCGGCACCCAGGGGTCGGATTCGATGAGCCTCGACAACATGGTCGAAGGTCTGGTGATGGGCGGCACGGGTCTGTTCCGTGCGCTGCGTCTGGTGATTCCGCCGGCCTGGCAGAACGTCGAGTCGATGGATCCCGACATTCGCGCCTTCTACGAATACAACTCGATGCACATGGAGCCGTGGGATGGCCCCGCCGGCATCGTGTTGACCGATGGCCGCTACGCTGCCTGTACGCTAGACCGCAACGGCCTGCGCCCGGCACGTTGGGTGCTGACCAAGGACCGCATCCTCACCATCGCCTCCGAAGTCGGCGTATGGCCGATCGACCCGGCCAACGTCGAACGCAAGGGTCGCGTCAAGCCCGGCCAGATGATTGCGGCTGATCTCGAAACCGGTCGCCTGCTGTTGTCGGCCGATATCGACAATGAACTGAAAGGTCGCCAGCCTTATCGCGAGTGGCTCAAGGCCAATGCGGTCAAATTCGATCTGTCGATCCATCAGGACGCCGACATGGCGGTGATGGATACGGCCACCCTGCTGACACACCAGAAACTCTTCAACGTCAGCTTCGAAGAACGCGACCAGATCATTCGCGTGTTGGCGGAAAACGCCGCGGAAGCGATTGGTTCGATGGGCGACGACACGCCCATGGCCGTGCTGTCGCAAAAAGTGCGTTCGCCGTTCGACTACCTGCGTCAACAGTTTGCCCAGGTCACCAACCCGCCGATCGATCCGATCCGCGAAGCGATCGTGATGTCGCTCAATACCACCTTCGGACCCGAACGCAACCTATTTCACGAAACGCCCGAGCACGCACATCGGGTGGAAGTCCATACCCCGCTGCTGTCGAAAGAAGCGTTCGACACGCTGCTAAACCTGGACGACCCGGCTTTTACCAACGTCACGCTCGACCTGCACTACGACCCGTCCACGGCCACGCTGGAAACCGCGCTCAAGGAATTGACCGAGCGCGCCATCGCTGCCGTGCGCGACGGCCAGATCATTCTGGTGCTGTCCGACCGCAACCTCGCCAAGGACCGCCTGCCGATCCATGCGCTGTTCGCCACCGGCGCGGTACACCATGCCTTGATAGCCGCCGGCCTGCGTTGCAACGCCAACATCGTGGTGAAAACCGGCACCGTGCGCGATCCCCACCACTACGCCTGCCTGATCGGCTATGGCGCAACGGCGGTCTATCCCTATCTGGCGTATCAGATCATCGGCGAATTCGTCAAAACCGGTGAGATCAAGCCCGGCTTCGACAAAGCGCTGTCCAACTTCCGCAAGGGCATGGACAAGGGGCTGTACAAGGTGCTCTCCAAAATGGGCATTTCGCTGGTGGCGAGCTACCGCGGTGCACAACTGTTCGAGGGCGTCGGCCTGAATGAAGAAGTGGTCGCACTGTGCCTGAAGGGCACGGTGTCGCGTATCTCCGGCGCCAACTTCGAAGATTTCGAATCCGACCAGAAACTGCTGCACAAGAACGCATTCAATCCGCTGCGCCCGCTGCCGGCCGGCGGCTTGCTCAAGTTCATGTTCGGTGAGGAGTTCCACGCCTACAACCCGGACGTGGTTCAGCAACTGCAGAAAGCCGTGCAATCGGGCGACTACGCCGAATTCAAGAAATATTCCGAACTCGTCAACACACGTCCCGTGGCGATGCTGCGTGACCTGATGAAGCTCAAAACCGGTGCCATGCCGATTGCGCTGGAAGACGTCGAGCCGCTGGAAGCCATTCTCAAGCGCTTCGACTCCGCGGGTATGTCGCTCGGCGCGCTATCGCCCGAGGCGCACGAAGCGCTGGCCGAAGGCATGAACCGCATCGGCGGCCGCTCCAACTCGGGCGAAGGCGGCGAAGACCCCAAGCGCTACGGCACCTCCAAGACCTCCAAGATCAAGCAGGTTGCCTCCGGCCGTTTCGGCGTCACCGCAACTTATCTGGTCAATGCCGAAGTGCTGCAGATCAAGATTGCGCAGGGCGCCAAGCCCGGCGAGGGTGGACAATTGCCGGGCGACAAGGTGTCGGTGATGATCGCCGGCCTGCGTCACACCAAGCCCGGCACGCCACTGATTTCGCCGCCGCCACACCACGACATCTATTCCATCGAAGACCTGGCCCAGCTGATTTTCGACCTCAAGCAGGTCAATCCCGACGCGCTGGTGTCGGTGAAACTGGTGGCCGAGCCCGGCGTCGGCACGATTGCCGCCGGCGTGGCCAAAGCCTATGCCGACCTCATCACCATTTCCGGCTACGACGGCGGCACCGGTGCCAGCCCGCTCGCCAGCGTGAAATACGCCGGTTCGCCGTGGGAACTCGGCCTGTCCGAAGCGCAGCAAGTATTGCGCGCGAATGGTTTGCGGGGACGCGTACGGGTACAGACCGACGGCGGCCTCAAGACCGGACTCGACGTCATCAAGGCGGCGATTCTGGGTGCGGAATCCTTCGGTTTCGGTACCGGCCCGATGGTCGCACTGGGCTGCAAATATCTGCGCATCTGCCATCTGAACAACTGTGCCACCGGCGTGGCGACACAGAATGAAACCCTGCGCCGCGATCACTTCATCGGCCTGCCCGACATGGTGGTGAACTACTTCAAGTTCGTTGCCGAAGAAACCCGCGAACTGATGGCGTCATTAGGCATCCGCAACTTGACCGATCTGATCGGCCGCACCGATTTGCTGGATATTTCGACTGGCGACACGCCGCGCCAAGGCCGCCTGAATCTCGGCGCACTGCTTTCGCAAGGCACCATTCCTGCCGACGCACCGCGTTTTTCGCAGCAGGACCGCAACCCCTCGTTCGACAAGGGTGAGCTGGCCGAAAAAATGGTGGTGGATGCCCTGTCCGCAATCAAGAGCAGCACCCCGATCGAGCTTAGCTACACGGTACGCAACGTCAACCGCTCCATCGGCGCCCGCCTGTCGGGTGAAATTGCCAAGGCGCACGGCGGCCAAGGCTTGCCGGACGACACCCTGCGCATCAACCTGACCGGCTCCGCCGGCCAGAGCTTTGGCGTGTGGAATCATAAGGGACTCACCCTGACTTTGGAAGGCGATGCCAACGACTACGTCGGCAAGGGCATGGGCGGCGGACGCGTGGTGATTTATCCGCCGCGCGCCTCGACCTTTGAAGCGCACCGCAACACGCTGATCGGCAACACCTGTTTGTATGGCGCCACCGGCGGCGAACTCTACGCGGCAGGCATCGGCGGCGAGCGCTTCGGCGTGCGCAACTCCGGCGCGCTGGCCGTCGTGGAAGGCATCGGCGACCACGGCTGCGAATACATGACGGGCGGCGTGATCATCGTGCTGAGCGCAACCGGACTTAACTTCGGCGCCGGTATGAGCGGCGGTATGGCCTTTGTGGTCGACGACGCAGGCGATTTCATGTCGAAGACCAACAAGGAAATGGTCGAGCTGACGCGCATTACCAGCGATGAGACCGAGCCGTTCCGCATCTTCCTCAAGGCGCAAATCGAACGCCATGTGACCTTGACCGGAAGCGCGCACGGCCGGGCATTACTGGACGATTTCGACGCCACGCTGACGAAGGTCTGGCTGATCAAACCGAAGCGTATTTCAATTGAAGATCTGGTCGAGGACATTCCCGGCCAGAAACGTGAAGCAGTGAGTGCATAAGATGGGTGACGTTTTCCAGTTTTTGAAGCAGGCACGACGCGATGGTGAAAAAACCGACGCAGCCGTGCGCAAGCACGAGTTTCGCGAAATCTACGCCCCCATGGACGCCGGACATGCGCAGGAGCAATCCGGCCGCTGCCTCGAATGCGGCAACCCGTATTGCGAGTGGAAGTGTCCAGTGCACAATTACATCCCCAACTGGCTCAAGCTGGTGGAAGAAGGTCGGTTGTTTGAAGCGGCCGAACTGTCGCACCAGACCAATTCATTGCCCGAAGTGTGCGGCCGTGTCTGTCCGCAAGACCGACTGTGTGAAGGCGCCTGTACGCTGAACGACGGCTTCGGCGCCGTCACTATCGGCCAGGTCGAGAAATACATTTCCGAAGAAGCCTTCAAGGCCGGCTGGCGTCCCGACATGAGCCAGGTGGTGCCGACCGGCAAGAAGGTCGCCATCATCGGCGCCGGGCCTGCCGGCCTGGGGTGCGCCGACGTGCTGGCACGCAGCGGCGTGACCCCGGTGGTGTTCGACCGCTACGATGAGATCGGCGGCCTGCTCACTTTTGGTATCCCCGAGTTCAAGATGGAAAAGTGGGTGATGACACGCCGCCGCGAAGTGCTGGAAGGCATGGGCGTCGAGTTCCGCCTCAATACCGACATCGGCAAAGATGTGTCGATGCAGACCCTTCTCGACGACTACGATGCCGTGTTCATGGGCATGGGCACCTACACCTACATGAAGGGCGGCTTCCCTGGCGAAGACCTGCCCGGCGTGCTGGAAGCGCTGCCCTTCCTGATTTCCAACGTGCGGAAATGTCTCGATCTGGCCAAACCCGACGAGGTTTACCAGGACACGAAAGGCCTGCGCATCGTGGTGCTGGGCGGCGGAGATACCGCGATGGATTGCAACCGTACCGCCATCCGCCAGGGGGCCGAGTCGGTCAAGTGTGCTTACCGCCGCGACGAAGCAAACATGCCCGGTTCCAAGCGCGAAGTCGGCAATGCCAAGGAAGAAGGCGTACAGTTTTTGTGGAACCGTCAGCCGGTTGAAATCGTCGGCAACGGCAAGGTCGAAGGTGTCAAACTCGTCACCACCGAACTCGGCCCACCCGACGCACGCGGTCGCCGCACCCCGGTGGTCATTCCGGGCTCGGAGGAAATAATTCCGGCTGACCGCGTGATTGTCGCTTTTGGATTCCGTCCCAATCCGCAGCCGTGGTTCGAACAGCATCAGATCGCAATCGATCAAGGGGGCCGCGTCATCGCCAAGGGCCAGCCGCACACGTTCCAGACCGCCAACCCAAAGATCTTCGCCGGTGGCGACATGGTGCGAGGCTCCGACCTGGTGGTCACCGCAGTGTACGAAGGACGCGAAGCTGCAAAAGGCATACTGGGCTATCTCGACCTGCTGTAACCCGCCACATGCGCATGGACGATCATCGTCCATGCGCTGTTCACCGAGAGGGGAATGCTGAAGCCATGCCACCGATTTTTACGCGGATGCTGCCTGGCCCCTATTACCCCCGCTCGTTCACCATCCTGGTCATTGTGGCCATGGGTGTGCTGACCGTCCCGCTCGCCAGCGGGTTGATCAACGCAATACACATTCTGCAGGGCGTGGTCGACACCCAACGCCAGTTCACCCGCTCCAGCCTCGCCATCACGCGTGACGTGCGGCTGGTGGTTGAATCGATTAACGAGCTGCAGCGCGCTGCCGGGCAGTACCACTTACTGCAGGATGCGGACTTTGCCTCCACGCTTCGTATGCGCTACGAGGACCTGCGTGCGCAATTGAACAGGCTTGATACGCAACTTGTCGACACGCCTTCCCGCGTCACCCTGACCCAGCTTGAAACGCGCAGCCGGGCGCTGTATCCCCAGCTAAAACCCGGCACGTTCCTCGACAGCACGCAATTCCATACGCTTAACCCCAGCTTCGACGTACTCCACACGTCAGCGCGCACCCTGCAATCGCAATCCGACGCTGCGGTGCAGCAGGAACTGCTGACGCTTGAGACCAAGGTCAAATCCACCCGCCAGCGCCTCATTGTGCTAGCGCTGGCGCTGATTCCGTTGACGCTGGTGCTCGCCACGGTCTTTTCCTGGATGATCAACCGTCCGATCAAGCAGCTCAAGGCTTCGATCCAGCAATTGGGACGGGCCAATCTGGATCCCTTGCCGGCCATCAGCGGGCCGCAAGACATGATCGAGCTTGGGCGCGAAATAGACTGGTTGCGGCAGCGATTACAAGCGCTGGAAGAACAGAAACTGCGTTTTCTACGTCATGTCTCGCATGAACTGAAAACGCCGCTCGCTTCTCTGCGTGAGGGTGTCGGCCTCCTCAGCGACGAACTTGCGGGGAACCTGAATACAGGCCAGCGCAGTATTGTTGAAATCATGGACAGCAGCAGCCGTGAATTGCAACGACGTATTGAAGACCTGCTACGGTACAGCAATCTGGTACGAGACGACACGCAGCCGCCGGCGACGCCACAATCCCTGCCCGACGTCCTCACAACGGTTCTGGCACGGCACCAGTTGCCGTTGAACGCACGCCGTATTCAGGTCGACACCCACATCGCAGCCACCACCCTCCATGTTGATCGCAGTCAGCTGGAGACCATCCTCGACAACCTACTGTCGAACGCAATCAAATTCAGTCCTGAAGATGGCCGCATTCTGGTGGATAGCGCTCTCGTCAACGGGTCCGTTACGCTATGGGTTTGTGATCAGGGTCGGGGCATCCCGGAAGCCGAACAAAGCCAAATATTCGAACCTTTCTTTCAAGGCGCACACCAACCCGACAGCGCGATCAAGGGCAGTGGGCTAGGCTTGTCGATCGTGCGAGAATATTTGCTGGATGCCGGTGGCCAAATTGAAGTCATCGCGCGCCCTCCTTGGACAACCTGTTTCCGCTTAACCTGGCCCGCGCCCTCATGAAACTCAACTCCGGATTGCTCGCAGGTCTGTTGCTGACACTCAGCGCCTGCACGCTCCTTCCCGAAATGCCCAGTCCACGGGTGCGCCAGGCCGACCCCGTCACATTTTCATTGCTCAACGAGTTGGCGCGCGTGTCAGCCTTGTCTGGCGAGCAACGTCGGCGTGAGTTGGCCGACCTGGACGGCGTCCGCATGAACGACAGCCGACGTTTTCAGCTGGCGGCCCTGCTCGAACGCGAAGACAGCGTGGAGGCGCTCGAACGCAGCCTGAAAATGCTGGCCGCCATGAACGAGGACGATGCACGCTCACAATCCCTGATCGATCTGATGAAAAAATCGCTCAAGGCACGCATCGAAAACAAACAGATCATCACGCGAAATGCGGAATTGCAGGACAAACTCGACCAGATCAAAGCCCTGGAAAAATCCTTGCAGCAACGCAACGCGCCACTCAAAACCCCATGAAAAAACCGCAAATCTTGCTGGTGGACGACGATGCAGGCTTACGCAAGCTGATCACGCTGCGGCTGGAGGCCAACGGATTCCGGGTCGAGGCAGTTGATAGCGGCGAAGCTGCATTGGGTCAACTCGCGGTCACGCGCCCGGAAGCCGTGTTGACCGACATGCAAATGAACGGCATGGACGGCATGGCACTGTTTAATGCCATTCATGCACGCGACCCGTCATTGCCCGTGATTGTGCTCACCGCGCACGGCACGATTCCCGATGCCGTCGCTGCGACCCAGCGTGGACTATTCGGTTACCTGACCAAACCCTACGATGCCCCCACCCTGATCGAACTGCTGAAGCGCGCCACCCGGCTGGCGGGCAGCAGTCCCGACGCCATCGACAACAGCTGGCGCGACGAAATCGTTACCGCCAGCCCAGCCATGGACACCCTGCTGGCAGAAGCCCGGCTGGCCGCACAGAGCGACGCCGCATTACTGATCCAGGGTGAGTCAGGCACCGGTAAAGAGCTGCTAGCGCGCGCGATACATCGTGCCAGTCCACGCCATGCCAAGCCGTTCGTCGCGATCAACTGCGGGGCGATCCCGGCCGAGCTGCTCGAATCCGAACTGTTTGGTCACGTAAAAGGTGCCTTTACGGGTGCTGGACGCGACCATCCCGGCCTGTTCCTGAGCGCGCAGGGCGGTACCGTTTTCCTCGACGAGATTGGCGACATGCCCGCTGCGCTGCAGGTCAAGCTGCTGCGCGTGCTGCAGGAATGCGAAGTGCGGTCGGTCGGCTCGACAGAAACGCGTGCCGTCGATGTGCGCATCCTGTCCGCCACTCATCGCAATCTGGAAGAAGCCATTGCCAGCAGCGCCTTCCGCGAAGACCTGTATTACCGCCTGAACGTGGTCAACCTGATGCTGCCGCCGCTGCGCGAGCGACGCGAAGACATTCCGCTTTTGGCCCAGCATTTTCTGTCCACCCTGACAGAAAAATACCGGCGGCGCATTCACGCCTTCGCCCCCGATGCGCTGGACATGCTGACGGCCGCCGACTGGCCGGGCAATATCCGGCAGTTGCAAAACGTGCTCGAGCAATGCTGTGCACTGTGCACCACGGCAACCATCCCGGCCACGCTGGTTTCACGCGCCCTGCGTGACAAACCCGCCGAGATCCAGCCGTTGGCCGAGGCCCGCAGCGCATTCGAACGCGATTACCTCATCACCTTGCTGAAACTGACCCACGGTCATGTCAGTGAAGTGGCACGTCTGGCCGGACGCAACCGTACCGAAGTGTATCGACTGCTGCAGCGCCACGGTTTGACCCCCGCTTTATTCAAGGATCGCGACGAACCGGCTTGATTGTCGTGCAGAGGCGACACCTGAGGGATGCAGTTCAGGTGTATACCGGACAAATTGAACGCCACCCCATGATTTAAAAGCCTTTATTTGCCATGGCACGCCCCCTGCTTAGGGATGGATACGCACCTTTGCGCAGACATCCACTTCAAGAGGAGACCACCATGTTCGGATGGGCCATTTCATTTTTAACCATTGCCATCATCGCTGGAATTTTCGGCTTCTCCGGAGTCGCCGGCACTGTTGCGGGTGTCGCAAAAATCCTGTTTGTCGTGGGTTTGCTGATGTTTCTTGTTTTACTGGTTACTGGCCGCCGCACGCCGCCACTCTAATAACCCCAACCGTCCACCGAATAGGGGAGCCCGGCTCCCTGTTTTGTTATGGATACCGGGAAGGCTTGGCAAGTCGTCGCCCAGCAACAAAAATATGATTTTAAATCAAACAGTTGCATAAGTTGGCGTGTTTGCGTCGCTCTCAAGCGACAAATCGCCTCCTAATCCCGGTTTATTCTCCAGGAAAATGCCCATCCCTATGACATAACGGTTTGATTTTCTTTGGCTTGTTTGATCTGGCACGGTCATTGCGCAGAAACTGCCAGTGACCCTCAACAACCAACCCAAATCAGGAGAGAGACATGAAAATGCTTGCGCAGTCCATGCTGATTTTAATACTGGTCGCCACACTGGGCGCCTTCACCGCCACCGCCCCCATGGCAGGCCTTGTCGCCCCCCCTTTCAACGCCTATGACAGCAATGCGGATGGCGCGATCAGCATGGAAGAGTTTCAGGCCCAGGGTGGACTGGTGAAGTCTTTCCACGATAGCGACATGAATCGTGACTTGAGCCTGAGCAAGGATGAGCTTGCCGCTGCAAGCGCGAGCACCGATCGCATCATGTCCACCCGGTTCATCGACGATGCCTGGATTACCGCCAAAGTGAAAACCATGCTGCTGAAAGACGACATCGTGAAGGGACTGAGCGTTAACGTGGAAACCAGCAAAGGCATGGTCCAGTTGTCCGGCTGGGTCAATCACGCGTTTCAGATTGACCAGGCAGAACGTGTCGCACGTAGCATCAATGGCGTAAAAAGCGTCAGAAACGACCTGCAACTCAACAAGCGTTAATCACGCTTAGCCTTCACGACCGCTCCGAACTTCAATCAGGATGATTATCATGCCTTTCAGCCCCCCCTCCCTCAATGCCGAGCACATGAAACCGCACCCAATGCATGACGCTGAGTCGGAGACCGCCCCCCAACGATCCTGGCGCAGGCACACCTGGCGTGTCTGGATTGCGGCGTTGGCCATTTTGACGGCATTTCTGCTGTTGAATGGGTGCGAGAAAAAAGGCACGGCTGAGCAAGCGGGTGCACAGGTTGACGAGGCTGCGCGCGGCATGAATGACCCAGTGGATACGATAAACCAGCTCGCCCCACCCCAGGCAGGTCCCGCAGAGGAAATGGGGCGTACGCTGGATGAGCCGGTTGAACACCCTGGCGAAAAAACTGAGCCCATGGGTGATGCAATGCAAAATCAGCAAAAAACCACGCCGTAACAACACGAGCGGGACTCAAAAAAACCGGGGCAGAAGCCCCGGCAAATTACGTCCAATAAAATTGGATCAGAATTTGTAGCTATACATGAGCTGTGCGTTCAGCTGGCTGTGCTTGATCTGCATGCCGCCATTACCACCCAACGACATGGCTGGACCGGTGCCGGTTACGCGCATTTCAGGTACGTAGGCCAGACCAAAATTGACTTCGGATTGCGCGCTGACAACATAACCAAAGCCTGCCGTGTAGTGATGTTCCACGATGGCCGGCCACAGGTGCGTCACATATTGGCTCGGAATCGGATTCTTGCCGTAGTTGTAACCAACCCGAGCCGTCAGCGCGTCATTGACCTTGTATGACATGCCCAGGGCCACCACAACTTGGTCGTCCCAATCCTGTTTGAACGGCACCGTGCCACCGGGGGTCACGATGGTGACAGTATTCATGCTGTTGCTCCACAGCACATCTTTAATGTCTGCTGCCAGCATAAGCCGATCATTTGCCTGCCAGGCCAAACCCAAAGCAACGACAGCCGGCATATCGAAACCTTTCACCGTGTAGCCATCGCCCTTGAGATTGGGCAGGTTGCCCGCGGTCTGATATACCCCGCCCAAGGTCAGTGTTTTATTCAACTTGTAGGTAAAGCCCAGCTTGCCTGCCAGGCTGTAACCCTTGGCGGCACCCGTGAAGTCGCTGTCATCCTTGAAATTGATCCCGGCGGCACCCATCACCAGATCCATCCCTGCCCATACAACATCCACACTGCCGCCTATGTTCAGGCGATCATTCACCGCATACGCCAGCGGGAAAATCAGCCGACCCACACCGACCTGCGCCATGTCGCCATTGGCGTATTCCGTGCCCATGCCACCCTGGCCATAAATGCCCGCGCCATAGGTCAGCTTGCCCTGTTTCTTCACATAGCCGAAAGCCGGCATATAGAACGCATCCGCGCTGGACTCGCCCGCCGTTCCGGGTGCGGACACATCAGGTCCGACAAAACCAGCCATGACATCAATCCGGCTACCCGGCGCCATCAAGCCCAGAGTTGCCGGGTTGTTGGCCATGGCTGCCGATCCATTGTCATATGCCATGGCGGCGCCGCCCATCGCAGACGCGATCGGTCCATAGCCTTCCATCAACATACCGTTGGTGGCCAACGCCGAGCTGGGCAGCGCGACACATATCACGGCCATGCTGGCCACGAGTTTCTTCAGTTTCATCAAGATTCCCTACGAGATGGTTACTTATGCAAGACATTCAATTCGCGTTTTGAGGTGGTGCCGGTCTGTTGGCGGCACCCGGAACTTCAGTCACCTGACAGTGTATCGACAGCACGCAGAAGAACTTAAGCCCTGCATCACCGTTACATTGCGTTACACCTTGTTACGGCACTCAAACATAACGCTTACACCGCGCGCCTAAAGTGCAGTTGTCCGCTGACGCACCACACACCAGCGGCCTCACTTAACGGAATAGGAGCGACACCATGAAAACCCAACTGATGAACAAAACCCTCGTTGCACTGGCGCTCGGCAGCTTGGTAATGATCACAAGCGGCGCCCACGCCAACGACTCGCGTAACAGCAATGGATATGGCAATCGCAATGCTGCCGTCGTGCAGATCGAAGTTGCAACCCAGCGCAGCCGCCATGAATCGCGTGAACCCGCGTTCCAGCACAAGCATCACAACCAAAGGGGTCACGCCTACCAGCAAAGTCAGAAATTCAGCCAGCAGGTCAATGCGCGCCAAAATCGTCAAATGGATCGCATTCAGGCAGGCAAGCGTTCCGGAAGTTTGACCCGGTACGAGTTCCGCGAGTTGATGCATGAACAACGCCATATACGTTCCATGGAGCAGAATTTCCTTGCGGACGGCATCATCAACCCACGTGAGTTCCAACGTTTGGACCGCGCACTGGACCAGGCCAACCGCAGCATCCGCTCAGAAAAGCATGACCTGCAGGCCCGCAACAATCATGGCTACAATTCCCGCTGGAACTAAGTCGGCAGGGCGTGCGCCACGCACGCCTGCCACTACAGTTAAGCGGTTTTCAGTCGTTATTGTTCAACCCCAAAAATTGTAAGGAGCCCTCCATGAAAATCTCCGCCGCCCTTGCGCTGGCCGCCATGATCGGCTCCGGCCCGGTTTTCGCCGACCCGCCAAGCCATGCGCCCGCGCATGGCTACAAAAAAAATCATGGCCATGATCACGACGACGACCATGACCGTAAAGAGCAGAATAAATACAAGAAGGACAAGCATTACCAAGGCAAAACTGGGGCTGTCTACGTCCACGACTACGGTATCTCGGCTGGACGCTGCAATCGCGATGAAATTGGTTCGGTCATAGGAGGTGTAACGGGGGCAGTTATTGGCCGCCAGGTTGCAGACCGTGATGACCGTATTGTAGGCATGGTGATAGGGGGCGTGCTCGGTGCGGTGCTCGGCCACGCCATTGGCGACAGCATGGACGACCGCGACCGCGCCTGCATGGGTCACGCACTTGAGCTCGGCCGACCCGGCGTGCCGGTGGAGTGGCGCCATGACGGTCGCCATTACCATTTCACCCCGCACGGCGACGCAAGTGGCGGTTGCCGCACCGCCACCATGAAGATTGATGGCCGCAAACCCCATGACGTGCTGGCATGCCCGACCGGTCCGGGAGAATGGCGGTTCCGCCGCAGTTAAGCCTGCCGCAACCCGAGGCCAGCGACGCCAAGCCTGCTAAAATGCCGGCTTTGCGTCCTGGCTTTTTTTCGGCTACACCATGTCTGCTCTCAAAAACGATACCTTTCTGCGCGCACTGCAGCGCCAGCCGACTGACTACACACCGCTGTGGCTGATGCGCCAAGCCGGCCGCTACCTGCCCGAATACAACGCCACCCGTGCCCGCGCCGGTGATTTTCTGACCCTGTGCAAAACGCCGGATTTGGCGACCGAAGTCACGCTGCAACCGCTGGCACGCTATCCACTCGATGCCGCCATCCTGTTTTCCGACATTCTCACCGTGCCCGATGCAATGGGTCTGGGACTGTATTTTTCGCAAGGTGAAGGCCCACGTTTCGAACGCCCACTGCGTGACGAATGGGAAATCCGTGATCTGTCCGCGCCCGATCCGACCGACAAACTCGGTTATGTGATGGATGCGGTCAAAAGCATCCGTCGTGCACTGGATGGCTCGGTGCCGCTGATCGGTTTCTCCGGCAGCCCCTACACCCTGGCCTGCTATATGGTCGAAGGCGCGGGCTCAACCGATTACCGCCACATCAAGACCATGCTGTACAGCCGTCCCGACTTGTTGCATCGCATTCTGGAAGTCAACACGCAGGCGGTGACCGACTACCTCAATGCGCAAATCGAAGCGGGCGCGCAGGCGGTAATGATTTTCGACTCATGGGGCGGCAGTCTCACCCCGCATGCCTACAAAGAGTTTTCACTCAACTACATGGAGCGCATTGTCGCTGGCCTGATCAAGGAACGCGACGGTCGCCGTGTCCCCAGCGTTGTCTTCACCAAGGGCGGTGGTAATTGGCTGGAATCGATTGCGTCCATAGGCGCCGATGCGGTCGGAATCGACTGGACCCTCGACATCGGCGAAGCCCGCCGCCGCGTCGGCGACAAAGTCGCCTTACAAGGCAATCTCGACCCCTGTGCGCTGCACGGCACGCCTGAGAGCATCCGCAGCGAAGCCGGCCGCATCATCGACGCCTACGGCAATCACCCCGGCCACGTCTTCAACCTGGGCCACGGCATTTCCCAGTTCACCAATCCGGACAACGTCACGGTGCTGGTCGATGAAGTGCACAGCCGCAGCCGTGCCGTACGCGCAGCGCAGCCCTGAAAGAACTTTTTCACGCCGCGCCGTCTTACCTCAACCTTTACGTTATCGAGACACTCCATGAAACGCATTTTCATCAGCCTGTTTGCCCTTTTCATCAGCTTCGGTTTCGTCATTCAGGAAGCCGAAGCCAAGCGCTTCGGCGGCAGCAAGTCTTTCGGGATGCAACGCAACACGCCTGCCAAGCAGAATGTCACGCCCACGCCGCAACGCCAGCAAAACGCAGCCGCACCCACGACAGCACCGAAGAAAAGTGGCTGGATGGGTCCGATTGCCGGACTCGCCGCAGGCCTGGGTCTGGCCGCGCTGTTTTCCCACCTCGGGATGGGCGAGGAAATGGCTAATTTCCTGATGCTGGCATTGCTGGCGTTGGCGGCTTTCATGCTGATTCGCTACATCATGCGTCGCAACGCCCCCGCCGCCCCCACCATGCAATACGCCGGCATGCCGCGCAACGAAATGAACCCTGGCGCACCCGCCGCATTTGACGCCACCCCCGCCGGAATGGGTGGCAGCGCCCCAGCCGGCGCCTTCCCGCCCGGTTTCGACGCCGACGCCTTTGCACGCGAAGCCAAAGTCAACTTCATCCGCCTGCAAGCCGCTTTCGATGCCGGTAGCCTGGACGACCTGCGCGCGTTCACCACGCCCGAAGTCTTCGCCGAGGTTCGCA
>JAGXGP010000109.1 GCA_024636775.1 Hydrogenophilales bacterium
GCCATCGAGCGGGTCGAACACCAGCAGGTATTTGCCGAGCGGATACTGGTTGGGGATCGGGTAGCAATCGTCCATTTCTTCCGACGCCATGCCAGCCAGGTGGCCAGCCCACTCGTTGGATTGGATCATGATGTCGTTGGTGATGACGTCGAGCTTTTTCTGCGTTTCGCCCTGCACATTCTCGGAGTCGCGCGAGCCCATCACGCCCAGCAATGCGCCTTTGTTCACAACGTTGGAAATTGCTTTGCACGCAATCACGACGTCGTTCAAAAGTGAGGTGAAATCGCCGGTGGCGCCGGCAGTGCGGCGCTGTTCTTCAATGATGAATTGGGTAAGCGTGGTGCCAGTGTGCATGGGAAAACTCCGAAAAATCAGTAAATAAGCAAATCAGAATATTATACATGACGCCCGCACAAAGATTGCCTGAGTGGCGATGTGGCGTGTAGTCAAGCCAAAGTGAAAGCGTGTGACGAAACAGCTTGGATTTGAGACGCTAGGCGGGTTTCAACGTCTTGGCATATGCATGTTGTGTTTTGATGCGGGCATAGCCAAGGGTTTCGTAAAAAGGGTGCGACGCCGTCCGGGCGACGTTTGAACTTCAAAGGGTGGAGACGCCTTTAGAAACAGCCCATTGTTCCATGGCGGCCACGAGCGCACGCCCTATTCCGGCACGCTGGTGGGTCGCGTCGACATCCAGGCCGACAATTTCGACGATGTCACCCGACTCAAGAATAAGCCGTCGTTCTGCCGCAATCCAGCCAAGCAGAGAGGGTGGATCCCCTACGGCAACAGCAATAAAGTGGTTTGGGCGCAGCAGTAAAGCGTGCAGTCGAGATTCGATTTCGGCTGCGGCGTTGGTGTAGCCGAGTTCGAGGGTGAGGCGGGCAAGTTCAGGCGCATCGGATCGTTTGGCGGGTCGAACAAGGCATGACATGCAACCCCCTCCGCACAGGGCAATTCAAATTATTCCGTCCCGACCAGCTGGTCGGAGCGGGTAAAGGTCCAGGTGCGGGTAATCGACAGGATATCGGCTTTTTTACGCATGTCGTCGGGAAATGCGGAATATGGGGCGGCCATTTCGACAATTTTGATGGCGGCGGCGTCCAGTATCTTGGAGCCGGACGTTCGATCCACTTCAACCGTTTCGATGCGGCCGTTGGCATAAATTGACACGGTAAGTTTGAGGCTGCCGTAAATACCCTGACGCCGCGCAGCTTCAGGATAGTTGACGTTACCCACGCGCTCTACCTTGGTGATCCAGTCTTCGACGTAGCGTGCGAACGCATACTCCTTGACGTTGGCACCGACAAAAGCACGCTTGGGTCGCTTCTGGTAGTCGTCCCACTGCTGCGAAATGCGCGCCTGTAGATTGGCCATTTCACGCGCTTGCTGGTTAATCTGGCTGGTATCGATGGTGGGTTGAACCGGCGTGGGCGGAGCAGACAAGCGCTGGTTTTGTACCTGGGCGGCGGGCTGCAACTGGGTCAGCAAGGTTTTGGCCTGCTGCTCCAGATCCGCCACTCGTGCTTTTAAGGCAGTTTCTTCTGCACCCGTTTGTGATTTGCTGCTGGCGGGTAGGGGGCTCTTCAGCCGCCGGTCTTCATCAGTGTTGCCGCCCCCTGCCAGATTCACCTGTGCCAGCGCGTCGGGGTTCAGTGGCGACTCTGCAGTTTTGGCGTTGACCAGCACCACTTCCATCGGCAGGTTCGGGTCTTCGAACAGGCGCGGATTGATTTGCACAAACTGGGTCGACAGGACCATGCCGTGCACCGCGGCCGATGCCAGCATGGCCAGCGCCATGCGCGTGCCTTGCTTGGAGGGTTCGGCGAGATTTGGAGAAGGGGCGGTGACCATGAGGGTTAACTGTAAAGGCAGGCCTGATTCTACGGAACGACAGCGCTGCTGTCAGTCGGCGTTTCCAGCGTTTCCAATAATTCGGCATGAAAGCTGATATCGAGCAGGTCAATACTTGAAAGTGCCAGCCGTACCTTGGAACCCGGCGCGACCCCGGCAACCGAGGGCGCACGCGTCACCAGCGGCAGCGTGTCGAAGCGCACCAAGTCGTCACGAATCACGCTGGCGGTGATTTCGGCGATGCTTTCCTGCATCAGCCAGCGCAGCATCCAGTAGCGCTCCAGCCGGCGTTGGAACTCATTGTAGGCATCGTAGGCCAGCTCGAATTCGCGTACTACCGAGAACAGTTGTTCGCTACGGGGTGGATAAGCCGGGTCGGTTTGCTGCACCAGCGAAATCAGCTGACGCTGGTTGACCAGGTCGACATAGCGCCGCAACGGCGAAGACGACCAGGCGTACTGGTCGACCCCGAGGCCGACATGCGGATCGGGTGATGTCGTCATGCGGGTTTTGCCGCCAGATTGCGCGCGATAGATACCGGGAATCTTGTTTTCAGCCAGCCAGCCGCCCCAGTGGGCGTTGGCGAAAATCATGAATTCCGACACCACCTTGTCGATCGGGCTGCCGCGTTTGCGCGGCACGATGCTGACGCGCTCGCCGTCGACCTTGAAGTTGTAGTCGACGCGATCGACGGTATCGGCCTTGCCGCGCCCGGCTTCGAGGACTGCGGCAAAGTCGTGCAGCCATTCAAGCTCGCGGCGGTAGGGATAGTCGGCGACGTCCGGGTTGCGCAGGGTGTCGGCATTGAATTCGACTTCCAGCAATTCGTGGCGCAGGTTGTCGGCGATGTGCACCATCTCGAGCCTGGTTTCCGTGCTGAGTACGCGCAGGTCGGGCGCCACATCCAGGTACAGCGACAAAGCCGGGCAATCGTGGGTTTCGCCCAGCGTGTAATGATGTATCAGCGCGTCCGGCAGCATGGTGATCTTGTTGCCGGGGAAATAGACCGTCGACAAGCGTTCGCGTGCGACCTTGTCGAGTTCAGAACCGGGCGCGATACCGAGTGCGGGTGCGGCGATGTGGATGCCGACCCGGATGTTGCCATCGTCCAGCCATTGCACCGACAAGGCATCGTCGATTTCGGTGGTCGCCTCATCGTCCATCGAAAACGCGCGCACCGTGCTGCGTGGCAAGGCAGGGGGGTCGACAGGTTCGGTGACCTCGGTAAAGCCGGTGCCGCGCGGAAAGTGTTCCAGCTGGAAGCAGGCCTGATGAAACTCGAGGGTTGACGGAATGGCGCCGCAGCGTTCGATCAGCCGCAGCTGAGACAATCCGGTCGCCGCCGCTGCGTCTTCCAGCGCCTTGTATTCCAGCGTGTTCTTGTCTGGCGCGATCAGAATGCGCGGTACCAGAGAGGCGTATTCTTCGGGCAGCCGGAATGCGGTCAGTTCTGCAGCCAGGTTCGCTTGCCGTTCTGCGGCGAGCCGCTTTTTCTCCTGCCCGGCCTTGGCTGCTGTCAGCGTCTCGGTGGGCGCTGGACGGTAGCGGCCTTTGCCTTTTTTGTGAAAATAGATCGGCGAGCTGTGCAGCTTCAGTAACAACGCAACGGCTTCGGCCGGGCGTGGCGTGTGGCCGTAGTATTCCTGCGTCAGTTGCTCGAAACCGAATTCGTCTGTTCCCGCGGCTTCCCACAAAAAGTCGGCGTCGAGTTCGGCCGAAAGAGTTTCGGCCTCGGCCATCACTTCATTCGGTGTGGGCGCGGCAAAGCGCAACAGCAGATTGGCCGCCTTGATTTTGCTGCGTTTACCTGATGCCGTTTCAACCTGCGCCGTGGCGTCGGTTTCGGACAGGATGGAACCGGCCTTGAAGTGGCCGTCTTCTTCAAAAATAACGTGCATGGAAAATCAGAAATCCAGAATGGTTTGAAAGTGACGCTCGAAATAGGTAAAGCCGTGGTCGCCGCCTTCTTCAATAAGTTGCGTAGCTCCTGCATAGTAGGTTACCGCATCACGGTAATCGAGTATCTCGTCGGCAGTTTGTGCCAGCAACAGGTAGCGCTCGGGTCGGGTAATGTGCTCAACGTCCAACGCTGCCATCTCGGCCAGATGTGCTTCGGTCAGAACCCATTTTTCGCCTGTGTGCCAGTTGGTTTGGGTGCCGATGGCAGTGCGCATGAGTTTGTGTGCGTGTACCGCAGGATTGACCAGCACCGCTTTCCAGCCGTTTTTTTCAGCCAGATAGGTTGCGTAAAAGCCGCCTAGCGAGCTGCCTACAACCGTGACCGTAGCAGGTTGCGTCCTTGCCAGTGTTGATTCGATTTTGATGATGGCTTCACGCGGGCTGTTGGGCAGTGCCGGGCAGTAGTAATCTGCCAGCCGGCCGAGATCCGTCATGTGTTCGCCCAGCTGCTTGGCTTTGCCGGACGCGGGAGAGGAATTGAAACCGTGGAGATAGACAATCATCCGTGGATTTTACCGGCGCTAATGCTTTTTCTGAAATTCTTGATTTGGCTCAAGCTGGGTCGCAGTCGATCGGCCGTAATCCGCCAGTCAGGGAGTATTTTGCCTCGTTGATCGGTGGGGGGCTGTCTCGGTCAGGCAGGCGACATACCTGGATCGGCCCCTCTGGTGAGGGGATTCCAGATGTAGACAGGGCGCAAGACCTTTCGGATCTTGCGCCCTGTACCGGGTCAGGCTTCGTTTACTTGGTGGGATCCAGGGTCAGACCGGGAAAACGTTCCTTGTACGTCGATTCGCTTTCCTGCTTGAGAGCCGTGCCCTCGGCGATCAGGCGATCGCCTTCCTTAACTTTTTGGTCACCTGTGGCGATGATGTCCATTCCTTCGGATTTGATTTTCTCGCCACGCTTGATCATGTCCTGCCCGTTTTGCCATTGTTTACCCAAGTCTTTGGTGCTTTTGGACTGGGAAATCATCTTGTCACCCACGGTGGGAGGGGCCGATGCACAGCCAACACTCAATACAACAGCCAAGCCAACGAGAACAAGTGTAGGGGATTGCATATTCATGGGGGGTTTCTCCTCGGTTAAAACCAGTATGGATGCCGGTTACTAGAGGTAACGATATCATACAAAATGTTATTGTCAAAAACCATTCAACGACAATTTACATTTGTTTGGTATTTAGCCCGGCTTGCCTAGGGTGAATTGAATGGGTCATGCGGGTGCTGTGGACTGCGTGCACATCAAACGACAGACAACCTACTTTGGTGGTAACGCTTATTGCTATTGGCTTTTATGCGTATCCACCATATCGATGCATCGGTGTCAGCACGATATCCTCGTGATAGTGGTGATGCAGAGCGTCCAGCAGCTTGGCGTGAATTCCACCGAAACCGCCATTGCTCATCATTAATAAATGATCACCGGGTCGAGCTTCCAGAACCAGTTGACTGACAAGTTGGTCCAGGTCGTTGTATACGCGCGCCCTGTCGCCCATGGGTGCGAGCGCTTCGGCAGCGTCCCAGCCAAGATTGGCGTCGAAGCAGTAGACAAGGTCGGCGTTGACGAGGCTGGTGGGTAAAGCGGCTTTCATTACGCCGAGTTTCATGGTATTTGAACGCGGCTCCAACACGGCGAGGATGCGTGCTTTGCCAACTTTCTTGCGCAGGCCGTCCAGCGTAGTGGTGATGGCCGTGGGGTGATGAGCAAAATCGTCATAAACGGTGATGCCGTGAACCGAGCCCCGGTTTTCCATGCGGCGCTTGACGTTCTCGAAGCGGCTCAAGGCATCGATAGCGACCGCGGCAGGGACCCCTGCGTGTCGCGCGGCGGCAATAGCGGCCAGCGCATTCAAGCGATTGTGTTCACCAATCAGATCCCAATTCAGGCGGCCCTGGAGCGTGGTGTTGAAAAAAACGTCAAAGCTTCCCTGCGCGTCGGGGTTGCCGGCGGTCCACCCAGTCGCTTCAACGATCTGATCGTTCAGCTCTGCACCAAAGCGCTCCACCGATGTCCAGAGGCCGCGCTCGAGAACGCGATCAAGATCGGCATCACGGCCATGCGCAACCACAAGCCCATTACCCGGAATGGTACGAACCAAATGGTGAAATTGGGTTTCGATAGCGGCAAGGTCAGGAAAAATATCGGCGTGGTCGTATTCCAGATTATTGAGGATGACGGTACGCGGGCGGTAATGAACAAATTTTGAACGTTTGTCGAAGAAGGCAGTGTCGTATTCGTCGGCTTCTATGACGAAGAAAGGCGTGTCGGTCAGCCGCGCAGAGATGCCGAAATTTTGCGGGATGCCGCCAATCAGGAAGCCGGGACGCATCTTTGCATCGTCAAGTATCCACGCCAGCATGGCCGAGGTGGTGGTCTTGCCGTGGGTGCCGGCAACTGCCAGCACCCATTTGTCGTGCAGAACGTTATCCGCCAGCCATTGCGGACCGGACGTGTAGGGCAGGTTACGGTCGAGAATGGCTTCCATCAACGGGTTGCCGCGCATGACCACATTGCCCACTACAAACATATCGGGATTGCGATCAATCTGGCTGGCGTCCCAGCCTTCGATCAACTCGATACCCAGGGCACGTAGCTGGTCGGACATCGGCGGATAAACGTTGGCATCACAGCCGGTGACGGTGTGGCCGGCGGCGCGCGCAATCGCAGCAAGGCCGCCCATGAAAGTGCCGCAAATACCAAGAATATGAAGATGCATGATGTGTGCTGAGTGTCCCGCTGTGTTGGGTTAAGAACAATGAATAACGAGAATTATCCCACAGCTGTTGTGCGTGCCTGCTGGATTAAATGCGTGAGCAGCGCGCGTAGCTTGGCAGGACGAAGAGGCTTGTGCAGCAATGGGAAACCCGCGCGGCTTATATGCAGAATGGTGTCGGGCGCGGTATCGCCGGTGACCAAAATCGCCGGAATATTGCGGTCATATTTTTGCCGCAACCGGGTGATCACTTCGATGCCATCCTTGTCGTCAGGGAGTCTGTAGTCCGACACGATGACATCCGGTACGCGGCCAATGGTGTCCAGCCATTGCAGGGCTTCATCCGCACTGTGGGCGGTGACCAGATCAATATTCCAGTTGTCGAACAGCTCGGCCATGCCGCGTAAAATCGCACTTTCATCGTCGACCAGAACAACCAGCGCATCATCAGGGATGGGTCCAGGTGCGCTGATCGGCATGGGGGTCTGAATCAGCCGCGCCTCACCACAGGGCACATCAATGCTGAAGATCGATCCATGCTGTGGGCGCGATTGCAGGTTGACCCGGTGGCCAAGCAAGCGGCCCAGCCGTGAAACGATGGCGAGCCCCAGTCCTAACCCTTTACTGCGGTCCCGTGCAGGATTGTGCAACTGCACGAATTCCTGAAAAACACTTTCCAGCTGGTCGGGCGGAATGCCGCGGCCGGTATCGATAACGCTTAATCGAACCATGCGTCCCCGGCGACGACATGCCACCAGGATGCCGCCGTCATCGGTGTAGCGGATCGCGTTGGCGATCAAATTGGCCAGGATGCGTTCGATGAGTAGCGGGTCGCTGTAAAGCGTGGCATCGCAGGGGCGAAACCGCAGCCGCAATTGTTTTTCCGCAGCCAGTGCGCTGAACTGCTTGTCAATTTCGCCCAACAACTTACGTAGTGAAAAGTGTTCTGGATGCGCTTCGATTGTTCCAGCGTCCAGGCGGGAAATATCAAGCAGTGAATTAAACAGCAACTCCATGGCAGCGGTTGACGCTTCGATGTTGTCGATCAGGGTTTGCGTCTCGGGTTGTTGGTTACGTGTCTTCAGCGCAGCGACAAATAATGAGAGCGCATGCAGGGGTTGCCGCAGATCGTGGCTGGCCGCAGCAAAAAATCGAGACTTGGCAAAATTGGCGCGTTCGGCCATGTCTTTTTTGGCGGCGAGATCGGCAGTGGCTTCGCGGATCCTCTTTTCCAGTTCGCCGCGATGTGTCTGCAAGGCTTCAGCCATGTTGTTGACCCCGGCCGCCAGTGCGCCAACCTCGCCCACAGGCGGCAGTTGGGTGCGCACAGCCAGATCGTCACAGGCGAGACGTCCGACCACCTGCCCCACATGCCGTAATTGTCCAGCCAGACGAATAGACAGTCGCCAAGCCAACACACCGGTGATCAGGAATGCCAGCATCATCAGGAGTGCCCCCTGGAACAAGGTGTTCCGTTTGAACAAGCTGATTTCATCTAACGAGACACCTACTTCAACGCGACCCAGCAAGGTATTGGACGTACGCATATGGGCATCACCCGAACGGGCACTTAGATAGCCGGCAACAGGAAAACGAATCTCGGCACGTTGGCTGAAATAGTTCGCTGGAGATTGAGTGCGTGTGACCTCCCCTGTGTGGGCGATCAATTGACCGCTGGCGTCAGTGATGCGAACAAACGACAGCTTGCTTTTTTCGGATTCGGTTTCAAGCAGGACGAGGGTCCGCGCCGTATTGTCGTTGAGCAGCAAAAATGGCAGCGTATCGGATAGATGGCGTGCGGCGTTAAAGGCACGGGATTGCAAAGCCTCTTCAGCTGTCGCGAGCGTGCGCGTTGTAAAGTAGGCCACCATTCCAAACTCGGTCAGCAAGGCGGGCAGCAAGGCAATCATCAGCATTCTGCTGCGGATGCTGTAGAGCGGCAGACGGCTGAAAAAGTTGCGGAATAACCCCACGTTACGCTACGAGGATTGAATTTGCCGCTGAATGGCCAGCACGGCTTCGGTGCGGTTGGTGACCTTGAAGGCACGAAAAATGGCGGCGATGTGAACTTTCACGGTGCTTTCCGACATCGCCAGCATGCCGGCGATGGCCTTGTTTGCGCAGCCTTGCGCGAGCAGGCGCGCCACTTCAAGTTGACGTGCCGTGAGCCCGCTGTGCTGCAGGTCTTCGAAATCAGCGGGAGCCACGGCGTGCAAACCGTTGTCGCCGAGACAAGTGGGCATATACAAATCGCCGGATAACACTTGACGCAATGCCGCCAGCATCATGGTGGTGGAAGTCGCCTTGGGGATATAGCCCAGTGCGCCGGCTTCCAGTGCGCTGCGAATGTCATGCGGCGATTCCGACGCGGACAACACCACGAGGGGAATATCCGGAAAGCGGCTGCGAAACTGGGCGATTCCTTGCATCCCGACAAATCCAGGCATGTTCAGGTCGACCACAGCGAGATCAAGGTCGGTATGGGCGGCCGTTTGCGCAAACAGGCTGGGGTAATCGTGCGCATCGATGATTTCGACGGTCGGTTCGAGTTGTGCCAGCACCTGACGCACGCCTTCACGCATCAAGGGATGGTCATCAGCCAATAAGGTTTTCACGTGAGCGCTCCCTGCATGGCAGGGATTTTAGTACGACTCCTGTCGAATATCGTGATGTTTGACTCGACAGATGTCCACAGCGAAACATTTTTCGCAGATGAACCGACGCTTTAAAGCGGATGAATGGTCTGAAAAGGCTTAACTGCCGCGTATCTTGCGCGTTCCTTCGTCAATTGCGGCCTCCAGATAACCAAAGTAGAAGTCCGCGATCAGCAAGCCGACGATGGGCTCGCCGGTTTCGTGTCCGCGCGTGTCGAACACCTTGACCGTGGGTACGATGGATACCTTGTTGAAGACAGCAAACGCGCCTTCGGTGGTGGCGCTGCCATCGAAATCCGTTATGGGTGCATTTGAACCCACGGTGACTTCACGAATGATCACTCTGTTCCGGTACGCAGGGTCTTTCTGCATGGGCAACAGATAGATCTGTTTGACCTGCTCGCAGTAGTGACAGGTTGGGCTCGAAAAAAGCACCAGGACAGGCGCTTTGCGCTGCACAGCCATGCGCGCATCCGCCTTGAAATTGGCTGCGTGGACGAGATTGTTCCCAGCGCTGGCGGGTCCAGACAGCGGGATTCCCCATGTTAAAATCAAGGCGCAGGCTGCAATCAGTCGCGTCATGGTAATCGTCCTTTCAGTGGATGCGGGCGCATCTGTATGTTTATGAGTTTCGCGCCATCTTTAACTAAATCAAACAGTCAATTCCTACTGCCATGCACATCTTGACCATCGCCTCTCGTGAAAGTGCCCTTGCCATGTGGCAGGCTGAACATATCCGTGACCGCCTGCGGGTGTTGCATCCCGCATGTACCGTGAATATCCTGGGCATGACCACGCGTGGCGATCAGATTCTCGATGTCACGCTGTCCAAAATTGGCGGCAAGGGATTGTTTGTGAAGGAGCTTGAGGTCGCGCTCGAAGGCGGCCAAGCCGATCTGGCAGTCCATTCGATGAAGGATGTGCCAATGGAACTGCCGCCCGGGTTTGAACTCGCTGTCATTGGTGAGCGTGAGGACCCGCGTGATGCCTTCGTGTCGAATCAGTACGAACGCTTATCCGACCTGCCGCCAGGCAGCGTGGTTGGCACCTCTAGCCTGCGCCGCGAAGCGCAGTTGCGTGCGCGTTATCCGCATCTGGTCGTTAAACCCTTGCGTGGCAATGTTGGAACACGACTGAAAAAACTCGACGAGGGTCAGTACGCCGCAATCCTGCTTGCTGCCGCCGGGTTGAAGCGGCTCGGTTTGGGTGACCGGATCAAGAGTCTGCTCTCGGTGGAGGACAGCATTCCAGCGGCGGGACAGGGTGCGCTGGGTATCGAAATCCGCAGCGGAAATGCAACAGTGGCGGCAATGCTGGTCGCGCTCAACCATGTCGAAACGGCCGCTTGCGTACGCGCTGAACGTCAGGTCAGCCGCGTGCTCGGCGGCAGCTGTCAGGTGCCATTGGGCGCGTATGCGGTATTGAAGGACGGCAGGCTGGTGATGAACGGTTTTGTCGCCCATCCGGACGGCAGCCGTTTCATTCAGGAACGTGCGGAAGGCGACATGCAGGATCCCGAAGCCGTGGGCCAGCAATTGGCCGACAAACTCTTGGCGTTGGGCGCGCGCGCCATCCTCGACGCCTTGCCGACCACATGACCGCCCCCCTGGCCGGGCGGACGGTGCTGGTGACGCGGCCGCAGCAACAGGCGGCTGCCCTGTCACAGGCTATACGTGCAGCCGGCGGTGAGGTATTCGATTTTCCTGCACTCGTGATCGAAGCCGTTCCGCTGGACACATTGAGTGCTTCACTTACGCAATTGGAAGCTGCTGATATCGCGATTTTTATCAGCCCCAATGCAGCACAATTCGGCATGGCTGCGATACAGACTATGGGTCGCTTGTCGGCCTCGACCGAAATTTTTGCAGTGGGGCCGGGAACCACCCGGGTATTGCGAGACCTGGATGTGTTACAGATCATCACCCCGCAGGGACAAGACAGCGAAGCGCTGTTGGCCTTGCCGCAACTGCAGCATGTCGCGGGTAAACGCGTGGTCATCGTGCGGGGCGTTGGCGGGCGGGCTTTGTTGTCCGACACCTTGACCACGCGAGGCGCGGACGTGCAGTTCCTTGAGTGCTACCGGCGCGGTTGCCCGCAGGCCGATGTCGCTCCTTTACTGTCGCGCTTGCAAACCGGCGGCATCGACGCGGTAACCATTACCAGCGCAGAAGCGTTGCACAATCTGGCAGGACTGCTCGGCGAGGCTGGGGCGCCCATGTTGGCCAACACCCCGCTTTTTGCTCCGCATGAGAAAATCGCCGAAGCGGCCCGCCGTTTTGGCATTGCACACGTCATCACCACTCCGGGTGGGGATGATGGGTTGGTAGATGGACTGATTAACTGGTTTAGGAACACGCCATGAATGACACGACTGATACGTCCACTGTTACGCCTGCGGAGGCCCCTACTGTCGAATCTGCTACCTCTGCGCCACCCGCTCCGGTGGCACCTCAGCCTGTCGTAGCTCGCGAACGTATCCACGTGCTGCCTATTGTTGCGATGCTGGTGGCGACGCTGGCCCTTGCAGCAGCTGCCTGGTCGTGGTCCGACAGCCGCGAACGCATCCGCGACCTGAAGACTGAACTGGCGCGTCGCCTGGCCGAGTCGGGCAGCGAAGTGAGCGAAAGTCGTTTGCTGGCGCGCAATGCCGACGATGTGATGCGGCAGAGCAGCGAAAAGATTTCGCGGATGGAAAACCAGATGGTGTCGGCCCAGCAGCAACAACTGGCGCTCGATACATTGTACAAAGAGCTGGCACAAGGACGTGACCAGTGGACGCTAGCCGAAATTGAACAAATTCTGCTCACCGCCGCGCAACAGGTTCAGCTGGCGGGCAATGTGAAAGCGGCGATCATTGCGCTGGAAGGCGCGGACATCCGGCTGCTGCGGTTGAATAAACCGCAGTTCACTGCACTGCGCCGTGCCATTGCTGCTGATCTGGCGAATTTGCGGGCGGTGCCGTCGCTCGACGAAGTGGGCACCAGCGCGCGCATCGAAGCCTTGGTGGCACACCATTCCAGCTGGCCACTGGCCAGCGCGCAAAGCTCCGAAGCGGTGCCCGCGCCACACGCGTCGGGCAGCAATATTGCTCAGGAATTGTGGACGGAGTTGAAACACCTGGTGCAACTGCGCCGTGTGGAAGGCAATGAAGCGATTCTGCTGCCACCGAATCAGGCCTATTTTCTGCGTGAAAACCTGCGCTTGCGCCTGCTTTCTGCCCGACTGGCCTTGCTGTCGCAGGATCAGGCTGGATTCAAGGCGGATTTGCGTGCTGCGCTAGACATGTTGACGCGATATTTCAATACACGTGATGCCGCCGTTGTTGCGGCAACCAGGGAAATCAAACGTCTGGCCGAATTGCAGATCGTATCCAAGCTCCCAAGCATCGACGCCAGCCTGGCTGCATTGGATGCCTACAAGGAGAACCACTGATGCGCGGGCTGATTTCGGTTCTGATCGTTGCGGTATTGGCTGTTGGGCTGGCCATGGCCGGGCGTTACGACCCAGGTTACGTCGTGCTGGTTTATCCGCCGTGGCGGATGGAAATCTCTTTCATCAGCTTCGTACTGATATTGGCCGGTTTGATCATCGGTGGCGTGATGCTGTTGCGGCTGGCTTCGCTCACGCTTAATCTGCCCAGCATTGTCCGCGCACAGCGTGAACGCCGCGCGGCAAGAAAACGCGATGAGAATTTTGTCGGAGGCCTCAGAGCGTATGCGGAATATCGCTATCAGGATGCCGAACAGTCACTTGGCCAATGGCAAGGTGACGAAGCACGGATGGGACTGGCTCGAGTGTTGGCTGCCCGCTCCGCGCAGGAAATGCGTGCCGTGGCGCAACGCGGGCGCCACGTTCAAAGCGCGAGCGAACACGGCGCTGAACTGGCTGCGCAGTTGTTTGAAGCGGAATCCTGTCTTGATGCCAAGGAAGCGACTGATGCGCTGGTGGCGATTAATCGAGCCAAGGAAATCGCGCCGCAACACACTGCATTGTTACGGCTGGAGCTAAAAGCGCGACAGCTTACCGGGCAATGGGATGAGGTCGAACGCTTGCTGGATGCGTTGGCACGTAGTAACGCGCTGGATAGTGTGGTGTCGACCCAGATTCGCCGCCTGACCTACGCTGAAAACCTCAAGCGGCGTGCCGAAGATGACCGTGGGCTACTGGAATACTGGAAGAAAGTTCCGTCAGAGTTCAAGCAGGATGCATTTGTTGCACGGGCGGCAGCGCGGGCTTTTATGCAGCGCGGTGGGCACGATACGGCACTCGACGTGCTGGAAACCACCCTCAATCGCGAATGGAACGAAGATCTCGTGGCATTGTATGGCGAGCTCCGCGGCGGCAGCCCGAAGCGGCAAATCGAACAGGCTGAGAAATGGTTGCGTGCCCAGCCGCGCGATGCGCAATTGTTGCTCACATTGGCGCAGTTGTGCAGTGTGCAGCAGCTGTGGGGCAAGGCGCAGAGTTATCTGGAAGCGAGTCTTGCCATTTCAGGCAGCGCCGAAGGCCATATCCGGATGGCCGAGCTCAAGACGCAGAGTGGTCAGACAGGTGAGGCGTGTCAGCACTATCAAAAGGCATTGGACCTGTGTCGAGCGGTCAAGTAATCCCAATTTGCTGCCCGGCTTCTGTTCCGGGTTACCTGTAATTTCGAGCGTATATTCGCGTGTACGCTTATTATTTTGAAATGCCAGTTTCCTTGAGGACTATTACCATGCGTACTGTTTCATTATCTGTTTATGCCGTTGTAATGAGCGTAGCGATGCTGTTTGCACCCACCAGCTGGGCCGCCGCCGCCAAACCCGTAAAAGTGGTTCAGCCTGGTGTATACAAGCTGGAAATTGACAAGAGCGTCAGCTTGAAAGACGCGGCCGAGTCGATGCGTCTGCGTGCGAATGCCTTGAATCTGAGGCTGGTTGCCGAGCTCCCCTTGTCCAAGCAGGTCGAAGCCATTGTCGGCAAGCCGCAGCGCGTCGTTACCATTTTCCAGTTCTGCGATGCTGTGACCGCCATGGAGCTGATCGATATGAGCATGGACTTCGCTACATACATGCCGTGCCGCATTGCCATGATCGAAGATGCTGACGGACGAGGCTGGCTGATCATGACGGACATTAACGTCGACTTGCTGGCTAAGGAAAAGAAACTACAGAAAGTGTTAACCGAACGTATCAAAGGAGTGCGCGAGGGACTGATCGAGATCATGAAGGCCGGTGCCACCGGCGCGTTATAAATTTAGGCTGGGTAAAGCACCTGTCTTAAACGCCCGCTCAATGCGGGCGTTTGCATTTCATGACGGGAGGTCGGTATCCGCCGCATACACGAAGGAGTCAGCGAAAAATTCTTCTTCGGGCAAGTCGCGCGTTTGGGTGAAGGCATCGCGTGCGCTGTCTACCATGATGGGTGCGCCGCAGGCGTAGACCTGATACCCCGACAAATCAGCAAAATCAGCCAGAATGGCGTCATGGACAAAGCCGGTGCGACCCTGCCACTGATCGACCGGCTCCGGATTAGATAACACCGGTATGAAACTGAAGTTGGGGCGTTCGGCCAGCCACTGTTGTGGCAGTTCAGGCATGTAGAGATCCTTCAGCGAGCGCACGCCCCAGTACAGAATCAGTTCGCGATCGGTATGTTCGCTAAAGGCGTGCTCAAGCATGCCCTTGATCGGCGCGAAGCCGGTGCCGCCGGCGATAAAAATCATCGGCTTGTCGGAATCTTCGCGGATGAAAAAGCTGCCGAGCGGGCCTTTCAGACGCAGGATGTCGCGCGCTTTTAGCGTGGAGAATACCTGGTCGGAGAACAGGCCACCCGGTACGTGGCGGATGTGCAATTCCAGCAGCGCATCGTCGTGTGGCGGATTGGCGAGTGAATAACTGCGTGCCTTGCCGTCTTTCAACTGAAAATCGATGTATTGGCCAGCCAGGAACTGCAAGCGCTCAGCGGCGGGGAGCTTGATTTTGACCACCATCACGTCGTCGGCGCGTTTTTCGAGTTTTTCCACTCGGCAGGGCAATACCTTTGTCACGATGTCTTTGGCAGCGCCGATTTCCTTGGCTTCGATGGTCAGATCGGACAAGGGCTTGGCGCGGCAGAACAGCGCGCGACCCTGCGCTTTTTCTTCCTCTTTCAGCGCGGTGGGTGAATGCTTGCCGTAATCAAGTTGACCAGACAACACACGACCTTTGCACGAACCGCAGGCGCCGTTGCGGCATCCATAAGGCAGAGAGAAGCCTTCGCGCAGCGCGGCTTCGAGGATGGTTTCGTCTTTGTTGACGCTGAATTGGTGCCCACTGGGCTGGATGGAAACCTGATACGGCATGATGTGCGCTTAAAATACGATGATAAACCGAGCAATTATCGCTTGAGTAGGCAGGGATTTCACCCTTGCACAACAAGGGTTACAGGCAAACAGGCATGAAGAAAATCTTGATCGTGGGGTTTGGTGACGTGGCCACGCGACTGGTTAAGCACTACGCCGGG
This sequence comes from Hydrogenophilales bacterium, assembly GCA_024636775.1. Lineage (GTDB taxonomy): Bacteria > Pseudomonadota > Gammaproteobacteria > Burkholderiales > Thiobacillaceae > Thiobacillus. Next base: position 15,667 of record JAGXGP010000109.1, read on the forward strand.
CAGGCCGAATTCGTCGGCATGATACGCAGCGCTGACCGCGTTTCAGCGCTGCGCGCGCTGGGTGTGACCCCTTTCGTGGCCGATCTCGACGACGCCAAAAGCTTGCGTCGTCTGCCTCGTGTCGATGGGGTCTTTCATTTTGCGCCACCCCCGAGTGAAGGCCAGACCGATCCGCGCACAGCGCGTTTGTTGCATGCGCTAACGCGGCGCGGCAAGCCGGGCGCACTGGTGTATATCAGCACTAGTGGCGTGTATGGCGACTGTGGCGGCAACTGGGTGACTGAAACGCGTGCAGTAGCGCCGGTCAATGGTCGCGCGGTGCGTCGGGTGGACGCCGAGCGTCAGTTGCGGCGCTGGGGTGAGACGCAGCGGGTGCAGGTGAGTATTCTGCGTGCGCCGGGGATCTATGCTACCGACCGCTTGCCGCTGGAGCGCATTAAGCGTGGCACCCCCGCGCTTGTCAGTAAGGACGATAGCTATACCAACCATATCCATGCCGATGATCTGGCGCGCCTGGCGTGGGCGGCGCTATTCCGTGGCCGTGCGCAACGCATCTACCACGCGGTTGATGCGCATCCGCTCAAAATGGGCGACTGGTTCGACAGCTGTGCCGACGCCTTTGATCTGCCGAGGCCACCCCGCGTAAAACGAGTCGAAGCGGAAAAGGTGTTGTCGGAAGCGCTGCTGTCGTTTTTGCGCGAGTCGCGCCAGCTGTCGAATACGCGGGCGACAAACGAATTGAGACTGAAATACCGTTACCCGACATCGGACGATTGCCTGCGTGAAATCAAACAGGCGCGTGGGCAGATGAAGCTGTTTTAAGCCTGCCCGGCGCAGACAATTATTGAATTAGCGCTGTAAGTCGTCGGGCTCGCGTTTGAATTCGCCGTCTATTGTTTTGGGTGCGACGTTCGTATGCTGTTCCCATGTAGCAGATGGCGCATCGTCGTTGGCGGGGCGCAGCGGGTCGGTTTTACGTTTGTCCCACGTGCCCGGAATCAGTAGCAGCACCAAGGCGATGACATCGCTGATGAAGCCAGGGAAGACGAGCAGGCCGCCCGCGAGGAGGATACGACCGCTAGCCAAAAGTGAAGACATCGGATTGACGCCTGATTGCATTGTGAACGCCATGCGGGCGCCCCAGGCGACACGCTCGAAGCGTATCAACGTAACGCCGGCTATGACCGCAAGCAGCAACCACAGCAGAACCCAGGCCCCGATTGTGTCGGCAACCCAAAAAATGCCGACGGCTTCCAGAACTGGAAACGACAACATGAGTAGTACAACCCAACCAAAGCGCATGACATGGAACCTTTGTTAATCTTGACCAATTTACCCGATGTTGCGAGCGCTGAGA
>JAGXGP010000110.1 GCA_024636775.1 Hydrogenophilales bacterium
CGCCTGGGTTTCGATCCCTTCGGCGACATTCTCGAGTTTCAAGTCTTGGCTGAGGGAGAGAATGGAACGGATGAGTGCCACATTGACCGGATCGTGCTGAACATCCTTGACGAAATAGCGATCAATCTTCAGAACATCGATCGGGAAACGTTTCAAGTGCGCCAATGAAGAAAAGCCGGTGCCAAAATCGTCGACGGAAACGCTAATACCGAGTGACTTCAACTCATGGACGCGCTTGACTGCGGCGTCCATGTTTTCCATGAAAATACCTTCAGTCAGCTCGAGCTGGAGCGCGTGCGGGGGCAGTCCGGATTGCGCCAGCGCGGTTTGCACGCCTGGAATCAGTCCTTCGTGCCAGAATTCCTTACTGGATACGTTGACGGCAATTTCAAGATGGGTGTGGCCGGCGGCATGCCAACCTGCGGTCTGGTGACAGGCCGTCTCGAGCAGTTTGCGCCCCACGCTGACGATTTGCCCGGTTTCTTCCAGCATTTCCAGGAAAATGGCTGGACTGAGCAGGCCTTTCTCCGGGTGGTTCCAGCGTACCAGCGCTTCGACCGCATGTAATCGACCCGTGTTCAGGTTGACTTGGGGCTGGTAGTGGAGGAAGAGCTCGTTTCGCTCCAGGGCATAGTGGAGATCGGTCTCCAGCTGCAGCCTTTCCTCGGCCATGGCATTCATCGCTGGATCGTACAATTGGAAGCGATTTCGGCCGCTGCTCTTGGCGTGATACATCGCGGTGTCTGCATGCTTCAGCAAATCTCCGGAATCGTCGCCATCATGGGGAAAAACACTGATCCCGATACTGCAACTACTGAACAACTCGCGCCCGGCGATTTGGTAGGGTGCGGCCACGGCAGCCAGCATTTTTTCGACGACCTGCAGGATGTGCTTGATCGCGGTGATATCGCCGACCACTACGACAAACTCATCGCCACCGAGCCGGGCCACGATGTCTTCAGTGCGTATGGTGGCGCGCAGACGTTTGGCCACTTCACAAATGAGCTGGTCACCGCTGGCATGGCCGAGGGTGTCGTTAACGCGCTTGAAGCGGTCGAGGTCGATGAACATCACGCCCACCAGGGTTTGGTGGCGCTCGGCACGGATCAGCGATTGCTCCAGGCGGTCCATGAACAGCATACGGTTGGGCAGGCCTGTCAGGGGGTCCTCGGTAGACAGGCGCTCACGCTCGCGATCGACGCGGCTGGCATAGAGAAAGACGAAAATCGCAACGAAAAACCCGATGAACAGGGCGGTCCCGGACAACAGAAACATCCACTGGCGCGCCCTTACATGATCCTCACGCGCCTTGCCGCTGGCTTCCCGTGCAACTTTCTGCGCTTCGGCGTCCAGCTGCGAGAGCGCCGAAACAACCTCGTTCTGCATCGGGATGGCTTTCGTGAGAATCAATTCCTCGGCTGCTGCGGTGAAATCGGCACTGATCAGGTCTATGACTTGTAACTGGATCGGTTGGGCGATACCAGTCAGCTGGCCCTGCCGGGTTAACAGCCCTTGCTCCCTGGCGCTCAGGGGCATTTTCAGGAGCGCCTGTCGTGCAATGCCGAATGCCGAGCCGTTGTCGCTGAATTGATTCAGTAAATTGTCACGTTCAACCGGATCCGAAATTTTGGGGAGCGTCAGGATGACAATGATTCGCTCGCGTGCGTTGACCACCATGGTTGTGGTCAGGATTTGCTTACGCATGTGAATATCGACAACCTGGTTGAGTTTGTCCGTCGCAACTTCCAGTTGTTGCAAACCGATGGCAGTGACAAAAATCAGCAGGAGTAATTGCGTGACAAAGCCCGCCAGCAGGGCGATCTTCCAGGCTGCAGGACGTACGAGTCGTCTCATGGCTGGGGAAATGTTGTCTGGGCCAGTATGCTGCATGCGATCTCAGGTCAATACGTCTCCATGCTTTAGGAATGACGGCAGCATGTTCATAAATCCCGTCAGAGTAGGCAGGCTGTTAATGGAAGTGCGGTACATCGATGTTGCCTGTGAATCATATTAATTATCCCCAACCTGTATATCGGCACCACACTCAAAAAGATGAGTGTGAAAGTGTGGGTTTTGGAGAGGAAATAATTGATCTGGTCCAATAATATTGGGCCAGATCACGTATCAGACCGCGCTGGCAGGGACTTTGAGGCAGAAAATCGTTAGGCTAATGCCGTAGACGTGCGGCGATTTCTTCCACTGACATGCGGGTGGTGTCGATCACGGGCAGGCTGTGTCGCTTGAACAGCCGCTCGGCAGCCGCGAGTTCGGCACGGCATTGTTCCTGGCTGGCGTACTGGCTGTCGGGATAGCGAACTTGGCGGATGGCCGCCAAGCGCTCCGCTGAGATGGTCAGAGCCCGCAGTCGGGGCAGGTTGGCTAGCAGAACTTCGGGCAGCTTGGGATGCGCCAGGTCTTCCGGCGTCAGCGGATAGTTGGCAGCACGCAGGCCGTATTGCAGGGCAAGATAAAGCGCGGTGGGGGTTTTGCCAACTCGGGACACCCCAACCAAAATAAAATCAGCCTGATCAAGCCGCTGCGGTTGCAGGCCATCGTCTAGCGCCAGACTGAAATTCACCGCGTCCATGCGCGATTCGTAGTTGTGGGTCATGCTGTGGGTCTGGCCGCCATGGGGCGTGGCCGCTTGCCCAAGTGCCGATTCCACGGCTGGAACAATCAACTCAAACAGGTCGAACAGGGCGACGCCACTTTCTCGCAGGATGGCGCGCAGGGTCGGGTCGGTCACCGAAGTGAATGCCAGCGCATCGGGGGGGGTGGCCATCCGCGCGGCGGCTGCTTGCGCTTTCTCGGGGCTGTCAATGAATGGCAGCACAATCAGGCTAAACTCAAAAGCAGGAAACTGCGACAACACGCTCTTCGCCATCGCTTCGACGGTGACGCCGGTGTGGTCGGACAAGCAGTATGCAATGCGATTTTTCATGGAGATAAATGATGACGGCTTCGGTTGACTATATCGTTCCCCTGGAGGCCCTGTCGATGGCAGACGTGCCACGTGTGGGCGGCAAGAATGCGTCGCTGGGCGAAATGATAGGCAATTTGGCCAGTGTCGGGGTCAAGGTGCCGGGGGGCTTCGCCACGACGGCGCAAGCTTTCTGGGAGTTTCTCGATCACAACGATTTGCGGTCGCGTATCAATGATCGGCTGGCAGCGCTGGATGTGGCGGATGTGACGGCACTGGCACAGGCAGGCGCTGAAATCCGGGCTTGGGTCGAAGCGGCTGTTTTGCCGGACGCGCTGGAGGCTGGGCTACGCGAGGCCTATCTCGCGCTGGGTGACCGGGTCTCGGTCGCCGTTCGCTCGTCGGCCACGGCGGAAGATTTGCCCGATGCCTCGTTTGCCGGGCAGCAGGAAACCTACCTGCATGTGCAGGGCGAGGATGCGCTGCTGAATTATGTGCGGAAGGTCTTTGCTTCGCTCTACAACGACCGCGCCATTGCCTATCGCGTTCACCACGGGTTTGCCCATGCCGACGTGGCCTTGTCCGCGGGCATCCAGCGCATGGTGCGCTCGGATATTGCCAGTGCCGGCGTGCTGTTCACACTCGATACCGAATCGGGCTTTCGCGACGTTGTGTTTATCACTGCCGCCTACGGCCTGGGCGAAACCGTGGTCCAGGGCTCGGTCAACCCGGACGAGTTTTATGTGCACAAACCCACCTTGGCAAAAGGTTTCCCCGCTGTGGTGCGGCGTGAGCTGAGCGAAAAGGCCATCCGCATGGTGTGGCGTGATGGCGAAACCGTGATCGAAGATACGCCTGTCGAACTGCGCCGCCGTTTTGCCCTGAATGACGCCGAAGTGCTGGAACTGGCGCGCCAGGCGGCGGCGATCGAAACACACTATGGCCGTCCGATGGATATCGAGTGGGCGAAAGATGGTGAGACCAACGAACTGTTCATCGTGCAGGCGCGGCCGGAAACGGTGAAGACGCGTGTCAGCGGCGCGGGCGAACGCTATGTGCTGGAAGCCACAGGCGACATACGTATTACTGGCCGCGCCATCGGCCAGAAAATTGGCGTAGGCGCGGTGCGGCTGATCGCCAGCCCGGCGGAAATGAATCGGGTGCAGCCCGGCGACGTCCTGGTGACAGACATGACCGACCCCGACTGGGAGCCGGTGATGAAACGCGCCGCGGCCATCGTCACCAATCGCGGCGGGCGCACCTGCCACGCCGCGATTGTGGCGCGCGAGTTGGGCATCCCGGCCGTGGTGGGCACCGGTGAAGGCACCACGGTGCTGAAAGACGGCGAAGTGGTGACGGTGTCGTGCGCTGAAGGCGACACCGGCAACGTGTATGCGGGCAAGCTGAAGTTCACGGTGGAAGTGTTGGAGAGCGAATCACTGCCCGAACCGCCGGTGAAGCTGATGATGAACGTCGGCAACCCCGAGCGCGCCTTCGAGTTTGCGCAGATTCCCAATCACGGTGTGGGGCTGGCGCGGCTGGAATTCATCATCGCGAGGATGATCGGCGTGCACCCGCTGGCCTTGCTGGACTCCGCCAGCCAGCCAGCTGACGTGCGTGCCGAGATTGATAAGCGGAGCGCAGGCTATGCCGACCCGGTGTCTTTTTATGTCGACAAGCTGGCCGAAGGCATGGCCACCCTGGCTGCTGCTTTCTGGCCATTGCCGGTGATCGTGCGGTTGTCGGACTTCAAATCCAATGAATACGCCAACCTGGTCGGCGGCGACCGCTATGAGCCGAAGGAAGAAAATCCCATGCTGGGGCTGCGTGGCGCTTCGCGTTATGTGTCCGAACTATTCGGGCCGGCGTTCGAACTGGAGTGCCGCGCGATGAAAAAAGTGCGCGAGACGATGGGTTTCGTCAATGTCGAGGCGATGATTCCGTTTGTACGTACCGTGGAAGAATGTGCAGCGGTGGTCGACCTGTTGGCAGCCAACGGCCTGCGTCGCGGCGACAACGGCCTGCGTCTGATCATGATGTGTGAGATTCCGTCCAACGTGCTGCTGGCCGACGACTTTCTGCAGTACGTCGACGGCTTTTCGATCGGCAGCAACGACCTGACCCAGCTCACGTTGGGGATAGACCGCGATTCCGGGTTGGTGGCCGGCGGCTTCGATGAGCGCAATCCGGCTGTGAAAAAGCTGCTGGCCGAGGCGATTGCCGCCTGCAAGCGGCAGGGGAAGTACATCGGCATCTGCGGCCAGGGCTCAAGCGACCACCCCGATCTGGCCGAATGGCTGGTAGAACAGGGGATCGGGTCGATTTCGTTGAATCCGGATACGGTGGTGGCGACCTGGCAACGCTTGGTGCGTCATTAAGCTGGCCTTGTCTTCGGGCGCGATGTCATTGAGTCAGCTATTTCATTGAGACATCGATGGGGATAGAGTAAAATCCGCCATCACCCGCCCTCACTTATAAAATGACGAAGTATGTGTTTGTCACTGGTGGCGTGGTTTCTTCCCTCGGGAAAGGGATCGCTTCCGCCTCACTTGCTGCGCTGCTTGAATCGCGCGGTATCCGTGTCACCCTCTTAAAGCTCGATCCGTACATCAACGTTGATCCCGGCACCATGAGTCCGTTTCAACACGGTGAAGTGTTCGTGACCGACGATGGGGCGGAAACCGACCTCGATCTCGGCCATTACGAGCGCTTTTCCAGCGCCCGGATGGCCAAGCGCAACAACTTCACCACGGGTCAGATCTACAAGTCGGTGATCGACAAGGAGCGTCGCGGCGATTACCTCGGTGGCACCGTGCAGGTCATTCCGCACATCACCGATGAAATCAAGCGCTCGATCCGTGCGGGCGCCGAGGGCGCCGACGTGGCGCTGGTGGAAATCGGCGGCACCGTGGGCGACATCGAATCGCTGCCGTTTCTGGAGGCCATCCGTCAGATGGGTTTCGAGGATGGCCCGGAAAACACCTGCTTCATTCATTTGACGCTGTTGCCTTACATTGCGACCGCCGGTGAACTGAAAACCAAGCCGACCCAGCATTCGGTCAAGGAATTGCGCGAAATCGGCATCCAGCCGGATATTCTGTTGTGTCGCGCTGACCGCGAAATTCCATTGGACGAGCGGCGCAAGATTGCGTTGTTCACCAATGTGCGTCCCGAGGCCGTGATCGAGATGCTGGACGCCACGTCGATCTACAAGATTCCAGCCATGCTGCACGAGCAGATGCTCGACGAGATCGTTTGCCACAAGCTGAAAATTCTGGCGCGCGCAGCCAATTTGACGGTTTGGAAAAACCTGGTGCATGCACTGGAAAACCCCAAGCACGAAGTCAACATCGCCTTTGTCGGCAAGTATGTCGACCTGACCGAGTCCTACAAATCGCTGACCGAAGCGATGATTCATGCTGGCATGCATACCGAGAGCCGGGTGAAGGTCAATTACATCGACTCCGAACAGATTGAAAAGTCCGGCCCCGATTGCCTGAAGAACATGGACGCGATTCTGGTGCCCGGCGGCTTTGGCAAGCGTGGGGTAGAAGGCAAGATTGCCGCTATTCGCTATGCGCGCGAGAACAAGGTGCCGTATCTAGGCATCTGCCTGGGGATGCAGCTCGCCGTGGTCGAATACGCCCGTGATGTGGCGGGTATGGCGGACGCACATTCCACCGAGTTCGAGCCCGCCACGACGCATCCGGTCATTGGCCTGATTACCGAATGGCTGGATCGGGATGGCCAGATTGAAAAGCGCAGCCTGCTGTCCGACCTCGGTGGCACCATGCGCCTCGGTGGCCAACCGTGTGAACTCAAGGAAGGCACGCTGGCACGCGAAACGTATGGCGCGGCCAGTATTGTCGAACGCCACCGCCACCGCTATGAAGTCAACAATACGTTGCTGGCTGAACTTGAATCCAAGGGTCTGGTTGTGGCGGGTCGTGCACCGGGTACGGACCTGTGTGAAATGGTGGAGTTGCCGACCTCGGTGCATCCTTGGTTTATGGGCTGTCAGTTCCACCCCGAGTTCACCAGCAATCCGCGCAACGGTCATCCGCTTTTCATCTCGTTCGTGAAGGCTGCGCTGGCTAAGGCTGCGCTCATCAAGAAAACGCAGGAGCACGCATGAAACTCTGTCATTTTGAAGCGGGACTCGATCACCCTTTGTTCCTGATTGCCGGACCCTGTGTGATCGAGTCCGAACAGCTGGCGATGGATACGGCCGGTCAGTTGAAAGAACTGTGCGCCTCGCTGGATATTCCGTTCATCTACAAATCCTCGTTCGACAAGGCCAATCGCTCGTCGACCCAATCCTTCCGTGGGCTGGGTCTGGAGGAAGGCTTGCGCATTCTGTCGGAAGTGAAGGCGAAGATCGGCGTGCCGATATTGACGGATGTGCACGAAGATACGCCGCTGAACGAAGTGGCGGCGGTAGTCGATGTGCTGCAAACGCCGGCTTTCCTCTGCCGCCAGACTAATTTCATTCAAAATGTTGCGCGCACAGGCCGCCCGGTCAACATCAAGAAGGGCCAGTTTCTTGCGCCGTGGGATATGCAGAACGTGGTCGACAAGGCCCGCGCGGTGGGCAACGAGCAGATCATGGTGTGCGAGCGGGGTGTCAGCTTCGGCTACAACACGCTGGTGTCTGACATGCGTGCACTGGCCATCATGCGTGACACCGGTTGCCCGGTGGTATTCGATGCCACGCATTCGGTGCAGCAGCCGGGCGGGCAGGGAACCACCAGCGGGGGTCAGCGCGAATTCGTTCCGGTACTGGCACGCGCGGCGGTAGCCTGCGGTGTCGCGGGCGTTTTTGCCGAGACGCATCCGAATCCGGCCGTTGCGCTGTCTGATGGCCCGAACGCATGGCCGCTGGGCATGATGAAAGAATTGCTGGAAACGTTGAAGGAAATCGACACGCTGGTCAAACAGCGCGGCTTCATCGAACACAAACTTGTTAAAAACTGAATGCTGCGATTACAGCATTCAAACTGATCAGGAAGAATAAATTGAGCGCAATTATTGATGTCATCGCACGGGAAATTCTGGATTCCCGAGGCAATCCCACTGTTGAAGCCGACGTGCTGCTGGAGTCTGGCGTGCTGGGCCGCGCCGCCGTGCCATCGGGTGCGTCCACCGGCAGCCGCGAAGCGATCGAGCTGCGCGATGGCGACAAGTCGCGTTATCTGGGCAAGGGTGTGCTGAATGCCGTCGAACACGTCAACACTGAAATCTGTGAAGCGATCATTGGTCTGGATGTCGAAGACCAGGCCTTCATCGACAAGACCATGATCGAACTCGACGGCACTGAAAACAAATCACGCTTGGGCGCCAATGCGATGCTTGCCGTATCGATGGCATGCGCACGTGCCGCTGCCGAACAGGCCGGTTTGCCGTTGTACCGCTATCTAGGCGGTGCTGCGCCGATGGCCTTGCCGGTGCCGATGATGAATATCATCAACGGTGGCGCACACGCCAACAACAACATCGACATGCAGGAATTCATGGTGATTCCGGTCGGCGCACCGACTTTCCGTGAAGCGTTGCGCTACGGTGCCGAAGTGTTCCATGCGCTGAAAAAGCTGCTGGATGATGCCGGCATGGCAACCACGGTCGGCGACGAAGGTGGCTTTGCGCCGAATCTGGAATCGCATGAGGCGGCACTGAAGATGATCGTTCAGGCCATCGAGAAAGCCGGCCTGCAACCCGGCATTGACGTTGCAATTGGTTTGGATTGCGCGGCTTCCGAGTTCTACAAGGACGGCCGCTATCATCTCGATTCAGAAGGGTTGAAACTGACCTCGACTGAGCTGACCGATTATCTGGCGGCCTGGTGCGACAAATACCCCATCATCAGCATCGAAGACGGCATGGCCGAAGGCGACTGGGATGGCTGGAAAATTCTCACCGACAAGCTCGGCTCGCGCGTACAACTGGTGGGTGACGATCTGTTTGTGACCAATGCGAAAATCCTCAAGGAAGGCATCGAGAAGGGCGTCGCCAATTCGATCCTGATCAAGGTCAACCAGATTGGCACGTTGTCGGAAACTTTCCTGGCAATCGAGATGGCCAAGCAGGCGGGCTATACGTCGGTGATATCACACCGTTCGGGTGAAACCGAGGACACGACCATCGCTGATCTGGCCGTGGCAACCAACGCCCGTCAGATCAAAACCGGCTCGTTGTCGCGTTCTGACCGTATGGCGAAATACAACCAGCTGCTGCGCATCGAAGAAGAGCTCGGTGATACGGCGACCTACCCTGGACGTGATGCGTTCCGTCAGCGTAGCTGACTTTAACGCGGGCAAGTTTTTCGCTCGCCTGCGCAGCCGGGGTTTGACCTGGGTGCTGGCCGTTTCGGTTGCGTTGTTGCAATATCCGTTGTGGCTGGGTGAGGGCGGCTGGTTGAAAGTGCGAGAGCGTGCGATGGGTATCGACACGCAACAATCACTGAATCAGCGCCTGTTGGCCCGCAATACGGGGTTGCTGGCCGAAGTGGATGACCTCAAGCAGGGGCGCGATGCAATTGAAGAACGTGCACGTAATGAGCTGGGGATGATCGCACCGGACGAATGGTTCGTCCGGGTGGTGCCTACCCACTCCGTTCAGCCGGGAAAAATGAATGAGTGATTTGCAAATCTGGTTATTGGTCATTGGCGCGGCTATCGTTGTCGCGGTATTGCTATTTAACTGGAGCCAGGAACGCCGTTTTCGGAAGCAGACGGATGCGGCTTTTCAAACGCCGACGGGGGATGCATTGATTCACGCGAGTGCGGTGCCGCGTGAAAGACATAGTCGGGTCGAGCCTGCATTACACGAGCCTGTTTTTGATGTAGGTGCAAGCCAGAAGGTTGTCGAACCACATGAGCCGCTTTTACATATCGACTCAGATAGCACGCCAGTTGATTTGACGGATGACGCACCGGGGCAGATTCCAGCGCATGACTCAGGTAATGAGGCCAGTCCGATACCAGCCGCATTGCATCCGGCACCTTCTGTTCCTGCGTCATTGGCGCCCGCCCGGGCGACAATCCAGACAAGCTCAACGGCTACCGCGAAGTCCGCGCCTTATGATGAGCTGATGGAATATCGCGTCCGCATCGGCAGTGATGGGGTGCTTGCCAGTGTGTTTGCTGATGCATTCAATCAGGCTCGTACGTTGGGTAAGACCGTTCGCTGGCTGGGTTTACCAGTAGGCGGTTCTGACTGGGAGGATGTTCAGCCCTGGCGGGATGCACATTATCAGCAAGTGGTCGTCACGCTTCAGTTGGCTGATCGCAACGGCGCTGCTCAGGAAGAACAGTTATCGGCTTTGTGTGCGTTGTTGCAAACCACTGCGCAGGCACATGGCTTACGCATGGCCTGCGACGATATGGTCGATGCGCTGGAGCGCGCACAGGCCATAGACCGTTTTTGTGTCGACGTAGACGTACTGATTGGATTGAATGTCGTGGCACGTGGCGAAGGGGCAGTAAACCTGACGCGCATTGTGCGTGAAGCCGAAACCAGTAGTATGGTACTGGGCATTGATGGTGTGTATCAGTTGCTGGACAGCCGGGGTGAGCCGCTTTACACCCTGTGTAACCACGATGCCGAGCCGTTCAGCGCAACAGTGATCGAAGGACAAACTTCGCAAGGTGTCACGCTGCAGTTCGACGTGCCGCGCGTGCCAGACGGTCTCAAAGTATTCGATGGCATGGTTGCTTTCGGCCGGAAACTGGCGAATGAAGTCGGCGGTATTCTTGTTGATGACAATCTGCGTCCGTTGACGGATACCGGGATCGAGAAGATACGCAGCCAACTCACCCAAATCTACGAGCGCATGGAAGCGCGCGGTGTCCCTTCCGGTTCAAGGCGGGCGCTGCGGTTGTTCTCCTGATGGCGTCACCGGATGTTTTGGCACGCGTCACCGCGCTACGCCAGGAACTCGAGCGACACAATCACGCCTACTACGTCCTCGATCAGCCGACTCTTCCCGATGTGGAATACGACAGGCTGTTTCACGAACTGCAGTCACTCGAAGCCGAGCATCCCGAGCTCTTTACTTCCGATTCGCCTACCCAGCGCGTAGGCGGCAAGTCACTCGATGGCTTTGCACCGGTTCGTCATGCGGTGCCAATGCTGTCAATCCGCACCGAAACAGACACCGAGGCCAGCGGCGCGCTGGCCTTCGATGCGCGGGTGCGTCGTGAACTGGGATTGGATCAAAGCGATCCGCTGATCGAGTATGCAGCAGAGCTGAAGTTCGATGGTTTGGCAATCAATCTTCGCTACGAACATGGCGTGCTGGTGCAGGCTGCCACGCGCGGCGATGGTGAAACCGGCGAGGACGTGACCCAGAACATCCGCACTGTGCACATCATACCCTTACGCCTGAAATCACCATCACCGCCTGCCGTCCTGGAAGTGCGGGGCGAAGTGTTCATGCGACGCGATGAGTTTGAGCGCTACAACGCTCGCCAGCGCGAGTCAGGGAAACCCACACTGGTGAATCCGCGCAATGGTGCTGCGGGCAGCATCCGGCAGCTGGACCCGGCGATGGCAGCACAACGTCCACTGACTTTTTTTGCCTATGGTCTGGGTGAGGTGCAGGGTTGGTCACAACCTGATACGCATAGCGCAACGCTTGATGCCTTGTCTGCAATGGGGGTGCCGGTATGTGCCGAGCGTGTTACCGGGCTCGATGCTGAGGCGCTGATCACCTTTCATGACAACATTGCCGCGCGCCGCGATCAGCTGCCATTCGACATTGATGGCGTGGTGTACAAAGTCAACCGTTACGATCTGCAGCGCGAGCTGGGTTTTCTCACGCGCGAGCCACGTTGGGCTGTGGCGCACAAATATCCGGCCCAAGAGCAGTTGACCACATTGATCGGTATAGACATCCAGGTGGGCCGCACTGGCGCGTTAACGCCAGTGGCGAGGTTGGCGCCGGTATTTGTCGGCGGCGTGACAGTGACCAATGCCACGCTACACAACCAGGATGAAATCGACCGCAAGGATGTGCGCGTCGGCGATACCGTCATCGTGCGGCGTGCAGGGGATGTCATTCCTGAGGTCGTCGCCGTGGTGACCGAGAAACGGCCCGATCCCGTCCCCCCGCGCTTCAATCTGCTGGAAACTTATCCCACCTGCCCCGAATGCGGGTCGCATGTTGTGCGGCTGGAGGGCGAATCAGCGGCACGCTGCACGGGAGGGTTGTATTGCCCGGCCCAGCGCAAGCAGGCCTTGCTGCACTTTGCGGGCCGTCGAGCAATGGACATCGAGGGCTTGGGCGACAAGCTGGTCGACCAGCTGGTCGAACGCAGTTTGGTGCACACACCCGCCGAGGTGTACGCACTCAGTCTGGAAACGCTGGCCGGACTGGAGCGGATGGCCGAAAAATCCGCGACCAATTTGATTGCAGCAATCGAGGCAAGTAAAGCCACCACCTTAGCGCGATTTGTTTTTGCGCTGGGTATTCGTAACGTAGGCGAGACGACGGCCAAGGATTTGTCGCATCATTTCGGTGGGCTGGATAAACTCATTGCAGCAACTGAGGCTGAGTTGTTGGAAGTACACGATGTCGGGCCTATCGTTGCGCAATCAATCATTCAGTTTTTTGCAGAGCTGCATAACCTGGAAGTGGTCAGCAAGCTGCGTACAGCTGGCGTGCATTGGCCCGAAATGGCAGGAAAGCAACAATCGTCCGGTATCCTTGCAGGCAAGACGCTGGTGCTGACAGGATCCCTCCCGACGCTGACGCGCGATGACGCTAAAGCTAAAATTGAGGCTGCAGGCGGCAAAGTGACAGGGTCAGTATCGAAGAAGACTGATTATGTGGTGGCTGGCGTGGAAGCTGGCAGCAAATTGGCAAAAGCACAGGAACTCGGAGTAACCGTTTTGGATGAAGCGGGCCTGTTGGCTTTGTTGATGTAAACCAAAAAAACAATGCGGAGCTCTTAATTTCGACTACTTTTTTAAGAATGAACCAGGGAAGAGACATGCAAATAGTTAAAAAGGCCGTATTTCCAGTAGCTGGGTTGGGTACCCGTTTTTTGCCCGCAACCAAGGCCAGCCCCAAGGAAATGCTTCCCATCGTCGACAAGCCGCTGATTCAATATGCGGTTGAGGAAGCGATGGATGCCGGTATTACCGATATCATTTTCATCAGCAGTCGCACCAAACGTACGGTCGAAGATCACTTCGACAAGGCTTACGAACTGGAAACCGAACTCGAAGCGCGCGGTAAAAAGCGTGTGCTTGAACTGGTACAGTCGATCCGCCCGGCTGGCGTGAATTTCATTTACATCCGCCAAGCCGAAGCGCTGGGTCTGGGTCATGCGGTGCTGTGCGCACAACCGGTGGTCGGTAACGAACCCTTTGCGGTCATCCTTGCCGACGACCTGATCGACGGCACGCCTCCGGTGATGAAGCAGATGGTCGATCAATACGGATTTTATCAGTGCTCGATACTCGGTGTGCAGGAGGTTGCGCCTGCAGAAACGGCGTCCTACGGCATTGTCGACGCGACCCCTATGGGTGAGCGTGTATCACGCGTCAATGCCATC
>JAGXGP010000111.1 GCA_024636775.1 Hydrogenophilales bacterium
CCTGACTGCCCCGCTGGCAAGGCCATTGCCCAACTCGCCCGCACACTGGAAAAAACCGTTATCCCAAAACCCGCGTAAACCGGTGCAAAACCGTAGGGCTATGAAGGGGCTGACCCTGAAGTGGGGACTGCCATGACCAGAGCTTTCACCCTGTCTGGCTCCATGCGCAACAATACGCCGATCTCACGATAGTCGTCCGGCAGGGCTGCATTATCCCAGCCTTGAGCGGAATGCCGTGCCAGATTGACTGCCAGGACAACATTGCGCACCCGAGGCGCCTGTGAAAACTCAGGATCCATCATGTTCTGCAACAACTCAGGCAGTTTCCATTCCCGTATCAACTGACGCTGCAACTCAACGCCAGTAAACCCCATGATGGTTTGCTGCACATCCGCACTCCGCAAGGTGGTATCGGCCATCTGGCGCTTGCGGATTTCGAGCATTTGCTCAGGATTAAAACACCACATCAGCATTTCTGCGACATGCGATAGCAGAGCCGAAACCAGCACTTCCTGTGCATGCAAATCATGCAGGCGCAATGCCCAGTCAAACGCATAATCCGCTGCACGCTGCGCTCTCCGCACGGTCTGTAGCAAACAAACCAGCGCATCAAGATGGCCCCGTAGCACCACTTCCACCACCGGTTTGGCGGGAACCGCCAGAAAAAAACTGTCCAGTCCCATCATCAGCAACATCTGCTTCACGTCGACCAGTTCGCAGGCCTGGCTATTCCGCTTGTGCACTTGCATATAGCGCAGCAATTTCAGCGTCATCAACGGATCATCGGTCACCACGTTGGCGATGCTGCTGGCGTTTAGCAGGCCTTGATTTTCGCGCTGGTGCTCCAAGTTCCGTGTCGTGTGACGCAGTACCGGAATATCGGCCCGCCCGAATAAAGCGAGCCAATCTGTCATGCTTTTTGTTTGATGCATCATCAGCCCTCCTCATCGGTACAGCGTGACACTAAATGTGTGGTGACCCTAGGTTAATTACCCGTCCCATCCTACAGACAGGCACCTGCGCCTCTCACCAAAGCGATTCATAACGCTTACTGGGTCTATCGGCCCAATGGGCCAAGCCTTAAGGGGAGCGATGTCATACCGGCTCGAACAGCCGCCATGCCACCCTAATGTAATGCTGCAGCAGGGCCCGTTTTGACCAGCGACATCACCTTGTTAGGCTCCATGTGCAGAAACTCGGCTATTCCACGGAAGTCGTCTGGCAGTGCGGCGTCATGCCAGCCATTGCTGGAATGACGGGCAAGACTCACGGCCAAGGTTACATTGCGCACCTGCGGCAACCCGGCTTGATCCGGGTCCATCAAGTTCAGCAGCAATTCAGGCAATTTCCAGTCAATAACGAGTTGACGTTGCAAATCGATTCCAGCAAAACCCAACACCTGCTTTTGCACATCGCCACTCCGTCGGTTTCTGTCGAGCGCCTGCCGCCGCCTGATTTCGATCATCGGACCCGGATTAAAGCACCACATCAATATTTCGGTGACATGCGTAAGGATTGCCGACACTTTGATTTCTTCGGCGTGCATATTGTGAGTCCGCTGCGCCCAATCAGCAGCGTAATACGCTGAACGCTGCGCACGCCGGACCGTCAACAAAAAACAAGCCAGCGCATCGGCATGTCCAGCGAACTGATCTTCAGCTATCAGCGTGGCCGGCACTTCCCGAAAAAAGGTCTCGATGCCCATCATCAACAGCATCTGCTTGACGTCGAGCAGTTCCTGCATCTGATGACGTGATTTGTGCGCCTGCATATAACGCAGCAGTTTGACTGTCATCAACGGATCGTCCGTCACCACATTGGCAATACTGCTGGCATTGAGAAGGCGTTGATCGGCACGCAGCACTTCCAAGGCGAGGGTGGTTTGACGTAAAACAGGAATATCAGCCTGCGCAAAAAGAGCGAGCCAGCCAGTCATGTTTTCAGGTTGCTGCGACATCTTTATCTCCTGACGTTTCAGCGTAATGATCATACTGAGCTCAACCGTGGTATTCCAAGCTGTCTTGTTAAGTGTATCTGCCCAGAGGACCCCACCCCGTCTTGAGTGGGTCAACCCGCCTGTGGCTTGTGTCCCACGCTAACCAACACTTCCACATTTAGCCCAATCCGGCCATCCGTTGCAAAGCGCTCGATCTCTGTTTGATGTTCCTGTTTGAACCGAGCCAGTTCACTTTCTGACAATTGATTGAGCAGGCCCCGAAACGCGCTGAACCACAGAATATCCCACCACTCACCAAACCCTGTCAGGTCATAGCCCACTTGCACGGCCTGGGTCGTCACCTGATCGATCCCGGTTGAAGCATAAAGCGCCCGATGTTTCGCAACTTCATCCAGCCGCTTCCATGACAACGGTGGAATGTCCACACCGTATTCCCGAATACGATCAATGAACGCTGTCGACATTGGCTCCATCACCTTACCGGTAAAGCTGGTTATTCCGATTGCGCCACCTGGCCTGACGTGGCCGGCAATAATCCTGATGGCCGCCTCCATATCCGGCAGAAAAAATACGCCGAAACCGCAGCACGCGCCGTCAAAAGCTTCACCACCGAAATCCATTGAATCCAGGTCAGCGCATTGAAATGACACATTGTCGAACTGACGGTGTGCGGCCTTCGCACGCGCCTTTTCCAGCATGCATTCCGAGAGATCCACGCCGGTTACCCGCCCCTGACCCAAACGTTCAGCACAGGCCAGGGAAACGGCCCCTGTTCCGCATGCCACATCCAGAATGTGTTCGCTACCCGTGAACGCCATACTGTCAGCCAGACGATCGGCTGCGTGTACAAAAAACCGCAGGGCCGGATTGTCATAACCCGCCGCCGCTACGTTGAAGGTTTCTTTCAGCTTGAATTGTTGCGTCTGTATATCCATCAATGAAACCCCCTAGTACCGGTTAATGCGATATCCCAAAAAAGCACTGCGCCGAATACGTCACCCGCAATACCCATAAAGGCTGCACTTTGCGCCATTCCCTCTCAAGCACACCGTCCGAGAGGGAAATCATCCCTATCCCGGATGTGCCTGCTGAAGGGTAAATTATTACAAGTTGCTGGAGGAGAGAAGCAGCAACAGCATCACAAGCATCGCCATGGCGGTTCAGGTATGCCCTGCGAAAAAACCCATCCGCTCTATCTTGTCCCGCTATTCAGGATTCACGACACTAGGCAATGGGTCGCGCTCGTGCGAGATAGTTGTCTGCCAGGGCCTTGTACAACGGTCGGGGGCAAATCATTCGCGACACCGCGGTGGCCAGCAACGTGGCCAGCATGAGCGGTACCACCATATCGTGGTTGTCAGTCATTTCCATCACGATGACAAAAGCCGTAATAGGTGCCTGAACCACACCGGCAAAATACGCCGCCATACCGATCACCACCAGTGCGCCTGGATCTGCCTGCGTCACCAGATTCGCCACTGCCTGGCCAATACCGGCGCCAGCCGACAGACTGGGGGCAAACAATCCCCCGGGAATTCCGCTGACAAAGGACACAAACGTTGCCAGTATTTTCCACAACCCATATTCCGCTGAAACCGTACCGGTTCCTTCCAGCAAATGTTTGGCTTCATCGTAGCCGCTACCATACACAGCGCCGCCGGAAGCAATACCAATCAATGCCAGCACCAAGCCACAAACAGCCGCAAACCAAACCGGTTTGGCCCGCATGAATTGTCCCGATCGTCCGGGCAGACCATGGGTGGAAAAGGCCAGCAGCAGGCGGCTGAACCCGCCGCCCAGTACACCGCCAGCGAGGCCGCACAGCAACACACCCAGCCACCCTGACGCCCCATTGAGCGCAGCGTTCGTCGCGCCGAAATACGTGTAATTTCCCTGGACATAGACAGCGGCCAAACCCGCAATAATGACTGCGGTCAGCAAGGTGCCGCTGGAACGTTCCTCAAACGAACGCGCCATCTCCTCGATGGCAAATACGATTCCTGCCAGCGGCGTATTGAAGGCTGCCGCCACCCCGGCACCGCCTCCGGCAACAATCAGGCCTCGCTCCATGAGATGTCGGGGAAAACGAACCAGCCAGCGCAGGTTGTAGAGCAAAGCCGCACCAATCTGTACGGTGGGACCCTCGCGGCCGACGCTGGCGCCTCCGGTCAAGGCCGCACAGGTCAACAGCGCCTTGCCTACCGCCAGCCGCAAGGACAGCACGCGGTCACGCGCTTCACCTTCTTCCATGCGTATCGCGGCTATCGTTTGGGGAATGCCACTGCCCTCAGCACCTTTAAAGTAGCGCTGTGTCAGCGCTGCCACGCCAGCGAGGGTCAAGGGCGTGATCAACAAAGGCAACCAGGGCGAAACCGCAAGCGCTCGCTGGAACAACGTGTGAGCGTAATCGCTCCCCAGTGCAAAGGCCGTAGCGGCCAAACCCACAACGACAGCGCCGCCCCAAAAAAGCATGTGACGTAACCACAGGCGGGCTGACAGCAGGCTGACACGGTGTCGTTTTTGCAGGGAGGGGAAGCCGGATTTAGACCATTTCATTGAAGACAAATAGTAACCCGCGACCTCATGCTTGTCCGCGCTTGTCGCGAAGACTTACACAGTTTGTATGGATAGTTGCTCGTTCAAAATGCGACAAACAGGCTCATTCGGCTGCCTTACCGTGTACATGTATCCACGTTGCCACCCCTTTCGGGAACGTTTTGGATGCAGCAACAAGCCGAGTGCCTTTTGACAACAGGTGTGTCATTGCAGCCGCATCAATCGGCCGACTAATCCAGTAGCCTTGAGCCGTATCACATCCCATCGCCTGGATGACATCGAATTGCGCCTCGGTTTCAATCCCCTCTGCAACGGTCTCTTTTTCGAGTGCCCGTGCCAGGGCAATCACCGCACGAACAATGGTGGCATCTTGCGGATGTCCGAGCCCATCAACAAAGGTTTTATCGATCTTGATGGTGTCAGCAGGAATCCGCTTGAGATAACCCAGAGAAGAATAGCCCGTGCCAAAGTCATCAATCGCGATGCGAATACCCAGCGCAGACAGTTCACCCAGAATTTTGATACTGTCTTCCGGATTCAGCATGGCTGCACTCTCGGTGACTTCCAGTTCGAGACGTGCAGCTTCCAGCCCCGTTTCGTTCAAAGTGGTCATTACATGTTCTTTCAGATAGGGATCCTGAAACTGTTGTGTTGAGAGGTTCACGGCCACCCGGAGATCCAGGCCCGATGCTATCCACCGCGTCATCTGACTGCAGGCAGTGCGCAACACCCATTGCCCCAGCGGAATAATCAAACCCGAATCTTCAGCGACCTGAATGAATTCTATGGGCGATCTCAGTCTTCCATCCGGCATCACCCAGCGTACCAAGGCCTCAACGGCCACGAGCTCACCGCTTCGCATACTGACGATAGGTTGGTAAACGAGCTGGAAAGCTTCATTTTGCAGGGCGTCACGCAGCTCATGTTCCATTTCAAGCCGCTCACGTACCCGCAAACCCATCTGATCTGCGTAAACGGTATAGGCGTTTCGGCCAAGCCGCTTGGATTCATACATCGCCGTATCAGCGTGCTTCAGCAGGGTTTCTATATCGTCCCCATGCTTGGGGTAAAGCGCAATGCCAATTGAGGGCGTAATGCGCAAAGCCCGGCCATTGATCTCGAATGGGATACTGAATGCATCAAGTACTCGACGGGTAGTCAATATCGCATCCGGCTCATCGCTGCCCGGCAATACCAACAGGAACTCGTCACCGCCAAACCGGCCCAACTCATCCTCCCGACGCAGCAAAGGCTGTATCCGCTTGGCCACCTTGATCAGCAGCGCATCGCCCACTGCGTGTCCCAATGTGTCGTTGATACCCTTGAATCGATCCAGATCAATAAATAGAATCGAAAATGGGGTTGTGCCCGCGCTGGAGGCAGCAATATTCGCCTCCAGGATGCTATTCAAACAACCTCGATTGGGCAAGCCTGTGAGTGCATCCCGCTGCGCCTGCTCAAGCAGTTCATTGCTGTGCATCCGCTCACGCCGGGTAACGCGATAAGCAATCACGACAAAAAGCCCAAAGAACACAAGAAAGCTGATCAAAATGGGGGCGTTATGCCGCCACCAGCGATCCACAATCGTGGATGCAGGCGCCGAAACGTAAGCATACAAGTCCATGTCAGTCAGCCTGGAGAATGCACCAATCCGCTGTGTGTCTCCGGTTACCCAGGCAGAGCTTGCAGGAAAGTAGCCCTCGGTGATTGCAGGATTCTCCGAAATCATGCGCGCGGTCGGGCCGGGCAATATTTTTCCATAGGTTGCATGGGCATCGGCTAACGGGAAACGAGCCTGTTGGTAACCATTGGGGCGCAACAAGCCGATGTAGCTCCCCGATGGAACCGGCAACTGGTGCAGGAAAGTGCCTTCTTTTTCCAAAGGAATGGCCGCCTGCACAAGCAATTTGGGTTTGCCATCTCGCCCCCTCACTACATGGCGGACCGAAAAGCGCCATACCTTGATGGCCTTGCCCATTTCTGGTGGCCCCACGGTGTAAGGCAACGGACTGGCCATGTCCTGGAGCAACTGTTTGATATAAGGAGGATCCCGTCGAAAGTCTGGCAGCGGCTTGCCAGGCGGGACGGCTGTATTAAGCAGCATTTCACCGTCCGGCGCGAACACCACGACAGCGCGCACTTGCGGGTGTCGGTTCTGAAATGTAAGCAGATAGGTCCGCAAGCTTTCGGGATCTTCGCGCAACGCTGGCTGGTCGAGTAGTTCGCCCAAAGGGGCCAAACCATTACCCAATTCATCGAAAAAAGCCTGCGAAGCCGAAGCCAGAAAACGGGAAAGCGTCAGCAAATTATCCTGGGCATCTCGTTCTTCACGCTGCCAGCTATACAGCCCATATGAAAACAATGCGGCAGTGCCGACCAACAGAAAAGTCAGTAAGGCATTGCGAAGCAGGCGGGAAAATGGGGCGGCTTTTGGCACGCGCATTTAAGCCGATTGGATGGGAGGCATATTGGTTTATCGACAAAACCCTCAATATTCTTGAGGAATCATCAACATTGCCGTGCGTCGGTCAGGGCATCAAAACAGATGATGACCCGCCGTTTCCCAGGTGCGCCCGATTCCACTTGATGGGTCTTGCAGGGCGAGGACCATCAAAGCCTGGATATCCGCTTTGCCAAGTCCAATACGGACACGTTCAAGCAAAGCATCGCCACCTTCGTGACTACATTCGGCACTCAAGAACTCAAACGCACATCCATCCAGTCGGTTGTATGGATCCGTCAAGAGTCAAACAAGGGTTTATCTGGGCTGCGAACGCTCTTCAAGAATGAGCCATTTCCCCTCTTTCAGCGTCATCAGCATCGATTTGATCGTGACGTCACTATATCCATCAGACTGATAGTTTTGCTGGAATCGCACGCTTGCTTGATTGCCGGCCATGGGACGCACTTCAGCATTGCTGATTTGTATCTTCATGCTGCCCGATTTTTGGATGCGCGACTCGCGCTGATTGAGCCACGCTTCGTGGCTGGTCTGGTCCCCCAGATAATTCGCGACGTAAGCCGCCAGATAACGGGGGATATCCTTGCTTTCCCATGCACGACGCCAGTTTTCCAGCGCATTCAGCGTGCTCTTCTCGATACTCGGGGGTTCAACGGGTTGAGGCGCGGAACTTACATGGGATACAAGCTTGGCCGGCGCTGCAACATTTTGGGGCATGCGCGTCGTGGCAGATTGCGGCGTGAGTTTGTTGCTGTTGAGCGTGCCCATTACCTGGTCGTCAAAACTCACCTTGCAACGTGGTCCCGCCGGGATGGCATGGTCCGAATTGGCGAGTTCCAGGCGTACACGGAAAGTATTGCTGGCACCATCTATCAATTTATCGACCAGCTTGACGATTGCCTCGACTGGCAAAGCATCCGGCAATTCGGGCATGACAGTAGCGATCATTCCAGTTTTTATTTTCCCATAATTCGCTGCGGGAACCATCACTTCAACGTGCAGCGGGTTGATGCTGACCACGCGGGCGATCGAACGGTCTTCAACCCGCTCTCCGCTGGATAAATACCGTTCCGACACGATGCCACTGATCGGACTGACGATGGTGCGCTGTGCCAGTTGGCTCTTCGCCAGGCTCATTTCACGATCCCAGACGCGGCTCTGTTCGCGGGCTTGAGCCAGTTTTTGTACCGCCACCCGCTCTTCGGTGCGGGTTTTATCCAGCGCTTGCTCGGAGATGAATTTTTTCTTGATCAGATCTTCTCCGCGCACGGTACTTTGACGTGCAAACTCCAGTCCCGCGATGGCGGCCTGAACATCAGCGTCAGCCTGGGCACGGCTTCTGGCAACATTGAGCGCAGCGCGCTCAACATCGTTACGCAGTATCGCGATCACCTGGCCTTTCTTCACGGTGTCACCGCGTTCAACCCTAAGCGTCTCGATCACACCCGTAACTGAGGTCCCGACTTCCGCAATTTTCGATGGCTGAATCAAGCAGACCAGCGGCTGGACAGCGTGGACGGGCAACCCGATGCCGCCTATCGCACAGATCACCAGTATGCGTGGGAGGGTATATTTAATAGGACTCATTGGATGCTGTCGTGCCTGAACTGGATAGAGAAGTACAACCGATTTTCTGTTTCAACATATCGGCGAATTCATGGGAAGGCACCGCGCGGCTAAACAGGAAACCCTGGATCTGGTCGCAGCCATGCAATTTCAGAAAATTCATCTGTTCGGGAGTTTCCACCCCTTCGGCGGTGACCTTCAGACCCAGTCCACGCGCCATGGCAATGACCGCACCCACAATTGCCGCATTACCGGTGTCTTCCGGCAAATCACGTATAAACGTCTGATCGATCTTGAGCTCATAGAGGGGGAATTGCTTGAGGTAAGACAGCGAGGAATACCCCGTTCCAAAATCATCCATCGACAACCGCACGCCCAAGGCCTTGATCGTGTTCAGCATCTCGATATTGGCCTGTGCATTGTCCATCAACAGACTTTCGGTCAACTCGATAATCAGGTTGTTGGCATTCAGTCCGCTGGCTTGCAACGCGGATTTGATAATGAAAGGCATATCGCCACGACGGAATTGCAAGCTGGATACATTGACCGACACCGGCAGATTGCAACCGGCCTGCTGCCACTTCACCGCCTCCTTGCAGGCATTATGAATTACCCGTTCGCCCAGCGGCAGGATGAGGCCGGTCGCTTCTGCCAGAGGAATGAATTCTCCAGGGGAAATAAAACCCAACTCGGTATGGTTCCAGCGCAGCAGTGCTTCTGCACCGACTATCTGACCTGTCGCGGTATCCACTTTGGGCTGGTAGTACAACTCAAGCTCATCATTGTTGATGGCCCTGCGCAGCGCGGTTTCAAGCTTCAACCGCTCAAAAGAGCGTGCATTGGTCTCCGCCGAATAAAAGGAATACGTGTTGCGACCATTCTGCTTGGCATTCGCCATAGCCAGATCAACATGGGTCAGCAAATCGGATCCCTGCTGACCATCCTGCGGAAAAAGCGCGATCCCCACACTTAGGGTAATGAATAATTCATGCCCGCCCAAAACCAGTGGCTGCTTCATTGTTTCCAGCAGACTGCGTGCGACAGCCGATGCCGCCTCGGCATGGTCGATTTCAGCGACCAGAACCATGAATTCGTCTCCCGCCAATCGGGAGAGGCTGACCGCGTTGTCACGTTCGGTGATCCCGTTGGAAGTGTCAGACTCATGCAGCGCCTGCGCCAAGCGCTGAGAAACCAGCTTCAATACTTCGTCGCCCATTTCATGGCCGAGGGTATCGTTGATCTGTTTGAATCGATCCAGACCAATTTGCAACAGTGCGGATTGCTTATTGTGCCGATGGGCCAGCTTCAGGGTCCAGGCCAGGCGCTCGAGGAACAGTTGCCGATTGGGCAGACCGGTGAGCGCATCGTGATAGGCCAATTGATCCTGATAGGCCTTGAACGCCAGCGCGTTACGTATCCGTAAAACCAGTTCACTGGAATCGACAGGCTTGGCCAGAAAGTCAGTTGCACCCAGTTCCAGCACACGCAACTTGGTGTCCGAATCGTTGGCGGCTGTCAACACAATCACGGGCATGTAGCGGAGTGCAGGATCATTTCGGACTTCCGCAAGCAGCTCAAAGCCAGACTTGCCCGGCATGATCAAGTCCATCAACAGGACATCGGGACGAAGCTTGAGCATCATGTCCAACGCCTGCGTTGAGTCTTCCGTAGTCAGAAAATTGGTGTATCCCGCATCTTCCAGAAAGGCCTGTACCACCTCGATCATGATCGGTTCATCATCGACAATCATGACCAGGGCATCTTTCAACGAATGCAACGAGGTCAGCCGTTCACGCGGCTCTGCGGCCATGCTGTCAGCTCCATATGCATTGAGGTTGATTGGGTGATGGGCGGCCATGGTCACGACTCAGGGCTGACTGGAACGGTCGGGGGGAGTCACGGTGCTATCCACTTCTACCAGGGGACGTACGATGCGCGCACTCAGATCGCGCAATTCTCCAATCACCTCGTTAATCCCTTCTTCGGTACCCGCCTTGGCCAGTTGTTCCAAACTCATGGCAGGATCGGTAAACACATCAAAACCCACCGTGCCCCCGGCTCCCTTCAGCCAGTGGGCCAGATCAGCGAGCGCCTTGAAATCCTGAACTTTCCAGGCATTTTCCATCGCGTCCAACTGGCCGGACAGGCGGTCGACAAACTTGACGACTGCCGGTCGCAAACGGGGATTGCCAGCCAAACGTGACACCACCGCTGCCCGGGGCACGCTACCTGCCTTATAGGTGGTTATCGGCAAATGGCTGGCTTTCTTCAACCCCGGGCCCACCTGTTCGCCCCCGATCAAGCCGGCTACCATCTCCATCAGTTTGTCCAGATCAATCGGTTTGCTCAGATAAGCCGTGAATCCTGCGGCGAGGATCCCCTGCTCAAAGCCCTTCATGGCATGGGCGGTGAGCGCCACGATGGGGGTTTGGACCCCTCGGCTACGCAGTAGCTGGGTGGCCGTTTCACCGTCCATCACCGGCATTTGCAGGTCCATGAGTATCAGATCATAGGAACGGGCCATGACCATCTCCACGCCCACCCGACCATTTTCCGCCTGCTCAGTCAGTGCGCCTGCCTCTTCCAGCAGCAGGCGCACCAGTTCCCGATTTTCTTCGCCGTCATCCACAATCAGCACGCGAACTTTTGGCAGCTTCCATTGAGCGCCGACAGGTAAAGCTTGCACCAACAGCTGTTGAACCATTTCCTCGGGTGAACGTAACTTAAGTTGTTCTATAGGCCCGGCCGGCAAGGTCAGGCTAAAGACGCTGCCCATGCCAGGGGGACTTTTCGCTTCGATGTCCCCGCCCATGGCGCGGGCAAAGCTGCGGCTGATTGTCAAGCCCAGCCCGGTGCCGCCAAAGCGACGGGTGATTGACCCTTCAGCCTGAGTGAAGGGGTCAAATACGCTTTCCAGCTTTTCGCTGGAAATGCCGATGCCCGTATCCCTGACTTCGATTTGCAGTTGCGCGATAGGCCGCGTGGGCAGAAAGCGCAACGAAACGCTGACGCCCCCTTTTTCGGTAAATTTGATCGCATTGCCGATCAGGTTGGTCAGAATTTGCCGCAGACGAGCAGGGTCTGTTGCCATGCTTTCAGGTATCGACCCTGCACACTCAAGATCGATACCGATGCCCTTCTCGGCCGCTTTCACACCCTGAGCCTGCACGACTTCTCGTGCTATCTGGTAGGGCGAACAATCGATATGTTCCACTTCCAGGCGACCCGCCTCGACCTTGGATAAATCCAGAATGTCGTTGATGAGACCCAGCAAATGGGTGCCACTGGCATGCACAATATCCAGATGTTTGTGGTGTTCAGCTTCGTTTTTGGCCTGGCCACGTCGCAGCAGTTCGGTAAAGCCGAGAATCGCGTTCATCGGGGAGCGGATTTCGTGGCTCATGTTGGCGAGAAACTCGCTCTTGGCCAAATTGGCGGTTTCCGCCTCCTTCTTCGATTTCATCAACTCGATTTCTTTTTCTTCCAGCAGTGTCACATCATCCAACGACACCATCACGCCACCGTATTCGCCTTTGCCCACCAGGATAGGCGAGCAATTGGTCATGAAAGTGCGACGCTTGCCGTCCGGACCCGTGAGCCACAGCAGACTGTTGCGCGAGGGCGTGCCCGTTTGTAATGCCAGTTGCCAAGGGTAAGTGCCCGCAGCAGGACGCCCGCCCGATTTATCTTCCCACGGCAGGGTGTCGGCGCCGATTCCGGTGAGTTTTTCCTGTTTGCGCCCGAGCAAATCGGCAAAGGACTGGTTGGCCAACACAATCTGGTTCTTGGTATCCATGACCAGGAGGCCTTCCGTCAGGTTGTCGAGTGCCGAGCGCACGCGCTCGGGAACCGCACGCGAGGGGTCCAGATGCTTGAGCATGCGCCCGAGATAAAAGTAGAACAATACAAAACAGGTGATCGAGAGAAACAGCGCGATCTGTACACGCGGGTCATACAGGATGGCGACCAGGCCATCCGGCCGCAAAGGCTTGAAGGCCAGCTCGACGTTGCCCCAGGCTTGTTCGCCGGCATAAATCGGCACCAGAATGTGCGACTCGTTGGAGAACTTGCCAGCGGTATCCCCCCACAGGTTGGTATGGTCGCCCCATGAGGCCAGGATCTCGCCGTCAGCAGTGCGGATCGCTGCTGACAGCAACCCCGGGTTACGTTCAATAACGAAACCAAGCGTGCTTTGCAATTGTTCGGTCTGCTCCTGGCTGATCAAGGCGGTGCTGAAGGCCGCAATGGATTCTGCCAGGCTGGCGCGGCCTTCACGGATCGCCCGGTCCTCGTCTGGAACCATGCCAAAGAAAAACATCAGAAACAGCAGGCTGGTCATCAGGGACACCAGCCCCATGCTGATATACATCCGTGCGCTGATTTTTCGCAGGAGGCTTTTCATTGCGGCACCTCATTCGAGTCGTTCAGTACCGGTTCAATTTTTTCATTGGATTTTTTCAGCATGCTTTCCAGCGAATCATCGTCACCATCGTCGGCTTTTTTGCCAACGAGGTGACCCAGAATCGGGAGCGGATCTATTAACCGCCAGGCGGGCAGTGAGGTCAGCAGACTGGACAGCAACACGCCGCCGCGGACCAGCCATATCACGTAGCCCACTGATAGCCCGGTGGAAACCGCCAGTGTGGAGGCAACCACGTTTTTGTCGAGATTCAATTGCTGTCGCATGGCGTCCTGCAGTTGATCCAGTTGCTGTAGAAAGTTGTCATTACCGAGGCTGTTTTGCAACATTTGCATAGCGCGGGCATCGCTACTCAACCCACTCAGCATCTGGTTTAGGGCCACGAGCGTGGGCGAGGTTGGCGCGTTGACCCGGTTAACTTGGCTGTCACTCAAGACCATCTGGGCAGGTGCTGCCGCCGTTCCACTTTGATACACAACGGTCACGATGGCATCACTGGCATCTGTTGTCGTTGTCGCTTTGGGTACACCCGCATTCGGGTCCGCTGGCGTGGGAAGGGGGGGTGTCTCCTCAGCATCGGTTTCCTTGTCCGGCGTCGCCTCAGGAGCGGGCGGTACAGGCGGGCCAGGTAGCGTGACAGTCGGCTCAGCCTTGTCGGTCACAACCAATTGAACCGCTAATGTATGGGTACCTCCGTTGCCATCGCTCACCGTCACAACAACCTCATAGATATTGTCCAGGTTGGCATCTTTGGGTAGCTCGTAATCCGGCACAAATTTCAGACTCAGCAGTCCAGTGGCCGCCTCGATCGTGAACCAGGCGGCATCCGCACCCCCGGTAATCGAGAAACTGAGCGTATCGCTTTCCGCATCGCTGGCCGTTACGGCAATCGTCACAGGCGTTTCTTCAACCACAACATGCGTGCTGCCTGATGTGATCACGGGTGCATCGTTACTGCCGGTAATCGTAATGGTCAGCGTGGTGCGGCTGGTGGCGCCGGCCGCATCCCGCATGGTGTAGTTGAAAATGTCGTCAGATGTGTCCCCTGCCGCCAACGCCTTGCTGGCTTCGCCATTTGCGATATAGCTATAGCTGCCGTCGGAATAGAGGGTAAGCGTGCCAAAGGAGGTGGTAAGCGCTCCAGGCGTGCCGGGCGAAACTGCCGCTGAAGATGAGCCGGCCTCGATCAGGATGACCGCATGCGGATCGCCGGCATCTACATCCGTGTCGTTACCCAGCACCCCCAGCGCGGCGCTCACGGTTAACGTCGCATCCTGATTGACAGCCCCGTCGTCGTCATATGCCACGGGATCGTCATTCACCGAAGTTACCGACAGCGTGACAGTGGCAATATTGGAAGTCAGCGAACCATCGCTAACCTGGTAGGTAAAACTGTCGATGCCATTGAAATTGGCATTCGGCGTATAAGTGAACGAACCATTACTGTTGAAGACGAGCATGCCGTTGGATACACCGCTGATCAGTGTCGCGGTCAAGATGTTGCCATCAATATCCGTATCGTTGATTAGGACACCGCTGGCCGGAATGGACAGGACGCTGTCTTCATCGATGGTGTAAGCATCATCGTTGGCAACCGGTGCCATGTTGTTATCGGCAACGGAAATGTTGAGATTGGTAATACTGGTGCCGCCTTTACCATCAGAAACCTGATAGGTGAAGCTATCGACAAAACCGCCAACAGACCCGCTCACGTAGAGCAGGCTGCCATCCGCGTAAAGGGTAAGCGTGCCATAGTCTCCGGCTATTGGCACGCCGACGTTTCCACTCAAGTCCTTGACCTGAGTAACGTAAAGTGTGTCTGCAGACGGGTTGGTGTCAACATCGATGTCATTGCTCAGAACGCCCGTTGCCGTGACATTGAGCGTGTCGTTCTTGGCCACCGCATAATTATCGATATTGGCGACCGGCGCATCGTTCAAGCCGTTGACAGTCACTGTCAGCGTTGACGTCGCTGTGGCATTCTTATCGTCCTTGAGGGTGTAGGTGAACTGGTCCGTCACGACCTGCCCGGCAGCCAGCGCTTGCGCCGTGGTTGCATTGGGCGTGTAGGTGTAGGACCCGTTCTGCCTGATCAGCAGGCTGCCATATGCACCCGTGATCGTGACGCCGCCTGCTGTGACGGTGGATGGCGTGCCGACCGAACCCGCGAGGATGTTGATCACGGACAGTACGGCGCCCACATCGGGATCGGTATCGTTGCCGAGCACACCGGGGGCCACGCTGGAAACCGGGGTGTCTTCGTCGGTGCTCGTAGCATCGGGATTGGCAACGGGCGGCGTGTTGGACAACTCATAGCTTTGCCAGAACACGCCCTTGTCGTCGCCGGGGCCGTTACCGTCCCAGGCGACAACCAGCTTGCCCGCGCTACTCATGGCGGCGGAAGGGTTCTGCTGGTCGCCGGAGGTGGTCGTATTGACCCGGAACTCGCCTCCATCCGCTGTTCCATTTGCAAAGTAACGCTGAGCATAAATGCCATAACTGCCGCCGTTGTCCTGACCGTCACTGGTCCAGGCGATGACAAAATTCCCGCTGCCATCCATGGCTACCGTAGCCCGGTCCTGATGCCCTGATGTATAGGTGTTGACCCTGAATTCAATTCCAGTTGCGACGCCGCTTGGATCGTAGCGTTGTGCGTACACCCCGCGATTGCTGCCGTCCTGACCGTTACTCGACCAGGCTATTACAAAGCTGCCATTGGGCGCCATTGCAATGGCCGGCTCGGTTTGGTCATTGGAGTCGTAGGTGTTGACCCGGAATTCGCCGCCCAGCTTGGCATCCGCCGTGTTGAAACGCTGGGCGAAAACGGCCTTGCCGCTGCCGCCGATGTCACTCTGCCAGGTAACCACATAACTGCCGGAATTCTTGATCGCCACAGCCGGTGCGTATTGGCCGGAGGATGTATTGGTATTGGCCCGGATTTCATTACTGGTCGCCGTCCCGACACTATTGAAGTGGCGCACATAGATATCGCCGCCGTTGCGGTCATCCTGCCAGGCAACGACAAATTGCCCATCAGCCGCCATGGCGATGGCAGGGGTAGTTTGATCACCCGAAGTTGTCTGGTTGACGATGAACTCCCCGCCAATTTTTGCACCCGTTGCATCGAAGCGCTGGGCATAAATTCCGTTATCAAATAGCTTGCTCTCCCACACCACGACAAAATTGCCCGAAGCATCCATGGCCACAGCCGAATTGCGCTGTTTTTCATAGGTTATGTTATTGACCAGAATCTGGCCGCTGATCGGGTTGCCAGACGCATCGTAAACTTGGGCATAGACGCCATCCATGTCGCCGTCCTGATTGCCGTCAGCGGTCCAGGTCACGACAAAAGCACCGGTGCTTGCATTGACTGCCACTGACGCATCGGTGTCTTTGTTTACTGTAGTGAGATTTGCCAAGACTTCGAGCAAGCCTTGCCATTGTGATTGGGTCGCCGCACTTAATGCCAGCCTGGTTTCGATGTGGCCTGCCGTGAACTCCAGATCCCAGTCGCCACCCAACGCGGCGTTACCGGTGAGGTTGTCGCTTGCCGCCACATCGATTCGGGTCAGCAGGGACAGGCGTTGAACGAAAGTCTGGCCTTCGACGCCTGCTGCCACGTCGCAGCCATAAATCAGCCAGTCAGCATCCGCATTGAAGGCAGCGCCCCAGGCGGCAATCTCGGCGGCACGGCTGTTGAGACTGGACGCATCAAGCTGGCTGTTGCCCAATTGCAATGAGCCAGGTCCGCCATGCGAAATCAGATGCACGGCGTCCAGGTTGCCATACTGCTTCAGCACGTCGGAGATCTGCTTGATGCCGTCGCGATTGGCATCCAGCACCACCACGCTGAAATGGCGGTCGCTGCCGGCCTGATCAAGAATATCGGCCAGCAGGGTTTCGTAATCCTCGACACCGGAATCGATGATGATCAATTCATTGCGCGTCGTGGCGGCCACGCTGGAAAACTCGCCTTCGGTATTGAGTACACGCTGCTCGGGGGCAGGCGCCAGGCTGTCGAGCGCGAACGGCGCAAGGTCGGCCGAGAACAGGATGCGGGGTTCCAGTTCTTCGATCAGCGGGCAACGGCGGAATAATTTATTCAGCATGGTTATTCTCTGAACATCGCCTGGCGATCCAGTTGTTGATCCTGATTCAAAAGTTGCGCGCGCTGGATCTGCTGACGCGACTCTTCCAAGCGTTGAACATATACGGTGATCGATCTGCCCAGCCAGTTGGAGAGCACTCCGTCAGACTGCTGTGCTGATGTCGCCGAGAAGCGCTTGAGCCAGGGGGGCAAGGCGCGCTGTATCAGCGGGGATTCGAGACTCAACAAAGTATCCACGCTGCCGGGTTCACCTTGGCGCGCACAGCGCCCTTTTAGTTGCCGGTCGATGCGGCGCGCACTGTTCATCTGACAGGAGATAACGTGTAGGCCGCCACGCTGTGCGACACCCTGCTCCAGCGGAATATCCGTGCCGCGGCCGGCCATGTTGGTGGCAACGGTGATTCGGCCAGCATGTCCTGCCAATGCCACCACATCAGCTTCATGTTGATCATTGCGAGCATTGAGCACGGTGTGCGCAATACCCAGTCCGGCCAAGTGCGCGGACAGACTTTCTGAGTCGGACACGGAGTCGGTACCGATCAGTACCGGGCGGCCCATGCGGGTGAAAATATCCACGCGTTCAGCCACTGCCTGCCATTGTTGCGTGCGGTGCAAAAACACATGCCGCTTTAACTCGGTTCGCTTGCTGGGTTTGCGCAGCGGTACCCGCACTACATTCAGTCCAAAGATGCGTGCAAGTTCGGCGCGCGATTCGGCCAGCGTACCGCTCATGCCACACAACCGCAGGTAACGCGGAAAGAATCGTTGATAGGTGATTTGCGAACGGGTGACGGCTTCGCCACTCACCTTGCACCGCTCTTTCAGTTCGATGAGTTGATGCAGCCCGCGCGACCAGCTGCGTCCGGGCGCGATGCGGCCGGTGGTTTCGTCAATGATATGCACGCCGTCGTCACGCACCAGATAGTGGCGGTCGCGCTGGAACAAATGTAGTGCAGTCAGCGCCAGTCCCAGGTTTTCATCGCGATGACGGCGGTTGTGCCAGACCGGATGCAGATCGCTTGTTCTGGTTTCCAGCGCAGCGCGGCCCGCTTCGGTCAAGGTGGCTGACAGGGCATGTCGGTCCAGGGTGAAATCCACATCGAGTTTCAGACCTGAAGCCAGCTGGAGTATCTCGGCGGCGGCTTCGCGCTTGCCGGCGTGCTCGCGCAATTCCGAAATAATCAGCGGCACGCGCGCTTCGTCGATCAGGATGCTGTCGGCTTCGTCGATGACGGCCATGCACAGTCCGCGCAGCAAGGTGCCTTGATGCGAGGGGGCAGAAGCAAAATGGGCAACACGCCACGCCAGCTCAGTGCGGTGCAGATTGCGCAGCGGCAGGTCGCGCAGGTAATCGAACACCAGTTCCTTGGCGGTGCAATAAGTGATGTCGTGCGCGTATTCGGCCCGCCGTTTCTGGCTGTCCTGGTTTTGCTGCACCGCCCCGACGCTCAGCCCCAGCGCCGCATACAGCGGGCGCAATTTGTCGGCATCGCGGCTCACCAGATAATCGTTGGCGGTGATGACATGCACCGGGATGCCCGCCAGTGCACCGGTGGCCGCAGTGAGCGCTGCCACGAGTGTCTTGCCTTCTCCAGTGGCCATTTCAGCAAGCTGGTTGTCGAGCATGATGGCCGCGGCGATGCGCTGCGTGGCAAACGGCGACATGCCAAGCTGACGGCGGCAGGCTTCTCCAGTGAGGGCAAAGGCTTGCGCCAGGTTGTCCTCACTAAAGCCGTCGCGCACCAGCTGCTGCTTGAGACTGCGAACGGCAGCATCGAAATCCGTAAGCGAGAGACGGCTCAAGCCCTGCTCGATTAAAAGTGAGCGGTGTGCAATGCGCGTGTAGCGGCGCAGCCCGGGGCGGGCAAGCTGCGTGAACCACGCGTTCATGCGATTGGCCCAGGCACGGTCTTTTCCGGGGATGCGCTTTTCCGGATACAGGCCCCAGGTCAGTCCGGGTTGTGGCAATGCGTGGCTATGCATGGCGCGTCATCCCTATTCTGCCGCGCTGAAATGCTTGAGGAACAGCTGCTGGATACGGCGGCTCCACTGCTTGGCGAGGGGCTCGTCGCCGTGATCGAAATGGACCCAGGCACGACCGCCGACACGACGGGTGGCATGAGGCGGCAGCGTAAGATCAACCAGAAAAACTGGCTCCAGGGTGGTGACGCCTTCCTTGTCAGAAGGGTCGGTGATGCGATTGCCACCTGCACGATCGCCCAAAGCCGCACTGGGCAATGTCTGCGTAGCGGCCGGTGTTTCGCGCGTCAACCCGGCTTCAAGGCGCTGCGATGGCCGATCAACCAATAACACTTCGACGTTCTGGGTGTGTTCACGCACCTGTGCAATGTCGTGCTCGTCCACCACTGCCCGCACGCGAACCTGGTCGGGGCTGAACACGTAACCCAGCAGGGCGCCTTGCTTGACGTATGTACCGGGCAGATCCTGCTGACGTGGCATCACCAGTTTGCCCGCAATTTGCGCGCGCACTGCCAGTTGCGACAGCCGGTCTTCAACGCGGGTCAATTCAGCTTCAGTCTGCTGCATGGCTTCATCGGCATTCTTTGCTTTCAGCGGGTCGCTGAGGAATGTTTGATAGTGCTCGGCACGCAAACCATTCAGCTTGCCCTGCAGTTCACGCCGTCCCGCTTCGAGCGTGGGGTCTTCCAGCACGGCGATGAGCTGGCCCGGTTGCACCTGCTCGCCGTCCTTGCCGGCCAGGCTCACGATAAAGCCGCTGGTCTCCGTGCGCAGTTGTGCACGCTCCGGCAACCACACGACACCTTGCGCCACGGTGATCGAGGGCATAGGCACAATACCCACTGCAATGATAACGAGCAAAGAAAGGCCGGCGGTGATCAAGCGTGCACGGAGCCGCTGCGTACCCAGCGCCGGTGAAAAAAATGTGAAGCGCAGCACCTTGTATATTGGCTGACCGAGCGTGGTGTAAAGCATGAACAGGCCAGCCGCCAGACCCAGAAAAATCGATTTTGATGCCACCCAGAACGTGATCACCACGCCAATGAAAATCTTGAACATCCAGGACGCCGGCGCATAAAGCACCAGCCAGACACGCTCCCGCTGCGAAGGTTCGGGCGATTGCGCATTGGGAATCTTGAGCAGGTAACGCTGGGCAAGATAGACCCAGTAGCGGCTGCTACGCGACGCCAGATTGGGCAGATTTAGCGCATCGCTCAACACGTAATAGCCGTCGAAACGCAGCAGTGGATTACCGTTGAACAGCACGGTGGACACGCTGCCGATGAAGGCAAAGACGAAGGCGGCATCGCGCAGCAGGCCCGGTTCGGTGTTAAGCCAGACAAATAGCGCAAACGCAGCGATCAACAGCTCGACCATGATGCCGGCCGCGCTGACCATGACGCGCTGATAGGTGTGGCGGAAAGCGGACGCTGCCGAGGCATCAACGAACGGTGCCGGTACCAGCACTAGCAGGGTAATGCCCATCTGCGTGACCTCTCCGCCCCAGCGACGCACCGCCAGCCCATGCGCCAGCTCATGCACCGCCTTGATCACGGGAAAACACAGCCACATCAAAATCAGGTAACGCGGCGTCAGCAGATAGGTGGCGGCATGGGCGCGCAGTTCGCTCCAGTGAGTCAACGCGCCAGCCAGCGCGAGGCCGACAATCAGTCCCCACACGCCCAGCACCCAGGTGCGGAAAATCTGTTGGCCGATGCCGTCGAAGCGGCGCAGTAACGCATCAGGGTTGAACAGGTTGAGGCGAAAGGCGAGCGGATTCATCCCGCTGCGTCGCTGTTTGCTTGCACGCGCCTCATGCCGCTCGAACAGGGCTTCCACA
Organism: Hydrogenophilales bacterium; assembly: GCA_024636775.1. Lineage (GTDB taxonomy): Bacteria > Pseudomonadota > Gammaproteobacteria > Burkholderiales > Thiobacillaceae > Thiobacillus. The sequence goes on from JAGXGP010000111.1 coordinate 20,889, forward strand.
TCCGACAGCTTGTCGACCTGCAGCATGCCACTTTCAGACAGCTGTCCGATTAACTGGATGATTTCTTCCTGCGAGGGGGCATGGTCACCCATTTTTTCGAGCAAGGCCTCCCAGATTTGCTGGGTGGAATGATGACCATTACAGCGCCCGGCAAACTGATAGGCCACATCATTCAGGCGATGCTGGCGACCCGTGGACGTATCGGAGAACACATACCAGAGCGCATCGCGGCTGGGCTGTCGGCGCACCTGCACATGGCCGCCGAGTAGCGGATGCAGATCGGCCACACGGAACCAGTTGGGGCTGAATAGCGATTCCACGCTCACCTCACGCCCCCCACGCCCACAGCCTGACGCGTATCCAGCTCAGCGCCCGGCTAACCCCGTTGAGCAGCATCGAGCGCTGGTCGACTTCAATCCGGGCAAAGCCCTGCATCCCCGGACGCAAGGCCGGCAACTCACCCTGCA
>JAGXGP010000112.1 GCA_024636775.1 Hydrogenophilales bacterium
CGGAAACAGCGCTACCTTGCGCTGGGCAAAACGCTCGGCGGCGTCCTTGCTGCGGGTCGTGCCTTCGCCCGCCCGATGGGCCCAGATTTCCGCCCCCAGTTCCTTGAATACCTGCAAGCCATAGTAATGATCGGCATGGTAATGGCTGACGATGACGCGCTTGATCGGCTGACTGGTGATTTTACGAATCACCTGGACCAGTTTTTTGGCCAGCGGCGGCGAGGCCAGTGCATCGAAAACCACGACGCCATCGCGCGTGACGACAAACCCGGCGTTGGACATGAAGCCCTGGTTGGCACTGGACGCAGCCCCCGGCAGGCCTTGCACGAAATAGCTGTGGGTGCCGACCTTGATGGCTTTCATGGGTACGCTCACCTCGGCCATTGCAGGTTGCGTCGCCGCATGGGCAGCCGGTAGCAGGCCCAGGCATAACAGGGAGAACAGCAGGCTAGCAATCATGAAGACTCCAAAAAATGAGTAACTATTATAAACATCACAAAATGACGAGGCTGGCTGAACGGGTGAATCACGTACTGGGTATTCCCGTCAGGTCATCGCGTCAGGCTGCGATTCGGAAGACATAGACTGGACCGATATCAGGTGCGAACGTTCGGATGGCTTCACTCCGCTTCTGGGTGGATGGAGTCTGGCCTGTGGTATCTTCGCGAGGTGAAATGGGGGAAATCGGTGTTCAAAAAACAGTGGCCAGCTTTTTTGCTGGCATTCGTATTACCGCTTCTGGCGGTGTTCTGGTGGTGGGGCGGATTCAGCTCGGTCAGCGTTTCGGAGACTGAGGCAGGGCCTTATCGCTATGCCTACATCGACTACGAAGGGCCGATCAGCAATATGCGCAAATCCCAGCGTACCGCCCTGGATAAATTCACCGTCGCCAAGGTGGCTGCAGGCGACACCATCAGCGTGATACTCACAGACCCGCGTGCGGCCAACGGTAAAGTGCGCGCCCAACTGGGTTACACCCTGGCCGTCAACGCTCCCGTTCCTGCCGGTATGAAAGAAGGTCGCATCGAGCGCCGTGCGATTTATGCCGCCCATGTTCAGGCTGCAACATTACTGGCGCCGTCCAAAACGTATCTGGCCTTATCTGAAACCCTGGAGTCGAAAGGTAAAACCCTTGTCATGCCGACAGTCGAACTCTATCGACCAGCCGGGCAGGCAAGCCGGATCGGCACCTTTACATTGGAAATGGATCGCTGATGGCTTTTTTCTCCGTTCTTGCCGCCGTTGCCCTCGAACACATGCGCCCGCTGCGGCACAGGTTGCCGCATTATCAGCTATACACCCGTTTCATTCTGTGGCTGGACCGGCGCTTGAACGCAGGTGAATACAGCCATGGCGCTATCGCCTGGGCACTGGCTGCGCTGCCGGTGTTAGTGGGCGTGTGGTTGATTTTTTCTGTACTCAGCGGTATCCATCCTGTGCTGGGTTGGGTCTGGAATGTGGTGGTGTTGTACTTCACCATGGGCTTCAAATACTTCAGCGATACGGCTGAGCAGATTGCTCGATTGTTGCGCGCCGGTGATCTCGATGGTGCACGTGCGTTGCTGGTTGATTGGCGAGGTGGCGATGCCAGTGAATTCAGCGAGGATGACATCACGCGCGTCACAATCGAACAGACGATGACGTCGAGCCACCGGCAAATGTTCGGCGTGCTGTTCTGGTTTGTGCTGCTGATTCCGCTTGGCCCTGTTGGTGCGGTGTTGTTTCGCTGCGCTTCGATATTGTCGCGACGTTGGGTAGACTCGCGGGGACGGTTCGGTGTATGCGCACAGCGTGTGTTTCATTTCATCAACTGGTTGCCTGCGCGCCTGACTGCTTTGACTTATGCCATCGCCGGAAACTTCGAGGATGCAACCTTTTGCTGGCGCACCCAGGCGCCAACCTGGCCAGAAACAGAAGAAGGCGTCGTGCTCGCTGCTGGCGCGGGCGCCATGGGTTTACAGTTAGGGCAGAGTATCAAAATAGGCAATGAAACCGTATGGCGACCTGAACTCGGCACGGGTCAGTCTCCTGAAGTCGATGGCATCGACAGCGCAGTGAGCATGATCTGGCGTGGTCTGGTGATCTGGTTGGTGGCAGGTTTGCTTGTCGTCATCGCGGGTTGGGTGGCGTAACGCCTTATGCTCAATGCGCTGTGGATCGGCTTCATTCTCGTTGCCTTTCTGATTGCGTGTTTCAAGCTTATCTTTCTAGGCGATGCCGGAATTTTTGCAGCGCTGGTCAAGGCATTATTCGACAGCAGCAAAACCGCATTTGAAATTGCCCTCGGCCTGACCGGCGTGATGGCACTGTGGCTGGGCGTCATGAAGATCGGCGAGCGTGCCGGCATGCTGGACCTTCTCACGCGTGGTCTCGCCCCCTTGTTCAAACGACTTTTTCCCGAAGTACCGCCCAATCATCCAGCACTCGGTGCGATGACCATGAACATGGGCGCGAACATGCTGGGCCTTGACAACGCAGCAACGCCGCTTGGCATAAAGGCAATGCAGGAATTGCAAAAGCTTAATCCCACGCCAGATACCGCAAGCGATGCGCAAATTCTTTTTCTGGTTATCAACACCGCCTCGGTCACCCTGCTGCCGGTCACCATCTTCACCTACCGCGCGCAGATGGGCGCGGCGGACCCAACCGACGTTTTCGTGCCGCTGCTCATTACGACCTATATTGGCACCCTGGTAGGGCTACTGGTTACCGGGTTGTATCAACGATTGCACCTGTGGAACCGCGTCACTCTAAGCTATCTGGGTGGCGCCACCGCGATCATAGGTGGGTTGGTGGTGTACTTTGGCAGCCTTGATGCCGCGGAGATGACGCGGCAGTCGTCCATTCTCAGCAATGTGTTGTTGTTTGGTCTGGTTAGTACTTTTCTGTTGATGGCTGTGTGGCGCAGGGTCAATGCCTACGAAGCGTTCATCGAAGGCGCGAAAGAGGGGTTTCAGACCGCCGTCATGATTATTCCGTATTTGGTCGCTATGCTGGTAGCCATTGCCGTATTCCGCGCGAGCGGTGCGCTTGAGCTGCTGATGAACGGCATGCGGGGTGTCATTTTGGGTTTCGGCTACGACGCGCGCTGGGTCGATGCACTGCCGACTGCCTTGATGAAACCGTTCTCCGGCAGCGGTGCGCGTGCCATGATGATTGACACCATGCAGACACACGGTGCGGACTCCTTTGCCGGGCGGCTTGCCTCCATCGTGCAGGGCAGCACCGAGACGACGTTTTACGTGCTGGCCGTATATTTCGGTGCAGTCGGCATCAAGCGCGTGCGGCATGCCGTGACATGTGGGCTGATTGCTGACGTGGCTGGCATTCTGGCGGCCATTGGTATGGCTTACCTCTTCTTTGGTACCTACAAATGAAATCCTACGACACGCTTGCGGCAGTCGACATGGGCTCCAACTCCTTTCGTCTGGAAGTGGTGCGCGTGTCTGGCGATCAGCTCTATCCGCTCGATTCGCTGAAAGAAACCGTGCGTCTTGCTGGCGGACTCAACGACGAAAAAAAACTCGATGAAGCCACCCAGGCCAGCGCGCTGGCCTGCTTGCAACGTTTTGGCGAACGTCTGCGTGGCCTGTCTCCCGAAGCCGTGCGCTGCGTCGGCACCTCGGCGCTGCGCATTGCCAAAAATGCCGATGCATTCATTCGCAAAGCGGAGGTCGCGCTGGGTCATCCGATCGAGATCGTTGCCGGGCGCGAAGAGGCGCGGCTGATTTATCTGGGCGTAGCGCATTCGTTACCTGCTTCACCCAATAGCCGCCTGGTGGTGGATATCGGCGGAGGCTCAACCGAGGTGATCATCGGACAGGGGCTCAACCCCCGCGAAGGCGAAAGCCTGCACATGGGATGCGTCAATTTTTCGCAGCGCTTTTTTGCCGGGGGCGTAATAGACAAGGCTGCGATGAGAGCTGCCGAGGTGACTGCCCGGGTCGAAGTCGAGCGCATCGCCAAAAAGTTTTCCCGGGACAATTGGCAGCAGGCCCTGGGTTCCAGCGGCACAGCGCGCGCACTGCGCGAAATTCTCGAAAAAAATGGCTTGTCGGAAAACGGGATTACGGCAGATGGGCTGGCAAAGTTGCGAAGCATGATGATCAAGGCAGGACATAACGATGCGCTGGAGCTTGCCGGATTGCGCAGCGATCGCCGTCCCGTTATCGCCGGTGGATTCGCCATCATGGCGGGATTGTTTGCCGAGCTTGGCATCGAGCAGATGGATGTGGCGGAAACTGCCATGCGCGAAGGCATTTTGTATGACTTGCTCGGGCGTTTTCACCAGCAGGACATGCGCGAGGCTACGGTCGATGAATTCATGCGCCGCTATCACATCGATACTCAGCAGGCAGCACGCGTCAGCCAACTGGCACTCAAACTATGGGTCTCGACCGGAGCCAGCAGTGAAAACGACATGCGTTTTCTCGACTGGGCTGCGCGGCTGCATGAAATTGGTTTGTCGGTATCGCATAGCGGCTATCACCGTCATTCAGGCTACATTCTGGAAAATGCCGATATGCCAGGTTTTTCGCGTTCCGATCAAGCGCGATTGGCCTTGCTGACACGTGCACAGCGTGGCGTGCTGCTCAAATTACAGGAGTTTTCTGCCGAGTCTGCGTTAGCAGAGAATGATCGCTTGCTGATTTGGTTTCTGCGTCAGGCCGTTATTTTGTGTCGTAGTCGCGCCAAACCGGACTTGCCGGAACTCAAGGTGGAAGTGACCGGAAAACGCATTCGTCTCGCTTTGCCTGAAGGCTGGCTGGAAAACCGTCCACTGACCCAGCGCGCACTGGAAGAAGAAGCCGTCCACTGGCATGCCGTGGGGATCAAATACGTATTTGGTTAGATGGAGTGTCTAGCCTATTCGATATCGTTTGCGTACTGGCTCAATGATGTTCCACACACATGACATGCCAGCAGGAAAGGTCACCAGATTGCCTTTGCAAATTTCAACCGGATCGCCTCCTTCGTGCGTGATGATTGCCCGACCTTCGATAATGTAGCTGGTTTCAGCCTCTGCATACGTCCACGGCATGATCGAGCTTTCTTTTTCCCATTCAGGCCAAACGTTGACTTTCAGCTTTGAAAGGCGGGTTGCATCCGGATGCGCTTCGATTTTTATTCTTTTCATCTCTGGTTTCCGTTTTTGGCTGATACATTTATACCATACGGCTCCCAGAGTTTGAAAAAATTGGTTATAGATCAACGTTCAGGGACAAGCGGGCTGCGCCAGCGCTTGCAAGGTTTTGCCCTGGTCATTCAACAAAAACGCCGCCACACCCAAATCGGCTGCTTTCCACTCGGCCTGCAAAATGAAGCGATGGCGTGAGCGGGGTTCGAGTGGGCCAACCAGTTCGCGTACGACATAGTCGTGATTCAACGTGCGCCTGGCATTTTCGCCCGCCACCACCCTGGAGCTAAGCCGGTTTTCATACAGTGCCAGGAAGAGCTGCGCCTTGTTGTCACCGGCTGAAGCTATAAAGCGGCTGTCAACCTGGGCGTCGATGCTCTTGTGCGCCTGGATCAGCGTCAGGCTGAGATTCACCTGAGCTGGCGCGGGCTTCAATAAGGGATTACGGGTGCGATGCCAGTTGCGGTGGTCGGCGCCATCCAGCATCACCTGCGGCGTATACACCCACCCCAGCCCACTGTTGCGGGCGCGCTGACGCTGACTGAAGGTAGCCTGGGCAAAAGGATCGCGCCAACCCAGCTTGTCCCAGTAGTCAACATGAAAAGCCATTGGGACAACACCGCTATTCGGTGATAGATGCGATAGCCAGCGGTCGGCTGGTGGGCAGGAACTGCAACCCTCCGAGGTGTACAACTCCAGCAGGCTGTTGCGTGTTACGCCGCTGGTGGCGGTGCAGGTGGCCGCATGGGCGGCGGGGGCAAACAGGGCACAGGCCAATAAGAACGTGCGCATGAGACTCTCCATCTGGAAATCTTCTGGTCGTGCAAGGGGCTGATTCCCTTACACAACCAATCGGAATTGACGTGATGAAGATGCCTGAGTTTTTGCTGTTTTGGGGTCACTTCCTTTGACTACTATGCAGTAGCTGAATTGGACTGCCCTGGATAGGCAATCAAGATGCCAACTTGCTTTTCAGAAAGGCGACACTGCGTGACCAGGCCAACTTGGCCGCCTGTGGGCTGTAGCGGGCTTCCGACGTGTCGTTGTTGAAAGCATAGTTAACGCCTTCATAAATGTGCAACTCATAAGGCTTGTTGGCCTGCTTGAGCGCACTTTCGAAGTCTGCAATGCCTTCGTTGATGCGTTTGTCGAGCCTCGCGTAGTGCAGCAACAGCGGCGCCTGGATTTTCTCCACCTCCGCCGCCTTGGGTTGTCGGCCGTAGTAGACCACCCCAGCAGCGAGGGAAGGTTCATTTACAGCCAGATCGCCCACCATGCCACCGCCCCAGCAAAATCCCATCGTGCCCACTTTGCCATTGCCATTCGCATGCTTCGAGAGCCAGTCCACGGCGGCACGCAAGTTCGCAACAGTCTGTGTGCCATCAAGCTTGCCGATCATCTCGCGTGCGGCGTCCTCGTTTGACGGGGTACCCCCCAGCGGTGAGAGCAGATCAGGTGCAAGCACGAGAAACCCCTCCAGTGCCATCCGTCGCGCGACATCTTCGATATGGGGGTTGAGTCCGCGATTCTCGTGAATCACGATGACTGCAGGTAGCTTGCCCGTGCCTTTGGGCCGGGCCAGGTAGGCCTTGATTTCGCCCGTGGCACCGGGATAGCCAGTGTGTGCTGTTTCCAGTCGCGCATCTTCCGCAGCCACGCGCGCCGCGTGGGCCTGATTCGCAGCGAGCAGGGGAACCAGGGCCGATGCCGCAGCAAGGCTACCGGTCAGCTTCGCCAGTCGGGTCAGAAAAAACCGGCGATCGAGTGGGGTATGCGTGTATTCGTCATACAGGTCGATGATTGTCTGATCCATAGCGATTCTCCGGTCACTGTTGAATGAACGGGCCTGCTATAGCAAACCCCTTGAATAAGTCCTCAGGAAAACTTCAATCCCACCAGCACGCTACAGGTTCCATATCTGGCGGCATTTCAATGGCCTCGTAAGACTGACCTTCCACCCATCCCCACCAGCAATCATCGGGCATGAGATGCTCAGGAAACCACGTCGACACTTCCTCTGGCGGCTCGGAGGTGACGATCCAAACCGTGTCAGAGAACGGCCAATCCGGACTGTCGAAAGCCGTCACTTGAACGCGAACATCAGCGACGTCTCTCATTTTTCGGATGCGTAGCAGCAATGCGTAGAACTCAGCGGGTTCAGGAACGGTTTCCAGGTTGCAACCTATTGAACCCAATATATCGTTGCCCTCAAAAAATTCCTCAAGCGTCAAAAGCGGACGTGGAGTTTCGGCTAGTTCGGGGTCGCCATGCAAATTGACGCGATGGGTAATCTTGTCGAGTGCTGTCACAGAATTTTCCTGGATATTCTATACATGGATTATGGGCTGAATATCAAGAAGCGCTGCCTAATGGTTGGTTTGATTGAGGGTCCGAAAGAATCCAGTCTAAGTAACAAACTAGCCGCGCGCTTCATTGTGCGCATTAACCGGCTTAAACGGATTCTCATTACGCCCGGCTGGGTAGAGAGGCCACGACCTTTTGATACTAGCCAAACGCAAGCTCCGCTCCCGCCAGGAAAATTAAAATAACTTGAAAGCAGAGACCGAAAAGATTGAGCGTATCGAATTGGAAGGGGCTAACGAAATTTGATCACGTCAGTTTATGCAAGTGTGGTTATCAGCAATGTCCTACATAAAAATCATTGGGTGAGGCGTGGACGGGGTAGGCGACTCCAACGTATGGTCAAGGTGTTTGCTGGTGAGCTTGGCAGGCAGATGCAATCGTGCATCACTTTATACAATTTATTTATTGACTAGAAAGTGAGGGATGGAAATGAAGCTGACAACTGGATTACTCCTGGTACCTGCACTCGTCTTGGGACTTTCCGCATGCGACGTTAACAAAACGCAGGAAGGCAGCCTGCCTGATGTGGACGTGGATGTTAAGGGCGGACAAGTTCCAAAATACGATGTCGACGCGGGAGACGTGGACGTCAAAATGGAGAAAAAGGTTATCGAGGTCCCTACGCTTGAATACGACACGCCAGCCCAGGACCAGAAAGAAGACGGCACGAAGTAAGGTCTTCTTTGGGGTTTGCGGTAAAGCGCATGGCTTGCCTAGCCCCTTACGCGCGAAATCCCAGGGTGGCGGAGGTTGGGTTTCACTCTTTGATAAAGAGCAGTCTCAACCCTGTATTTGCTTGTCTCCTGCACGTCGCCCTGTCATCAAAAAAACTGGATAGTCCTGCGTTTCCGTCTCGCGTTCCTTGGTGATCGTGAACACCGTCTGGAACTGTACGTCGACAAACCCGGACTGTGTGGTGCGACGGGCCAGATCGGCCTGATCGAAGCCGTGGTGCACGTCTACTTCCGGACCATGGAAGGAGCCATCTTCCTTATCGAGATCAGCAATGCACAGATAACCGCCAGTGTTCAGCAGATCGTGGAAGACGCGCAGAATGTGGTCGGTGTCGGACACATGATGCAGGGTCATCGCGGTCACGATCAGGTCGAATTTTTGCGTCGGAGCGGGATCGGTTTGCAAGTCAAGCTTTATCACCGTCATATTCGTCACGCTTTGCGCGGCGATCTTTTCGGCCACCACCTCAAGCATGCCGCTTGAACTGTCGGCAAGCAGGATTGTGCCGAGCTCGTCCTTGAGCGGAAACGATAGCAGGCCCGTTCCGCAGCCGCAATCGAGAGCGTTCATGTCGCGATGCAAAGGCACGGCCTTGCGAACCGCGTCAGCAATCTTAAGCCCGCGTTCCTTGAAAACCGGGTTTTCATCCCATTGGCGGGCACGGGCATCAAAATGGTTGGCGTCGAGTTGGGTGGGTGGTGTCGTGTTCATGGTGTTGGAAGGGTTAAATGTCTCGCGGCTGCTTCAATGATGAAGGTGCTTGAAAGGCCAAGTCTAGCTTTTTTGGGTTTGCAGCACCCCCGCCCAGCGTGCCAGCTTGTCATCAAAAGTCATGGCGGCATAAGCGGGGCTGGTGGAGGGGAGTGTTTCGGTATGGATGGCGCTTAGCGTGGCCGGCAAAACGGGCAGCACCAGCCGCCGGTAGAGGTCGGCCGCCTTGCCGCCGTTGAAGCCGATCAAGGCAATGTCCGGATGGGATTCAATGAACGCGGTGAAGTCATTCGGCATCACGCTGGCGTGCACGATGGCGGAATCGAGGCTACCCGGGCGTTGCGCAGCGGCGCACACATCCCACAGCGCGATTCTGTTTTGCATCAGACGTTGCGCGCGTTCCGTGTAGGACAATTTGGGGTCTGAGTCGAAGAGCCGCCCCATGATTTTCCAAAATGCATTGTTGGGGTGGGCGTAGTACTGCTGCTGCCGCAGCGAAACTTGTCCAGGCAGGCTGCCGAGGATCAGAACCCGTGCGTGCGCGTCGGCAATGGGTGGGAAGCCGGTATCAGACATTGGCTAATGCGATCGTTCAAACCCCGTCAGCCGTACATCCACGCTCAGCGCCAGTGCCGTCAACGCCGCAGCTTGTGCGCGGCCTTCGGCACTGGCGCGGTAGAGATGCGGCGTCATCGTCAGCAAATCGGTAATCTGTTCGGGGCGGGTCAGCTCAATCGAGAAGCGGACCGTTTCCGTGGGCAGGCGGCTAAAGCCCGGAGGCACTTGCTGGTCGACCGGACGTTCCGGTTTCAGGTTGGGGTAGATGATTTCGCGCAGCTCACGCAGATGATCGGGCCCGGCATCAACCTGCAATAGTAGGCCGCCCGGCTTCAACACCCGCGCAAACTCCGCATACACCGGGAAGCCGAACATGCACAGCACGCGATCCAGCGTGCCTGGCAGAACCGGCAGGTTGGCGTTGCTGCCCACCACCCAGTTCACGCGTTTGTCCTGCTTGGCGGCTGACAACACCGCCCATTTTGAAATATCCAGGCCCAGCAGCGCCAGGGTTTGTGTATCGCCCACTGCTGCGGCCAGTTGGCCCAGGTAGTAGCCCTCGCCACACCCGGCATCAAGGCAACTTATTGTTGCATCAGCAGGCACATTGGCCAGCACCGCCCGGCTCACCGCAGCGGCGATCGGCTGGTAAAAGCCGATCGTGAGAAAACGCCGCCGCGCCGCGATCATTTCTTTGCTGTCGCCTGGATCACGCGAGCGTTTGTTTTGAACCGGTAATAGATGGGTGTAGCCCTGACTGGCGATGTCAAAACTGTGGCCCGAAGCGCAGCGCCAGACCGCGCCGCTGCAATGCAACGGCGTGCCGTCCAATGGACAGGCGAGCGACTGGAATGGAGTGATGCGCATTGACTATTTTCCTGACAGCCAGGGGTGCGAGCGAAAGGGATGATGCGAAAGCATGGTGTGCGAACCGGAGGGGAGTGGTCTCCTGTTGTTTGGGTGGGTTTTCTTAACGGCTCACCACATTCAAACCCGGTTTTAATTCATCTTCATCGATATAGCCGATGGCACCCGGTGTGTTTTGCACAAAATCAATCACTTCGGCGGTACTCGAGAATTCTTTGGGCGGGATCCCTTTGCCGATGAAACGGCGTACCGTCCAATAAGCCGTGTATTTGTCATCGTCCTGATTCAGATAGCGTTGCAGGAAGCGATCCCGTAGCGCACCCGACTTTAGATTGATCGCAGTGACATGTACTCCGTCTATCTCGATCGCTTTCCCCGTAAATATTCTTTGTACGGTGGTTGTGTTGAGCTTGTTCAAGCCGGGATGGCCGATGATGACCACGTTTTGCGCATGTGCTTCACTGAGTGCAAATACCAGCAGGGTGAAGATCAGCTTGAATGTTGTTTTCATCATGGCTGTCTCCCTCAGAACGTAAAGTTGTAAGAGAGAGAAAACACATTGATGCGTTGATCGCCTGATTCACCGCCCGGTGACGCATCAACAAAACTGGACGCTACGCCAGTTTGTACGACAGACCATTCGGCCTTGATTTTGCTTTTGCTGTCGACCGCATAGGACGTGCCGAGTGCCCAGGAGTGTTGGTCGTAGACCACCATGACATCGGCTAAATTACGCTCAAAACCGTAGTAAGGAGAGGAGGACGGCTGAGCCGTATTTATCGCCTGATACAGGTCGCGATTCTTGGTCGTGAGCTTGGCGTAGGTCAGGTAGGGCGTCCATTGGCCAACTTGTTTCTGCAGCGTCAGGTAAAAACCCTTGCTGTCGGGGGCCAGGGTAGAGCCGGAGTTTTTCCGTCTTACGTATTCACCGGTCGTGCGGAAACCATTCCCCAAATCGATGCTTGCACCCAGATGGGCGGTGGTGGTGGTGATTTCGAGAGCGTTCGAATCTGGTTTCGGTATGTAGAGGGTGCCAAAAGGTGCGGCGGGAACAGGCACATACGTTGAAGGTCCCAGGTCCGGGCTGCCGCGCGGTGTAGTGTCGGCACGATGGATGCCCATGAGGAAAGTGTTTCCCCCCTGGTTCAGGCTCAGTCGCAAACCTCCAGATTTGGTATTCAACTTGGCAAAGAATTCGCCTGGCCGTCCGTCAGGAGTCAGTTGGGTTGGGGCAGCATTTGTATCGCGTGCATAGAAACGCCACGAGGCGTCTTTGGCTTTGCCCCAATAGCCATCGAGGACGAGCTCACTCTCTTTCATTAGCCAGGTCTTGGCGAACGATGCGCCGATGAAGTCCACTGTGGCAGCGGTCGAATACACTTCAATGGGCAAGCGGGCCGCGGTGAAGGTTGTGCCTACATCTGCGTTTTCGGAATGCAGGTAGAAGGGGATGCGCAGTTTGCCCGCACGAAGCAGCCAGTCATCGGTTGGCCGATACGACAGAAAGGCCCAGCTCAGCATCGCTTTAACGTCTTGATCGCTGTCTGAGGCGGGTGCCAGTTTGGCCTGAACGGTTGCACTCCAATCTGGACTTAAGCGCGCGCTCAATTGCGCGCCTAGAACGGTATCGCGCTTGAAACCACCGTCTTTATCAATATATCGCTGGTAGGCATTTTCCTGATCAGACTGCGCATAGCCGATTGTGCCGTAGCCAGACAGTGAGTAATCGACGGCGTGCGCAGACAGGCTTGCCGCACTCAACAAGAGGCAAGCAAGCGAGTGAATTCGGTTACGCAACCGTTGTTGCATGGCTAGGGTCAGGGTTGAATCAGGATAAAAAAGTCGGCTGGTTTTCTTGGGAACCAGTCCATCTCCGCCTTGCGATTTTTTCGAATTATTACATTAGAACCCGGAACATCATAATGGCCGGCCATGTTCCATGGAGTACGGCTCAAATGGTGGGCTTGGGACATTTGCAGTAGCCATTGAGTTCTACATAGGCTTTTCCGCGCGTCGTTCCACTGACGTCACACGCGCCTTCCCAGTACACCGGGCCAACCCAGAAGCTATGGTGTCCGCATAGTTCCTGGTCTTGTACGCTGGGCTGCACTGTAAATATTTCACTTCCGATTGTGACTGTCCAACCGGATGGATAGACGCATCCGGTTCGGGGACTGGTCCAATGACCGAGAACCGTCACGTCGAATTGATGGGCAGCAAGATTCGTGGTGCGTCCTTCGGCATCGGTGATTGAGCCGGATTTTTCGACGGTAGCGTTGTCGCCGTTAAAGTCGAACAGCATGACCTGGCGGTTGTCTGCCAGTTCGATGGCAAACCATTGCCAGCCCTGGCTGATAGCCTGAAACAGCTCGCCGTATTGGCGATCAAACCAGCTGGTTCCTGTGACCTTGTAGGATTTCCCCGCAATACTCAACGTGCCCGTTGTAGCCATGTGGGTGCGTGAGTAATAGTAGGTATAGCCGCCAAAAATATAGGGATGCGCATCGCCGCCGTAGTGCAGCGCGGGTGCTTTGGTCGATTGCAAGTCGATATCCAGCACGTAGTCGCCTATTGCGCTGTGCAGATGATCCGTGCCATTGCCACCGATGGCAGTGACTGCCTGATCAGAACCGGAACTGAGATTGAAACCATTGGGCGTTTTGTTGGGGATGTGAAATTCAACACATTCCTTGAACTCAAAACGGTTGCCGTTGACATCGGTGATGGCCGCTTGCACCAGCTGGTCGCGCATGAACAGAAACGCATCAAAGGTGAAAAACACCACCTCAAAGCCAAAGCGTTGGCCATCTTCGGTTTCCAGATGGCCGGTCCAGTACCACCACTGAACCTTCTCGGCGGGTAGAAAGGCATCGTCTGCCGGCAGGCTCACCGGTCCAATCAGTCCTCGTCTGGGCATGAACCAGCACATGAACATGGTCACTGCCAGGAGTATCCATGGCAGCAAGGGTGGAAATTTCCAGGCAATCAGTATCAAAACAAGCGCTACGAGCCAAGGAGAACTCTGCCAAATTTTTTTCATTCAAGCTTCCCGTTTTATTATTCAATGTAGCGAATCTGATTTCGCCCTGTGTGCTTGGCCTGGTAGAGCGCCTGATCGGCACGCCTCAGCAAATAACTCGTCGACTTTGGGTCGGATTGCGCACGGCAGGCCACCCCGATGCTGATGGTAACGTGTTCGGAAATCGGTGACAGGGCATGGGGAATTTCCAGGCTCGCCACAGTCTGACGCAAGGTTTCTGCTACTTTGCAGGCACCTTCCAGATTGGTTCCCGGAAGCAATGTGACAAACTCTTCACCCCCATAGCGCGCCAATAAATCCATCGGACGGTTCATGACAGCCTGCATGGCCTGGGCGATTTGAATCAGGCACGCGTCGCCTGTTCCATGGCCATAGCAATCATTAAACGGCTTGAAGTAATCCACGTCGATCATCAACAGCGACAGGGGATATTGCGTCCGAATCGCGCGATGCATCTCGTTATCCAGGGTGTTATCGAAATGCCGGCGATTGGGAATATTGGTCAGACCATCAAAAAGCGACAGTCGCTTCAGCGCATCGGTTTGCAGTTTCAGTGCAATGTGATTGCGTACCCGCGCCTTGATGATGGGTGGGCTGATGGGCTTGTGGATGTAATCCATTGCGCCCAGCGTCAGGCCCAGTTCCTCATCCTCAATCTGATTTTGAGCCGTGACGAATAACACCGGAATATCGCAGGTCTTGGGGTCGGCTTTGAGGCGTTTGCAGACTTCATAGCCATCCATGTCCGGCATCATCACATCCAGCAGAATTAAATCAGGTGCGCCGGCCGCCACCAGTTCCAGGGCCTTGGCACCACTGGTCGCCAGCTGGATCCGATAGTCATCGCGCAAAATGTTGCTCAACAAACTCAGGTTGGCGGGGACATCGTCCACCAGCAATACGGTCGCGCGTTCTGTCTCGGCAGACATGGGATTGTTTTCCATCGTTTCAGCGCTCTGGCAACAACGTCAGGGCGGCGTCAAAGTTAAATTGATCCAGCGCCACCGAGATACGGTGCACGGTTTGTAATGGCATCCTGCTGGCGAATTCGGATAGGTTGGCTTGCCATAGTTCTACTGCCTCAACACTGCATTCCTCCAGTAACACTCTAAGCCGGGGTAAGCAGTCTGGCCATTGGTCTGACAGGGCAGCATCCTCTGATGTTGTGTTCCCTTCTTGCGATAGCGAGGCGACTGGAATCTGCGCTGCCAAGCCAGTTTCTGACATCAGGGGATCACGTTTGATCGTGGACGCATGACCCGTTTCTTCATTCAGCAAATGCCGTAGCGCCTCGGGCAACACCGGTTTGGACAGAAACAGACGTGCATTCAAACCGGTAAGGGCCTCGTGCATCGCATCCGTATCGTAGGCGGAGACGATAACCGGCACAGGCAGCCTATCGGGGTGTTGGTCATGCAGGCTGCGCAAGACGTGCTCACCGCTCATGTCGGGCATGACCCAGTCCAGCATCAGAAGATGATACGGGCGGCCCGCTTGCCGCGCCTGTTCAATCATTTCAAGCGCGGTCTTTCCGTTTGTGGCGCTATCAATACCGGAATCCAGCGCCATGCCTACACCAAACTGGCTCAGCATATTCACCAACACCATACGTGCTTCGTCTTGATCGTCCACGACCAGGGCGCGCAGATTCTGTACGCCGGGTAGATACAGCGGGACCGGCGCGCGATGTGGCGCGCGCAAGAAACGAATGGTGCAAACGAAGCGTGAGCCTTCACCCGGCTTGCTCTCTACCCCGATTTCTCCGCCCATCAGACGGACAAAACGCTTGGTAATCGCCAACCCCAGGCCGGTCCCGCCATATTTTCGGGTGATCGAACCATCCGCCTGGGTGAATTCGTGGAACAAATTCCCCACCTGCTCGGCCGTCATGCCGATGCCGGTGTCACTGACGCAAAAACGGAGTGCCATTGAGTTGCTGTCCTGATCCTCGATGTTTACCGCCAATTTCACATGGCCCTGATGTGTGAACTTGATCGCGTTGGACAACAGGTTGGTGAGAATTTGACTCAGTCTTAACGCGTCACCCAGCAAGGCGCCGTTCTCGCCCAATAGATGGGGATCCCCGACGTCGAACAGCAGTTCGACATCTTTTTCATAGGCGCGCTGTTGCAACAAGGTCAGCGCGTTAGCGACGACCTCATCGACCAGGAAGCGGCTGTGTTCCAGCTCCAGCTTGTCGGCTTCGATCTTGGAGAAGTCCAGGATGTTGTTGATGATCTCCATCAGCATCCTGGCAGCGCCGTGGGCTTTGGAAATGTAATCGCGCTGACGCGCATTCAAATCGGTTTTAAGGGCCAGATAAACCATTCCGATGATGGCGTTCATCGGTGTGCGGATTTCATGGCTCATGTTGGCCAGGAACATCGACTTTGCCTTGGTTGCGTTCTGCGCCTGATCTCGCGCCTCTTCCAATGCGAGTTGTGCCGCCTGGCGACGCCCGATATCGGCCTCGATGGATTGAGCCATGGTGTCAAACGTCTCGCCCAGCACGGCAAGTTCTTCGACACCCCCACCGCGGATCAAACCTGCGTGGGAACGGCTGGAGTAGTCGCCTGCCGTCAGTTTGTCGGCAGACAGTCTGAGTCGCTCAATCGGCCGCAGTACCTGTCGGCGCACCGTAATGAGCGCCAACATAACCAGGCCGATCGTGGCGACCATACTCACCAGCAACACGGCGATGAGTTGTTGCAAGCGTTCGGTCGCTTGCTCCACTTCGTTTTGGGTACGGCTGCTGACCTGTTCCTTCAGCTTGTTAACCGCGTGTGACAAGTCGGACTTCAACACGCTGTAGTTTTGGCTGTGCACCAGTTTGCTGGCAAAGTCGAGGCGAGGCGTCCCCTCGGAAACGAAATCCTGCAGTTCTGGGTCGTACAGCCCCTGGGTTGCGGCAAAGGCAATTTGCTCGGTTTGTTTCATCGCCTCGGTGGCGGCGAAAACCTGTCCGAGCGTCTTGAGCTCCTGCGCATTGAAACCCAGGGCGCGCATCCGATCCGTCAACACGTGCCGTTCACCTTGCGTGGGCGGCACATGCTGTATACGTCCCGCAATCACATCATCCCAATACGTTGCAGGGTTAATCATTGCCGGCGCCGGTTTTTCGCCTTGGCGAACCGCAAGAATATCGTAGTAATAAAACAGATAACGCGGTTCGCCGGTAATCGTATAGGCGCGCACCAGTCGTGTCAGTTGCTCGGTCTCCTGTTGGAGTTCGTTGGACACCTGGATGGACTGCTGCCGGTGTTCCTGCGCGGCCATCATCCTGTTGTAAGCCTGATCAATCAACACGATGCATGCCATGTTGGCGCTCAATACCAGCAGCACCCCCACAGAGAACCAGAAGGATAACTTGCGTAGCTTCATTGGCGTAGCCCGCTCACTACGGCGGTGTTTTGACAAGATTGAGACATGTTTGCCGTGCGCTTACCCATACGAATAATTGTTATCAGAAACCCTGTTTTTCGTCACGGCGCGCTCAGGCTTTAAGGTGATGGGACGGCCGGTTTATCCAATGCAGCCTGCATCGCCTGCTCGGACACCGGGTAGGTCAACACGGCATGGATGGGAAACAGTTCCAGCAGCTTGCCGATATGCGGTTCTTCATTGGGCTGCATGAACACAATCATCTTCGCCTGTGGTGCAAGATATTGCAGGGATCGTAGCGTGACATCCAGATTGGAGACATTCGCGCCTGCGTAATTGTTGCCCCAGCCGTAGATGAATTCCCCGACGAAAAAATCCGGTGTCTGTTTCTGCATCGCCCGGTGAAGATTGCGGGCCGTATCAAAACGCTCCTCCGCAATGCCCAACTCCTGATACAAAATGCGGAAATCGGGGTGGAAGGGCGATTCGATCAGGGAAAAAAGCGTTTTCATGGGATGTAGTTTACATGGGGCGCGCATGGTTTATTGATCCAACTGCCTGAGGTGCGGGCTAAAGGGTTGGCGCTAACGCGCAGCGCGAAAGCCATGGCCCGTTGTCATACCGTACTCAGCATTGAATGCAGCGCAGAGCGCCCCGAGGCCGTGCCGAACCAGGCAAGGGCGCAGCAATTGAGAATGACTGTGGTCCAAAACACGATCTGAAATGATCGCTTTCTGGACTTGTGGCGAAGCAGGCGTTGTGCCGCCAAAGCGCCTGGCCAGCCTCCAGCCAATCCGATGAAGTGCAAGGTACTTTCTTTGGTCCGCCACCGGCCGCTTGTTGCTGCAGATTTGTCGAAGGCATACACAATGAAAGCAGCAAGGCTGGCAGCCAGATAAAACCAGGCCACTTCGACTGGCAACTTGCCAGTTACGCTTGATCCTGCGACAAAGGCAACAAAGGCCGCAGCAAACACGAGAGTGATATTTCCTTTCCCGGATCGGGAGGCTGCCGTCGAGTGTTTAAGGGCGAATATGACGTTTCCAGCTTGGGGCCGACCTTTGGGATCGTGCCCGAGTTCGTAAGTAACGAATTCATTTCCAGCGGGCCGTTGCTGTCTGCCAGAAAATGATTTGATGTGAAGAAAAACGCGCTGACCCCCACCCTTAGGCGTGATGAATCCGAATCCTTGATCGTCTCGCCATTCAGCGATTTTTCCCTGATAACGCACAGTGTTTGACTCTGAATAGTTGTGAAGTAATCGAGCCCCTATCTAACGCACGGCCCTGCTGGTGCGCCGAGTTATGGGTTTGTTAAGAGGGCTCGACCCTATGTGATTTTTGAATTTTCACTTCGCTTTAGGTGCCAATTCCTCCAGCTTTGATTTGTCGATATGTTTGGAAAACCCGACAAAGCCATTTGCCACGGCGGTGTTTGACATCAGCTCCTGCATCGCGACCTGCCCCAGAACCTGGAAACTCAGTTGCATCGCAGCACTGCCTTCGTACTTGAGCGCTTCTTGTGTCTGCTTCCGGCAGCTCTCCGTCAACAGACGTTCGAGCAGCCTTGCAACCTTGCGGTTCATGTCGTCACGCTGCTTTTCCGATACCGCGGCGACACTGCTAAGGTCAGGATGAAGCGCCGATATGGTAAATATCCAGCGCACAAGATCAGTCTTGTCCTTGGCTGAGGTATTGCTCACCAGGCAGCGGCTCATGTCATCGGAGTAAATGCCAGCGTGAGCCGTGCTACTCACGATCACCAAGGAACACGCTGCTAGCAGTTTTAAGCACGGGAATTTCATTGAGAGTCTCCAAAGTCAAAAGCGGGGAAGTGGGTCATGCGTCTATTAGCGAGAAATGGAATTTAACTTAATTTACTCAGCCCGCTTATGGCGCGCGAAAAGTGGGTGAAAAAACCGTAGATTACTAGTTTTGTTCGAAATATTAACGTTGTCCTGCTTCTAGGGCTTGTAAACATAATGGCACCAACTATGCTTGGCTTCGCATCTGGGTTTTTCTGTTGCATTGGGCCGGTTCGTTATTGAAGGGGCATGCCATGAAACTGCATCGAACATTATTTGGATTCACGCTCGCTACTATTGCAACTTTCGTGGGTAATCAGGCCAATGCAACTGCCACACTCGGTGGGGTAGTGTCCCTGGTCGGAGGCTCTGGCACCTGTAATTACAGCCAGCTGGTTCCGCTTAACACCCAGCAGGATACCTTTGTGCTCAGCGGAGCGAACGGTTGCCTGGGCGGTATGGCCAGCGTCGACCTGCATGGAGAGGCGGCCACGGGTAAGGTCGGCCTGCGCGCGGCGTCGAGTGGCAACGGGTTGGGCAGTTTTCAGGCGGCAGCGCAGGTGTATTACAGTGACCATTGGCTGATTACGCCACCCGCGGGTTTGGCTAATGGCACATATAGCATTCCCGTCTCACTCACGCTGGAAGGCAACATTTCACCTGGGGCATTGAACGGTTTTCAATTTAATCGTTTTTTGGACTACGGCATGTCGGTGCGTGATTTATACGGAGGATTGGCCGCCCCCTCCCTATTTTCCACTTACGGTAGCATCGCCACTACGGGGGCTTTCTCACAAACATTCAACGGCAATGTGAGTTTCAACTATTACGGCCCAGGCTCAGGCTTGCCGATGACCGCCGAAGTCGTCGCCAACCTGTCGCTGCCCGGCTTGAATGAAGGTGTCGTCGATTTCTACAACACGGCTTCGATATCGATGCAATTGCCGTCGGGTTTTACGGCTAAAACCTCATCGGGCCTGGCCCTGGTTTTCCCACCCGTTCCTGAGCCACGCACAAACGCGATGATGATAGCGGGTCTGGGGCTGGTCGCATGGCGTGCACGTCGCCAACGCGCTTCATGCGAGGATATCAATAAGCAAAGCACATAGCATCCGAACCTCCCCCGGCATTGTGGCAATGTCGGGTTGCGTTGGCGGGCAGATTGGCCAGCCATCTGGCCGCATCCGCTATTGGCAGGTAACAGCCAGTCATCAGAAATTATAGCCGTACCGCGACCCCCTCCTTGCGGTGGTCAGATCGCGCGAGCATTTGTTTTGTACCGGCAATAGAAGCCTTCAGCCCTGGCTAGCAATATACCGTGGTCTCGCAATGCAATGCCGGGCGGAACTATTGCGCTGCAAGCGTGTTCTGTTCTACGGGCAGGAAGTGTCTGGAAAGGGGTGATGCGCTTTGCCTATGGCCCTGAAAGTCCCGGTGTGGACGAGCTGGAAGGACAAAATATATGACCCCGTTTATTAGGAGATAGACCGAAATGATTAAAGCCTACGCAGCGAGTGAACCTAAAGGGAAGCTTGAAGCCTTTGAATACGACCCGGGACCGCTGCGTGCGCATGAGGTGGAGATTGACGTCAAGTTTTGCGGCATCTGCCACAGCGATCTGAGTGTCATTGATGATGAATGGGGCATGACACAGTACCCGGTCGTGGCCGGGCACGAAGTGGTGGGCACCATTTCGCAGGTGGGCGACCACGTTCACGATCTGGAAGTAGGGCAGGTCGTCGGCCTGGGCTGGCATTCCGGCTACTGCAATGCCTGCGAACCCTGCCACGCGGGCGATCAAAATCTGTGCGCAACCGCCCAGGCGACGATCATTGGCCATCATGGCGGCTTTGCTGACAAGGTTCGGGCCGATGCCAACAGCGTGGTCCCGATACCCGAAGGCATCGATCTTGCCTCGGCGGGTCCGCTGTTTTGTGGCGGGGTGACTGTTTTTAATCCCCTGGTCCAGTTCGACGTTCAGCCGACCGACAAGGTCGCGGTCATCGGCATTGGCGGGCTCGGGCATATGGCGTTGCAGTTTCTGAATGCATGGGGCTGCGAAGTCACGGCGTTCACGTCAAGCGAAGACAAGAAGAAGGAAGCGCTGGAATTGGGTGCACATCACACGCTGAATTCGCGCGATCCCAAAGCGCTCGAAGCGGCAGCAGGGCGGTTTGACCTGCTCATTTCAACGGTCAACGTCAAGCTCGACTGGAATCTGTATCTCGGCACGTTGAAACCACGCGGGCGCCTGCATTTTGTCGGTGCCACCCTGGACCCGCTCGACATCAATGTGTTCTCGCTCATCATGGCCCAGCGCTCGATATCGGGCTCTCCGGTTGGAAGCCCGGCAACGATCGGAAAAATGCTCGAATTTGCCCTGCGCCACAACATCAAACCCGTGATCGAGGTTTTCAGCTTTGACCAGATCAACGAGGCGGTTGACCGCCTTCGCTCCGGTAAGGCGCACTACCGTGTGGTGCTTAGCCGCTGAATTAAATGCGCTCTGTGGGCAAGGTCGAAAGTGGTTTGCCAGTCAGCGGTTGACGTCCACAATCACCCGGCCGCGCACCTCGCCGTTGAGCAGCTTCGACGCGAGGGGAATGACCTCAGTCAGGCCGACTTCCCGGCTGATCGTGGCCAGCTTCTCCACATCCAGATCGCTGCCCAGTCGTCGCCATGCTTCAAGCCGGTCGGGCAGGGGGCACATCACACTGTCGATACCCACCAGCGTCACACCGCGCAAAATGAACGGTGCAACAGTGGCCGGAAAATCCATCCCGCCCGCCAGCCCGCAGGCCGTAACCACTCCCCGGTATTTTGTCATCGCGCAGACATTCGCCAGCGTGTGGCTGCCCACCACATCCACCGCGCCGGCCCAGCGTTCGCGGCCCAGCAGCTTGCCGGGCATCGCAAACGTCGCACGATCCAGCACCTCCACCGCGCCTAGATTCTTGAGGTATTCGGTTTCCGCCGGCCGGCCGCTCACCGCGACCACGCGGTAACCCAGCCGGCTCAGCACCGCCGTCGCAACGCTGCCCACGCCGCCGGCCGCGCCGGTCACCACAATCTCCCCGTGTGCGGGTGTTACGCCATGCCGCTCCAGCGCCAGCACGCACAGCATCGCGTTATAGCCCGCCGTGCCAATGGCCATCGCCTGCTGCGGCGTGAACTGCGCCGGCAGCGTCACCAGCCAGTTGCCGTTCACGCGTGCCTTCTGGGCGAGGCCGCCCCAATGCGTTTCGCCCACCCCCCAGCCATTCAGAATCACCGCGTCGCCCGCCGCGTAATCGGGGTGCGTCGAGTGTTCCACCGTGCCGGCCAGATCGATTCCGGGCACCATCGGAAACGTGCGCACCACCGGCCCCTTGCCCGTAATGGCCAGCGCGTCCTTGTAGTTGAGCGTCGAATGGCTCACCCGAACCGTCACGTCGCCCTCGGGCAAGCGTCCCTCGTCGAGGTCCGTCAGTTCGGCGCGGTAACCAGCTTCGTCCTTCTCGATCAAAATGCCTTTGAACATGGGATGTGGATTTCTCCGTTAAAGCTGGTCGAATCGCCGGCGGGCGAAGCTCGTTGCAAGTCCGTCATAATTGGCTACCGGGTGAGTCGGTGTCATGCGTGTAACCGAAAGCCACACAATAAATTAAATATAACCCCATTTATTTCATCAGAAATATTCGAAGCTGACCCCTTTAGTTTTTGGCAGGTAATTCGCTGCATTCTTCGAGAGCTTGCGCAAAGGCTTGGCTAACTAAACTGAATTTTTGAGTGAATGCATGACTAGCGTGCTGTGCGAACTCTTCCAAAATATCCAGGGGGCTGTTACTCGGATGCCCAGGTTTCGCCTGTTCCTCCCGCATTTCCTTGAAATACCGAGCACGAAGAAATACATCGGAGTCTTCTGGGGTGACTACCGTACTCAATCGATGCGAAAGACGATTACGGATAGTGTTCAAATGCTTAATGCCCTCTTTCACTTCCTGTAAGCGCGGGTTGTCAGGATCAATCAGTGATAGCTTCTGCGCAAACGACAGCCTCGCCTTTGCGACAGAGCCAAGCCGAGGATTGGACTTTTCGATGTACTCGGTCATGTAGTGCTCTACATAAAGATGCGAGCGAAGGATGCGCCCAATGGACGCAATATCCTGGTTCCAACGGCGGTTCATTTCGTCAAGTTCTTGCTCAGTGATCTTACGGGTTCTTTCGACTCCTCCAAGGATTTCAACAGTTCTTTTGACGACTCGTGTTGGGTCGGGGAACTTAGTCATAGAGCCACCTAACGTAGGAATAGATTAATGAGGGTTGCCCACATTTGTTCGCTGGACATAAATATTTGAGCCTGGCCCCTTTGATTATTTTGCTTAACTCAGCTGGCTGGAACCTTGTTCACCTCAAGTCGTTCTGGACTTACCTGGGCTAATCGAAAAAGGGCCGAGCCAATTGCGTACGTCAGCTTTCGCAATAGTGTCTCAAGCGGACGCAGATCATCTTGAGCTAGATGCAATGTCTCCTGAAATCTGAAAAGCGGGACTTTGGTTCCTATATCATCGAACGGCTGCAGTATTTCTCCTTTGAAGTGCATAGCATCCTCGTCAGAGTGGGCGACAGCCTTGCGTCTTAAGTCCATGATGCGATCCCTGAGTTGCCTCTCAGGCTGACTCAACTGAATTCCGATAGCCTTTAGCCCGAGAACTGTCTTCCCTCGGCTCACTTCAAATGGTCTTGCAAAAGAGATGATGATGCTGGATTCGTAGCATCGAAATCGCCTCAGTTGAACAGCGGAATACCGCTCCTCGAAATCGCACTCCTCGAGCAGGAATGTCAAAGCCGATAGCGCCTGCTGAAGATCCCATTGCGAATACACGAGTCGCAATAGCTGTTCATCCGTCAGTTTTGGAAGATTGGCAGGGGAGGTCGGCTTGTCCATTGTTGTGAATTTGCGTTAAGAGTGATAAACGGGGTCTGACCTCGTTTATATTAATTCTTGCTAAGTGTGCTTATTTGGTCAGACGGAAACTTGCACCATTTCCTATTTGTGTGTTGGCAAAAATCCATTGTTTTTCGCAGATTCCTGTCTGTTGTCGAATATAGATAGTCCCAAAGATCCGCTTGCATTTTTAGCGTTTGCCGAATGGTCATTACATGTAAGTCTGTGCGTTGATGCTTCTGCTCAGGCAACCAATCTCGAGTGGGATCGGTGGAAATTTTGACTAGCCTTTTGTCACGCATTTGCAAAGGCCAACCAATTCCGTTACTCCAATCCATGCTCATATTCTGGACATAATTCGTATCATAAACTTCTGGCTGCGCCTTAAGTACCTCATTTGCGAACATGGGCTGATAGATCTCTGTCCCCGCCTTTGAGAAAGGTAGCCGCATAGGGGGGAGCATGATCCGTTCACGCGAGGGCTGAATGTGAACGAACATTTCCCCATCTCGCAAGGCCAGCTGTTTCGGATATGGAAATCCGAGTCGTCGGGCGAGCAGGAAATCTGCGGAAACGTTAAAAAGATAAAACTCATTTATAACGAGGGTGAAACACGATGGAAAATGGTGAAACATTGGGACATTTATCCCTTGAAAATGCAGACCAGTCCTCTGATCGTCGGCCCGGTAAATGACCATGGCTCTATCTTTTGTATTCGTGCGCTTTCTTATATGGAACTGCGGTGAGACAGAGAATGGGTTTTCTCCCAGGTATAGAAATCCGAGCCATAGACCAATCCGAACCTTATCAAACCACCCTAATAAAGTGTTGAAATCCGTGGCAGATAGCGGCGCGTGCTGCAGCATTTTCTCGACCACCAGTTTTGCTCGGCTTTCATACACAGAAAATTCGTTGTTGCATTCTAAGCAAGCGGGGAAGTGAAGGGCGTCAAAAGCTATCTCACGTGCAGGCGACTCTTTACTGGTATACGGAAAGTGAAGCTTGAGAGTACGCTTTGGATTACCCGTAATGCTCAGAAGCCATCGTGGCAAGATATGTTCTTTGGTTTTTGATGCGGGACGTTCGCCACAGAAAACGCAAAATTTTTCCATCTTTGTTGTGTTCAAAAATGCCTTGCTCCGTGTAATTGTCGGGATGGGTTTTTTACAGCTTACTTGCAGTTATTAGCCCGGATATTTTTTTAGCATCACAGCATTCGAATGATCGAGCAACAGGGACGAGGAATTGAAAGGTAACAAAAAGCGCGACTAAGTGAGTAGTCGCGCTCTGCAGCAGCTATGGTCGTTCGGGTTCCGACAATCTCAACACGAACGGCCTTTAACCTTTGAGCCGTGTGACCAGGGCGTGGCTTGGGTTGATATCCAGAGTGGCCTTGACGCTGGGCGCGGCCTGGTCGGCGGCCTTGAGTAGGCGTTCGAGGGTGACGCTCATGTTGGCTTCGCCAGTGACGAGGCACACGGGTAGGTCGGTGAGACGGTGGGTCGCGGACTGCCTAACTTGCCTCAGACGGGTTTACATTTGTGAACGCAGCAGGGCGAACGTGTGTTCCATGAGTTTTTCGGTCCATGGCCGTTTTTCCCATTCGGCATGCGTGAATTTCCGCGACTTTTTCAAGTCTTCCTCAAATGTGTCGATCTGGCGTTGCGCGAACGCATGGTCATAGATATTCAGGTTGGCTTCGTCGTTGAGGCGGAACGAGCGTGAATCGAAATTGGTCGAGCCGACCGAGACCCAGACGTCATCGATGATCATGACCTTGCAGTGGTACATGGTGGGCTGGTATTCATACATTTCTGCGCCGGCTTCGAGCAGTTCGCCCCAGCGTGCACGCGATGCGCTTCGCACGGGTTCCGAATCGGTGTGCGTGCCCGGCATCAGCACCTTGATCTTGACGCCCCGCTTGAGTGCTGCAACAAGCGTTTCCACCGACAGGTCGTCGGGAACAAAATAGGCATTGGCGATATAAATCGTCTTGCGTGCCGAGGCGATCGACAGCAGATACATCAGGCGGACGCTTTCGCTGCCTTCCGACGACGAGCTTTTGAAAACCTGAGCATAGTGCTCGCTAGCGGGTTGAATGTTGGGGAAATACGCTTCCCCGTGCAGCACCTCGCCGCTGGTCTTGATCCAGTTGTCCATGAACGCTGCCTGCATTTGCGCCACGGCCGGACCTTCAAGACTGAAGTGCGTGTCACGCCAGTGGTCGGCATCCTGTGCATGTCCGAGCCAGTTATCGGCTATACCCACGCCGCCGGTGAAGCCGACCTTGCCATCGACCACCAGCAGCTTGCGGTGGGTGCGATTATTCATGCGTGAAATGTTGTACCAGTGCAGCGGATGGTATTTGCGGATCTCGACGCCCGATTCTTCCATCAGGTCCAGCAATTCCTGGTCCATTTTTGCACTGCCGACCCAGTCGACCATTACATGCACCTTGACGCCCGCTTTTGCGCGTTCAGCGAGTGCAGTGGCAAATTCCCTGCCAATTTTTCCCGACCAGTAAATATAGGTTTCAAAGGTGATGGTTTTCTGTGCACTGCGAATTGCCTTGAGCATCGGTGGAAATATTTCATCGCCGTTGAGCAGTTCCTTGACTTCGTTTCCTGCCACGAGGGGTGGGCCCAACAGATTACTCATCGAGCGCAGGAACTGATCGTCATGAACCGCGTAGATTTCGCTGATCCGGGTCTGGACTTTCTTTTCGCTCGGAATGAAATTGAGCGTGATCACGGTGACGATGATTGAAGCAAGGACGATCCAGAAAACAAACATTTTTTTGGTTTTTAAAAAAGTTGTGAATTGTCGAGGCATGAGAAATGGGGTTAGATACTCGTTACTTTCATCGTTGATGAACTGGCGTAACCGATCGCTTCACGCCAAGCGTGTGCAGCGGTTTGAGTACGGTGTCATGCCGCGGGCACGGATAACGTCGCGTACGGCGGTGAGGAAGACATCGGGGTTGGGGTCGTTCAGTGAAGCGGTAATGTATTCCACGATTATTTCCTCGTTGTCGAGGCAGTCGGCGGAATCGAAGGTGGAAGATTTGACCATGGTTCAATGTATCCCGTTGAATTCGCTTCTGCAACTGATTATCGGGCTGACGATGAAAAAGCGCGACTGATTGCTCAGTCGCGCCGGGTTACAGATTAAGGCCGTGGGTGTTTCGATTCCGCGATACGCATGTCCGGAAGGACTGAGACAGTTTCCCTTCGATAAATTCAGGGCGAACGGTATCAGGGGTCGATACTTAGCCTGGCAGCATCGCCAGCAAGCCATTCAACCGCCGCACAAAACTCGCGGGGTCATCCAACTGGCCGCCTTCGGCCAGCAGCGCCTGCTCGAACAGCAGGTTGGCCCAGTCGGCAAAGCGGTCTTCGTCGGATTCGCTGTTCAAGCGCGTGACCAGTGCATGGCTTGGGTTGATTTCCAGCGTCGGCTTGACGCTGGGCGCGGCCTGTCCGGCGGCCTTGAGCAGGCGCTCGAGGTTGGCGCTCATGTCGGCTTCGCCGGTGACCAGACAGGCCGGGGAGTCGGTGAGGCGGTGGGTGACACGGACTGCCTTGACGCGTTCGCCGAGTGCGGTCTGGATGCGCTCGACCAGCGGCTTGAGGCTGTCTTCGGCTTCTTTCTGCGCGGTCTTCTCGGCTTCGTCTTCCAGGTCGCCGAGATCGAGGCCGCCCTTGGCGATGGATTTCATCGGTTTGCCGTCGAATTCGTTGAGGTTGCCGGATAGCCATTCGTCGACACGGTCGGACAGCAGCAGGACTTCGATGCCCTTCTTGCGGAAGATTTCGAGGTGCGGGCTGTGCTGGGCGGCGGCGAAACTGTCGGCGGCGATGAAGTAGATGGCTTCCTGGCCTTCTTTCATGCGGCCGATGTAGTCCTTGAGCGAGACGATTTCAGCGTGGGTGTCGGCGTGGGTGGAGGCAAAGCGCAGCAGGCCGGCGATGCGGTCCTTGTTAGCGTAGTCTTCGCCCGGGCCTTCTTTCAGCACTTTGCCGAATTCTTTCCAGAACGCGACGTATTTCTCGGGCTGGTTCTCGGCCAGGTCTTCCAGCAGGCCCAGCACTTTTTTCACCGAACCGGCCTTGATGGCGTCGATGTCGCGACTCGACTGCAGGATTTCACGCGAGACGTTGAGTGGCAGATCGGCCGAGTCGATCACCCCGCGCACGAAGCGCAGGTATTGCGGCATCAGCTGCTCGGCATCGTCCATGATGAAAACGCGGCGCACATAGAGCTTGATGCCGTGGCGGCTGTCGCGGCTGTAGAGGTCGAACGGCGCGTGTGAGGGCACATAGAGCAGCGAGATGTATTCCTGCTTGCCCTCGACGCGGTTGTGCGACCAGGCCAGCGGCGGCTCATGGTCGTGGGCGACGTGCTTGTAGAACTCGTTGTATTCGTCTTCGCTGACGTCCTTTTTGGGACGCGCCCACAGGGCGGAGGCGCGGTTGACGGTTTCGTCCTCGTCGGTAGGGGTTTCCACGCCGTCCTTCCATTCCGTCTTCTTCATCACGATGGGCAGGGTGATGTGGTCGGAATAGGTGCGGATGACCGACTTGATCTTGTAGTCGGAGAGGAACTCGTCGGCGTCGTCGCGCAGGTGCAGCACGATTTCGGTGCCGCGGCCGGGCTTGTCAACGGTTTCCAGTGTGTAGTCGCCGGCGCCTTCCGATTCCCAGCGCACGCCGTGCTCGGGCGTGAGGCCGGCACGGCGGGTGGTGAGCGTAACGCGGTCAGCGACGATGAAGGCGGAGTAGAAGCCGACGCCAAACTGGCCGATCAGCGCAGCGTCCTTTTGCTGGTCGCCCGAAAGCTTGCTGAAGAATTCGCGGGTGCCGGACTTGGCGATGGTGCCGATGTGCTCGATGACTTCCTGCCGGTTCATGCCGATGCCGTTGTCGGTAATCGTCAGCGTGCGGGCATCTCGATCGAACGCAATGCGTATCTTGAGCTCGCTGTCGTTTTCGTACAGCGCCGGGTCGGACAAGCCTTCGAAGCGCAGCTTGTCGGATGCGTCGGCGGCGTTGGAAATCAGTTCACGCAGGAAAATATCCTTGTTGGAATACAAGGAATGGATCATCAGCTGCAGCAGCTGTTTGACTTCGGTCTGGAAGCCCAGGGTTTCTTTGGTGTTGGCGGTCATGCCTCTATCTCCACAGTAATAAAACGCTGACAAACAAAACGACGTGCGAAAGATGGGGGCGGGTGCGGTATTTTCAAGTGTGCTCGGGGAACGCCTTAAGATGCGGCCTTGTCAGAGATTGCACATTAACCGGGCAGACCGTTCCAGCAAGGGGCGCTGTCGACAGGAGAACCGTATGACCCTTCGCACCTTGATGATTGTTGCCGGGCTGACCACGCTGGCTGGCGGATGTTCCACCCCTTCCGAGCCGCGCCAGCAGGATGATCGGGGATATCCGCATGACCACCGCGTATACCGTGATACCGACTCCTACGAGGGTTACTACTATGTCCGGATCATCTATATCAACGGTGACCCCTGGTATGTAGATGATTATCGACGCGTGCGCCCGATCCCTCGCCATCTGCACAGCCATTTCCAATATTCGACGTGGGTCCGCTCGCTGCCGCCGCGCTTTGGTCATGAGCGGGAGATGCGTGATGGCTATGATCTTTCGCGCATCGTTTATATCAACGACGTTCCCCACTATGTAGACGATGATCGCCGTACGCGTGCGGTCCCGGACCGACTGCACAACCGATTTGAATACCGGGTTGTCGTACCTCAGGGGGGTGACCGGCGTGGAAATGATCGCCGTGGAGATGACTGGCCGCAGCCCTCGCAACGCTATGACGACCGCGAGTCGCGACCGGTGCCGCCAGTATCCGGTCGCGAACAGGAAAGACAGGAGTCGTCGGCGCATGGACGTGAGCGTGAACGCGAAACGTCGCTGCAAGACAAGGGTCGCATTGGCGATGATGAACCACGTCGGGGGCGTAGCCAGACTCCTGGCGGGACTGAACAAGACAGTGGCAGGAGTCAAACCGTTTCCCAGCCGGCCAAGCCTGCCGTCGATGACCGCAAGACCCGAACAGGGGCCACTCAGGGCGAAGAACGGCGCACTGATAACGCAGCTGAAAAAAAGAACGAAAAGACCAAGGGTCGCGACAGGGATCGCGACAGGGATGAGCGGAAAATGCGGGAAGAAGGGGAAGACAGAGACGGCAATGCCGAGGATGCCAGAAAGACTCGCAGAGAATAGCGGCCGCCCTGAACTGTGCGGGCACTTCACCCGCACACGTTAGAGCGATTCGCACCTTCGCCCGGCCCTGTTTGGCCGGGCTTTGTATTTCAACCTGGTACAAACTCTTTCTGCTGGGCGGGATGCAAATGACCCACAAACTGCTCGGTGGCTGCGCGCCAGGAGAACTTCTCCGCATGGGCGCGGGCGGTGCGGCGGTCGATCTTGAGCGCTTGCAGGCAGGCGTAGCGCAAATCATTGTGCATGACGCCCGCTGGCGAGTCGCCCAGCACGTCGATCGGCCCGGTAACCGGATAGGCTGCCACGGGCAGGCCGCAGGCCATGGCTTCGAGTAGCACCAGGCCGAAGGTGTCGGTTTTGCTGGGGAAAACAAAGACGTCGGCAGCCGCATAGACTTCGGCCAGTTCGGGTTGTTTCATCACCCCGAGGTAATGGGCTTTGGGATATTTGGCCCGCAGGCCGGCCAGTGCCGGGCCATCGCCTACCACCCATTTGGAGCCGGGCAGGTCGAGTTCCAGGAAAGCCTGGACGTTCTTTTCGACCGCTACTCTGCCGACATACAGAAAGATCGGATGTTCGGTATTTAGGCGCTTCGATTCCTGCACCTTGAATACGTCGAGGTCGACGCCACGCGACCACAGCACTACGTTGTTGAAACCAAAGGCTTCCAGGTCGGATTTGACGGCGCGCGTGGGGGCCATGACGGCGCGCGCGGGGCCGTGAAACCAGCGCAGAAAGCGATAAGTCCAGCTAAGCGGCAAGCCGATTCGGGCTTTGACGTATTCGGGAAAGCGGGTGTGATAAGCGGTGGTGAAGGGCAGGTCGTTGCGGATGGCATAGCGGCGCGCGGCCAGGCCCAGCGGACCTTCGGTGGCGATATGCAGGGCGTGTGGGGCGTAGTCGTGAATGCGCTGCTGGGCCGCGTTTCCGGCCAGAACCGACAGGCGAATGTCCGGATAGGTGGGGCAAGGCACCGTGCGAAATTCAACGGGGGAGAGGATGTCCACCTCATGGCCCATGGCCTGCATCTCGCGGCGGGTAGTGGTGAGCGTGCGCACCACGCCGTTGACTTGCGGTGACCAGGCGTCGGTCACAATCATGACTTTCATAGTGTCTCCATTACGGTTGCTGTGTGTGTGGCGGGGGTGTCGTCCAGACAATGCGGCCAGTGAAGGATTTCGAGGGTGCCGTCGGCGGATTCGGCGAGCGCGGTCAGGCTTTCCACCCAGTCGCCATCGTTGCAGTAGAGAAGGCCGTCTAGCATGCGGATCTCGGCCTTGTGGATGTGGCCGCAGATGACGCCGTCGCAATGGCGTCGTCGCGCTTCGTCGGTCATCACTTTCTCGTACGCGGTAATGAAACTGACCGCATTTTTGACCTTGTGCTTGATGTATTGCGACAGCGACCAGTAGGGGTAGCCCATGCGCGTGCGCATGCCATTGAACCAGCGGTTCAGCGTGAGAATCATCGTGTAGCCGCTGTCCCCCAGATAGGCCAGCCAGCGCGCGTGCTGCATCACGCCGTCGAACAGATCGCCGTGCGTGACCAGGAAGCGCCGACCGTCAGCGGTGACGTGGATCACTTCGTCCGCCACTTCGATATCGCCAAACGCCAGTCCGATGAACTGTCGCGCCATCGAATCGTGATTGCCGGGCACGTAGATTACGCGGGTACCTTTGCGTGCCTTGCGCAGCAGCTTTTGCACCACGTCGTTGTGCGATTGCGGCCAATACCAGCCTTTGCGCAATTGCCAGCCGTCGATGATGTCGCCGACCAGATACAGCGTGTCGGATTCGTTGTGCTTCAGAAAGTCGAGCAGGTAGCGGGCCTGGCAGCCAGCGGTGCCGAGGTGGATATCGGATATCCACAAGGTGCGGTGGTGGCGGGGCGAAGGTGCGGAAGCGGTGGGCGTTTCCGTGGTCGGTGAGGAAGCCAGGGCCGAGGCCCAGTGAGCGGTGTCAGATGGCTGCCGAGTGTTGTAGCCGGGCTGACGCGCGCGAAACAGGTGGGTGACGCGATTCATCATGCTGCTATCAAGCCATCGCCAGATGACGATGACGTGGCATTTGGATGAATCCTTGCTGACACCTGGTGCGACCAGCGCTGCCGAGATGGATTTCAAGGCCGCCATACCAAAAAAAAACGGAGACCGAAGTCTCCGTTTTTGCGATGTGAATCAGATATGCGAAATGATTATTTCTTGATCTGGTTCAGCTCAACGCGACGATTCTTGAAGCGACCTTCATCCGTATCATTGCTTTCAATCGGCTGTGATTCACCATAGCCTTTTGCAGTCAAACGATCGGCTGAAATGCCCTTCGTGATCAGATAATCACGAACTGCATCGGCGCGGCGCAGCGACAAGCCCATATTGTATTTGTCACTTCCACGGTTATCGGTGTGGCCTGAAACTTCCACATCAATATCGCCCCATTCTTTCAGATCGGCAGCATTCTGGTCGATGATGGCGATATCTTCCGGACGCAGAGCGGACTTGTCGTAATTAAAGTTCACGCCTTCCAGTACAAGCCTTCTTGGGACGTCTGCAGGGGCTGTAGTAGCAGCAGTGTAATCAGCTGCCGGCGCGGCTTCGGCAGGCTTAGCAACGGGAAGCGGGCAGCCATCAGCTGTTTTGGCATAAACATCAGGACACTTGTCATCACCGTCCACAATGCCATCGCCATCACGGTCGAGTTCACAACCGTCTGCATTCACCTTGCGGCCAGCGGGCGTATTGGGGCATTTGTCTTTGCTGTCGACGACGCCATCGCCATCGGTGTCAGCTTCTTTTTCTGGCTTGCAAGGGGTACCGAGCAATCCTTGAGCAGGACAGCCAACCGTCCGGAACGCTTCATAGTTGGTCGTGAACCCAGTTGGGCTGGCGGCATTGGACGGGTCATAAAACTTACCGTCAGCGGCATGTGCGCTTACTGCACCGGCAGAAATCAGGGTTGCGGTAAGAATGCTTAAAAACAGGGGCGTAGTACGCATATTGAGTGTCCTTTTTATTTATGGGAGTTCAAGTAAAACCAAGTAAAACCTTATGTCCTGCCAAGAGAGTCCGTTAGCACGAATAAACCAAGAATAAGTAAAAGTGCGAATGGGTTCTGTGCGCTGACGAACATAACGATGCGTTTTAAATCATATCAGATCGAATCGTCAGTCAAAGATACTTAAAATGTTAGTTTACGTTTCTTGTTATTTCTAGGTCAACAAGCTTAACAGCTCAAACTGCGCGCTGTAATGCTTGGCTCGGCGGGGCTTGCGGCGGCGATAGCTGCCATCTGACTGCATATCCCAAGCCTGTACATTGTCGCGCAGATAGGGTTTCAAGCCTTCGGCAATCACGCGTTTTTTCAGTTTTGGAGCAAGTATCGGGAATCCGGTTTCGATACGCCGGAAGAAATTGCGGTCCATCCAGTCGGCACTCGACAGAATGACTTGCTCGTCGCCGCCATTCCGGAAGTAAAAAATGCGGGTGTGCTCGAGAAAGCGACCCACGACCGAGCGCACCCGGATGTTGTCAGACAGGCCGGCAATGCCTGGGCGCAGCGCGCACACGCCGCGGATGATGAGGTCGACCTTGACGCCCGCTTGTGAGGCGGCGTAAAGCGCAGCGATAACCTGGGGTTCAAGCAGTGCGTTCATCTTGGCTATGATGGCGGCGCGTTTACCGGTCTTTGCCAATTCTGTTTCGCGGTTGATCGCAGCGATGACTTCGCTGTGCAGAGTGAAGGGCGATTGCCACAGGCGCTTGAGCTTGCCCGCCTTGCCCAGGCCAGTGATCTGGGTGAACAGGCTGTTGACGTCGGAGGTGATGGCTTCATCGGCGGTCAATAGCCCAAAATCGGTGTACAGGCGCGCGGTGCGGGCGTGGTAGTTTCCGGTGCCGAGGTGGGCGTAGCGGCGTAGCACGCCGTCTTCACGGCGGATGACCAGCGCGAGCTTGGCGTGGGTTTTATGGCCGACCACGCCGTAGACCACGTGCGCACCGACTTCTTCCAGCTTGGCGGCCCAGTTGATGTTGGCTTCCTCGTCAAAGCGCGCCAGCAATTCGACCACGACGGTCACTTCCTTGCCCGACTGTGCGGCACGAATCAACGCCATCATCAGCTTGGAATCAGTTCCGGTGCGGTAGACCGTCTGCCGCATGGCGAGCACATTGGGGTCGGCCGCGGCCTGCTCGATGAAGTCGATTACCGGCTGAAAAGATTCGAAGGGATGGTGCAGCAGGATGTCGTTCTTGCGGATGTGCGCAAAAATATCGTCCTGCGGGGCCAACCGGGCTGGCAGCGCGGGAATGAAAGGAGGGAACTTCAGCTCGGGCCGATCGACCCAGTCGGGCACCTGCATCAGTCGCACCAGATTGACCGGCCCCTGTTCCTGGTAGAGGTCCTCGGGCTCCAGTTCAAACTGACCTAGCAAAAAATTCGCCATCGCGGTCGAGCAGTTGTCGGCCACTTCCAGTCGCACCGCCGCCCCGTAGTGCCGCTGCGGCAGTTCGCCTTGCAGGGCCTGGCGCAGGTTTTTGGTCTCTTCGTCATCCACAAACAAGTCGGAATTGCGGGTGACACGAAACTGGTAACAGCCTTCCACCTTCATTCCGGTAAAGAGGGCGTCGACATGCGCATGCAGGATAGACGAGAGGAACACAAAGCCGTATTCGCAGCCGGCGATGTCTTCCGGCATGCGGATGACCCGGGGCAACGAGCGTGGCGCCTGCACCACGGCCGCGCCGGAATTGCGGCCGAAGGCGTCGCGGCCGGACAACTCGACGGCAAAGTTGAGACTTTTGTTCAATACGCGCGGGAAGGGGTGCGAGGGATCGAGCCCCACCGGGGTCAGCACCGGCATCAGCTCGCGAAAGAAGTAGTCCCGGATCCAGGCCGCCTGGGTTTCGTTCCAGTGGGTGCGGCGAAAAAAGTGAATGTCGTGTTCAGCCAGGGCAGGGATGATTTCGTTGTTGAACAGCGCGTACTGTTTGGCCACCAGCGCATGGGTCATGTCCGACACGGCGCGATATTGCTGGCGTGCGGTCATGCCGTCGGCCGAGCGTTGGGTGGATTTGGCGAGTATCTGTTCCTTGAGGCCTGCGACCCGAACCTCGAAAAACTCATCCATGTTGCTGGAAAAAATGCACAGAAACTTGAGTCGTTCCAGCAGGGGGATCTTGGGATCGTCGGCCTGGGCCAGCACGCGATGCTGGAAGGCGAGGATGCCGAGTTCACGGTTGATGAGGGTTTCGGGGCTGGGCAGGTTCATGGTTTCTGACTGAGAATGAACTTCAATGATAAGCCCCTACTGAATTCCTGCCATGTCACTTGTATGACAATGTCGCCCCATGACCCCACCACACCCAATTGAAATCGAACTCAAACTGGCATTGCCGACCCATCAGGTCGCCCAGTTTTTGACGCTAATGGCGCGCCGTCGCAGTGTGCCGGTACAGCAGAAACTCGTTACCCGTTACTTTGACACGCCAGATTTCGCCTTGAGTGCGAAAGGCATCGCACTCAGGGTGCGGAAAGTCGGACGGCGCTGGCTGCAAACGTTGAAAACCGAGGGCGAGCGGCGGGGCGGACTCTCACGACGTGCCGAATATGAAATGGGAGTGCCTAACAACAAGCCGGATTGGAGCTGCTTCCCCGCAGCGGCACAGGCGTTGGTATGCGCCGCCTTGCGCACGCAATTGATACCTGTGTTCGAAACGCATTTTACCCGCACCGCCTGGCTGGTCGGCGGTCATGGCAAAGCACAAGTCGAGGTGGCGCTGGATGTGGGCGAGGTGCGTGCGGGCACACGCCGCCAGCCCATTTGCGAGATCGAGCTCGAACTCAAGGCGGGTAAACCTGACGTGCTTTTTGAACTGGCTCAAGCGTGGGTAACGAAACTGGACTTCCTGCCACTTGATGTGAGCAAAGCGGAGCGCGGGGTGCGGCTGGCGCGAGGCGAAATTGCGGCACCCGTGAAATCCGTGCCAGTGGATTTGCGCGACGACATGCGGGTGGAGGAGGGCTTTAGCGTGATCATGCAGGCATGTTTGGCGCAGTTTCAGGCGAATCTTCCGGGCGTACTGGCATCTGATGACATCGACTATGTACAGCAGGCACGGGTGGCCCTGCGACGGCTGCGTGCTGCGCTGCATGGGTTTCGCCGGGTGTGTGAATTGCCGGACGAACTCTTGGATGGGGTGCGCGTGCTGTCTGCGGCGCTCGGACCGGTGCGCGACTGGGACGTATTGTGTGGTGAAACCTTGCCGGCCATTGCGCCTCACTTTGTCGACGAGGGTGCCTGGCAATGTGGTTTGAGCGTGTTGGAGGCGCACCGTGCCGAGGCGCGCGCTGCGATGCGGGCTGAAATGATCCAAGCGCGCCCAGGTGCGTGGCTGCTGTCATTTCAGCGCTGGCTGATTCAACAGGGTTGGCGTGAGGGTTCGACAGCGCAGCATCGAGTTCAGCAGTCAGTATTGAAAGCATGGGCTCGCCGCAAGCTGCGGAAGGGGAATCGATTGATCGCAGAGGGCGCGCGCGCCTATGTGCAGATGCGTCCTGCAGAGCAGCATGCCTTGCGCATTGCCGTCAAACGTCAGCGTTACACCGCCGAGTTTTTCATGGGCCTGTTTGTCGGGCGACGCCAAGCCCGGTATCAAGTGGCGCTGCAAGACGCGCAGGATAGCTTGGGTCGGATCAACGACAGCCGTGTGGCAAGTCAACTGCTGACACAAGCGGGTGCGGAATTGGGATCGATGGGTGATTTTTCACGCGGTTGGCTGGCAGCATGTCGGGCGGGTGACGATAAAAAAGGCATCAAAAAGCAACTGAAAAATTTCGTAAAATGGGTGTCTTGCTGGTAGATTGCGGCAGGTCAGCCTTTGTTTTTATACGCACATTTGGTTTTTTTATGACTTTAAATTCGTCCCAGTCACCATCCAACACCATGAAAATTGCTTTTCTCGAAGACGATGAAATGTTTGCAGCCAACATTACTTTATGGCTTGAACAGGTCGGGCATAGCGTTACCTGGGTCCGGACAGGCCGCGATTGCATCCGTGCGCTATCTGAAGATCGCTTTGATCTGTGTTTGCTTGACTGGATGCTGCCGGACATGTCAGGACCTGATGTCATGGCCAGCCTGAAATTGAAAGGCACATTGCCGCCAGTCATATTCTTGACAGGACGTGATGCCGAAGAAGATGTAGTGCAGGTGATCCAGGCGGGTGCCGATGATTACATCGTCAAGCCGCCCTCACGTAGTGTGTTGATTGCACGCATCCATGCGGTGGCTCGCCGCTGTTCGGCCCAGTTACGGCCGGATCCAGTGCAGGATTTTGGTTCGCTGCAGGTTGATTTTGGAAACCGCAAGTTTGAATTGGATGGCGAAACAATCAAATTGACCGAAAAGGAAACTGAGCTCGCGCTCTATTTCTTCGGGCGCGTGGGGATGCTGCTGCCACGTGGGCATCTGATCCAGGTTGTGTGGGGCACCAGCCCCGACATCGATACCCGCACTGTGGATGTGCATGTCAGCCATCTGCGCAGCAAACTGAAACTGGTTCCGGAATGCGGCTGGCGACTGACCTCCGTGTACCGCCAGGGTTATCGACTGGAACAGGTGGAATGAATTTCGGGCATGCGCTTGTCAAGTTTCTGCCGTTAATTGCATTGCTTGCAGTAGCACCGGCTTTTGCTGGCTCGGTGACTACGGACACAGACATTCCTGAATGGCGCTATACCCTGCGTCCCGGCGATACCTTGATCGGCGTGTCGGCACGCTATCTGGCTGAGCCTGCCGACTGGCCCAAGCTGCAAAAGCACAATCAAATTATCCGCCCGCGGCAACTGACTCCGGGAAATACGCTGCGTATCCCGTTAGCCTGGTTGCGTCATGAGCCGGCACCGGCAACCGTGGTTTCAGTAACGGGCCAGGTAAGCGTCAAATTGCCCAATGTGGCTGAGCGCGCCTTGCTGGCAGGTGAACAACTCGTCAGTGGCGCGCTGCTTTCGACATCCACCAATAGCAGTGCCACGCTTCGCTTCGCCGATAATTCGGTGATGGTGTTGCAACCTGCCGCGCGACTATCGCTGGATACCGTGAGTGTATATGCAGGTGGTGGCATGGTTGATACCCAACTGCGGTTGCAGCAAGGCCGCGTCGAGATTGTCGCCAATCCCGGGCGCGCTTCGAGCAGCCGCCTGCATGTGATCACTCCATCCGCGGTAGCGGCCGTACGTGGCACCCGTTTCCGGGTGTCTGCCGATGCAGCCGTCACCCGTGAAGAAACGCTGGAGGGCGAAGTGGGGTTGAGCGCAGCGGGAAAACAAGTCGGCGTGCCGGAAGGGAAAGGTACCCTGGCCGAGGCTGGCAAGCCTCCACAGATACCGGTGGCCTTGTTGTCAGCACCGGACCTGACGACCTTGCCAGCGCGTGTCGATACCTTGCCGATGCGGTTTACGCTGCCTGCACAGCCGGGCGCAGTCTCGTGGCTAGGACAGATCGCTGAAGACATACAGTTTGAAAAACTGCTACTGCAAACAAGCAGTGACACGCCAAAGTTGAGTTTTGGTGACCTTCCCGACGGCCGCTACCTCCTGCGTGTACGTGCGGCCGATAAGCAGGGCTTGCAGGGTCGCGATGCCATCCATGCCTTTGAACTGGACGCCCGGCCCTTTGCGCCGCTTCTTACCGCACCCGGCACACGTGTGCGTATCGCTCTGCCCGAGTGGCAATGGAGTAGGGTGGTGGGAGCCAGCGGCTATCAAATACACGTGGCTCGTGATGTGGATTTTTCCGATCTTGTGCAAAGCGAGCACACCGCTGAACCTCGCCTGAAGGCATCCAAAGAATTGAAGCCCGGGGGCTATTACTGGCGGGTGGCGAGTGTCGATGGGTCCGGCCAGGGTCCGTTTTCAGCCTCCCAACGCTTTACCTATGATCCGCTGCCAGGGGCGCCCGAATTGAGCCAGACGGCGCCCACTTTTGCAGACAATGCGCTGATGCTCGCCCTGCCGGCACCGCCTGCTGGCCTTCAGTATGAACTGGTGCTGTCCCGCGACGCTGAACGCAAGCAGGTGGTCTGGAAGGGCTTGAGTCCGGATGGGAAGCTGAAGGCCTCACCGGTCGAGCCAGCCACCTATTTTCTGGCGGCACGCCTGGTTGAAGCCGATGGCACGGCTGGCCCCTACGCCACGCGGGTGATCGAAGCGCCGCCATCGCGTTTTCGTTGGGAACTCCTGTTGTTTCTGTTGCCGTTGTTGGCCATATAAAAACCTGTGCGTCGTGACCTGATCACTCGCCTGAATTTTCTTCGCAACGACCGGTCTTCCAGTGCGCTGATCCTGCTGTTGGTCGTGTTGCTGACGAGTTACAGTGGCGTGTTAAATCGGGTCGATAATTTGTTATATGACCTGGGGCAGCGCCTCCATTCCAGACCGCCGCCGCCGGATCTTGTCATTGTCGGCATCGACGAGAATAGTCTCTCCAAGTTGGGCCGCTGGCCCTGGTCACGCCGCTTGCATGCGACGTTGATCGATCGCCTGAAAGCCGATGGCGCGCGCGTGATCGGTCTGGATCTGATTATTGCCGAACCCGATACGGCTGACCAGCCTGCCGATGCGGAGTTGGCGGAATCCATCCGCCGAGCCGGGAATGTCGTGTTGCCCGTGTTGCTGGAAAGCAGTCGTGTCAACGGCCAGTTGCTGGAAACTTTGCCTCTGCCGCAGCTATTGGAACAGGCAGCAGCACTGGGCCGGGTGCATGTCGAACTCGACGAAGACGGGATTGCCCGCAGTATTTTCCTGTGGGAAGGCGTGGGCACACCGGCTTGGCCGCATTTTGCTCAGGCCGTTCTGGTCGCTGCCGGGCAATTTCCATCCCGGTACAGACGTACGCCCCCCGCGATTTCCGATGCCATGCCCTTTGCCCTGGTGCGTCAGGATCCGCGTCGTATCAGTTATCTGGGGCCACCTGGCCATGTGCAAACGCTGTCTTATGTACAGGTGCTGACGGGCCAATTCACCCCGAATACCTTTCGCGACAAGATCGTACTGGTTGGTGCCACTGCGGCCGGCATGGGTGACCTGCTGCCCACGCCCGTTTCCGGGTTGCGTCAGCCGATGTCGGGGGTGGAAGTCCATGCCAATGCGCTGGAGTCAATGCGCAGTAACACACTGATTGGCAATGTCAGCTTAATGGTTGCCTTGGCCGTCGCGACCCTGTTGGCGCTAATGCCCCTGCTCTGGTTGCCGCGCCTGAACCCGTTGGGCGGATTGATCGCCAGTATGTTGTGGTTTGTCTGTGTGGCAGCCGCGGCGATCACACTGCCTGTCGTGTTTAATGTCTGGGTTCCGGTCTCAGGCGCTTTGCTGGCGATACTCTTGGCGTACCCGGTGTGGAGCTGGCGGCGACTTGAAAGTGCTGGCCGTTTTCTCGATCATGAACTGAAACGGCTGCGCCAGGAGCTTGGCCCAGCGGCGGGTGGGCAACCCAAGCCGCGATCGAATGACCCATTCGAGACGCGAATCCAGCAGATTCAGGCGGCGGCGCAGCGGTTGCGACACCTGCAGGACGAGCAGCGTGAAACCTTGGCGTTTATCTCTCACGATATCCGGGCGCCGCTGGCATCGGCCATGATGCAGCTCGACTCGTTGCCAGCGCCTGTGCAAGCTCGATTGAGCGGCCCACTATCGCGTGGGTTGACCCTGGCAGAGGAGTTTCTGCGTACCGCGCGCGCCGAGATGCTGGACGCGACACGCTTCGCAGAACTCGATTTTGCCGCGCTGGTGCATCAGGCGATTGACGATGCGTATGAATCGGCGCGTACCAAATCCGTCAAACTGGTGCGCGATTTACCCGACGATCCGGTGTGGGTACAAGGTGAGTTTGGTTTGCTGCACCGCGCTGTTCTCAACCTGGTGTTAAATGCAGTGCACTATGCCCCTGCGCAGTCCAGCGTCGAAATCAGACTCGCGATGCAGGCAGGGTTTGCCGAAGCCAGTGTGATCGACCACGGCCCCGGCATTGCTGCGCAGGCGCTGCCACGGCTGTTTCAGCGCTTTAGTCGAGGCGCCGCAGGGCAAACGACAGGTACAGGGCTGGGTTTGTACTTCGTTCGCACGGTGGCGGAAAAACATGGTGGAACGGTTGCAGTCAAAAGCGAACCCAAGGTAATGACCCGCTTTACCCTGCGACTGCCGATGGCGTCTGTTGCATCCCGGTAAATCGGGCCTGTCATATTGGCTACATTAAGCAGAGGCAAAATGGCCGCGCTTTTACCGTTTAATGAATATTGATGAGGAAACTGGAATACATGGAATTGATTTTATGGCGTCACGCTGACGCAGAAGACAGCAGTCCTGATCTCGATCGTGAACTGACCGACAAGGGTCGCAAGCAGGCTGCACGCGTGGCCGATTGGCTCACCCCGCGCTTGTCGCCAGATATCCGCATTCTGGTCAGCCCTGCTGCGCGGGCGGTGCAAACTGCGCAGGCATTGGGGCGTCATTACGAGGTATTGCCCGAGCTCGCACCCAACGCGCGTGCCGAAGCGGTATTGACTGCTGCGGGATGGCCGCATGCGACCAGTCCGGTGATGATCGTGGGGCATCAACCCACGTTGGGGCAGGTGGCGATGTTGCTGCTGTCCGGACAAGAGGGCGACCTGACTGTCAAGAAGGGGGGGGTATGGTGGTTCCAGGGCCGTAACCAGATGGGTGAATTGCAGGTGGTATTACGCGCTGTGGCAGCGCCTGACTGGTTATAATCGGTATGTGACTATCCAACCCCATTTCATCAAGACAATCGCGCCAAGCCGGGCCACGCACAAGAGGTGTGAACAGTGCCGGGCTGGCTGAGCAGTCTGCGTGAACTGATCGCAGATGCGAGTCCTGTGCGTCGCGTCATGCTCGCACTGCTGGTGCTGGTGCCGCTGATCGCCCTGGCTGCGGCCTATCTGCAGTTAAATCCCCCTGTCTATCGCGTGTTGTACGCGCACCTGTCTGATCGTGCTGGCGGAGAAGTCATCACCGCACTGGATCAGCTGGATATCCCATATCGACTGTCGGATGCCGATGGCACCATTGAAGTGCCGCTCGATCAGTTACATGCGGCCCGTTACCGGCTGGCGGCGCGTGGCTTGCCAAAAACAGACGATGAACGGCAGGACGAAGCGGAACGAGGCCCCAGCTTTGGCGCGTCGTCATTGCAGGAACAACAGCGATTCCAGCGTGCGCTCGAACTCGATCTGGCCCGCTCGATCCAGAAGCTGGAAGCGGTCGAGATCGCACGAGTCCATCTTGCACTTCCCAAAGTTTCCCCTTTTCTGCGCGATGCGCCACCCGCAACGGCTG
The DNA here is from genome assembly GCA_024636775.1 of Hydrogenophilales bacterium. Classification (GTDB taxonomy): domain Bacteria; phylum Pseudomonadota; class Gammaproteobacteria; order Burkholderiales; family Thiobacillaceae; genus Thiobacillus. The sequence goes on from JAGXGP010000112.1 coordinate 42,117, forward strand.
CCGTTCTGGTGCGGCTACGCAAGGGCGCGCAGTTGTCGGTGGACCAGGTGACCACAGTCCAGACGTTGGTGGCAGCTGGGGTACCCCGCATGAAGCGAGCCGACGTTCAGGTGCTCGACCCGAGTGGGGTGTTGCTGGGAGGGGCGGTTTCCGAGCCGGTGCAATCCCAACGGCTGGCGCTGGAGCAGGATCTGGTTAGACGGGTGTTGGCCGTATTGACGCCGTGGCTGGGTGAAGATCGCGTCAGCGTGCAAGTGACAGCAACGCTGGAAGACAGCGAGACCCGGCAGACGGTTGAGCAGGTACGCAATATCGTGGTTGCAGGCAAGAAGCGTCCGCTGGAAAAAACCGTGCGCACGAGCAGCGTGCCTGAAGGCAGCATCCAGCGTATCCATGCCACCGTGATTCTGGGTTTTGAAGCCAGTGCCAATGAACGCTGGAAGGCTGGGCAGATGGCGCGTCAGGCGCTGGGTTATCAGTCTGCGCGCGGGGATACGGTCAACGTTTATGCACTTCCTTCTGCTGCGTTGGAAAAGCCGGAGACAGTCGCCCCGCAAGTGGAAATGAAATCGCCCCCCACGCTGCCCGCACCCATATCGATCCCCCAGGTTCAGCCCCGCCCTGAGGTTGAGCGTGAATTTCCGTTGGGATGGATTGCCTTAGGCGCAGGAGTGTTGCTGCTGCTAACCCTGGGGTGGCGCCGCGCTCGGCGTACTGAGCCATCTGATCTGGTGATGGATGATTTTGACGGAGACCTCGACTTGACACGTCATCAAGTGATGGCAGACCCGCGGGTGGCTGCCGATGTCATCAAGTTGTGGATGCGCGCATGAGCCAGGCCGGTATCGAAAAGGCTGCAGTGTTGTTACTCGCAATGGGTGAGGAGGCGACGGCAGCCGTGTTCCGTTATCTAAGCCCGCTGGAAGTCAGCCGCCTGGGCAGTGCGATGCGCGAACTGGATGTGGTGCCGCGTGAGCGGGTACGTGCCATCCTGCGTGATTACGCTGCCGAGTCGTCCGAGCAAACCGGATTTGCTGCGGATACCAACCGCTTTCTGGACGAGACGCTGAAGCTTGCCTGGAGTCCCGAGCGCGCGCAATCGATGTTGCAGCGCCTCGGTGCATTGGGAACCCAGGCACTGGACAAGCTGGGCTGGCGTGAGCCTGCAGAGATAGCCGGATTGCTGGAAGCGCAACCGCCGCAATTGATCGCGGTTGTGCTGTCGCAGCTGCCACGTGATGTCGCCGCTGCCGTGCTCGACGTGTTGCCTGCCGTCATACGCGCCGATACGCTGTTGTGCCTGGCGCAAAGCGATGCATCCAGCCCCGACATGATGCGTGAACTGGATGACTGGCTGGCGAGTATGGACTCTGCATCGCCATTGCAGGGAGAGGCCGCAGTGGTCAATCTGCTGGGACAGATGAACGAAGGCAGTGCAGCAGCAGTGCTGAGCCAGCTGGGTCAGAATGATGCAGGGCTGGCTGCGCGTTTGCGGGTACGCAATCTGTCATTCGAAGATCTGGCACGCGTGCCTGAATCGGGTCGTAAAACTTTTTTGCGTAATATTGGCGCACGCATCTTGTTGCACGCACTCAAGGGGAGTGATGGCCGCATACTCGATGCACTTTCGGAAGTAATGAGCCCCACCGCAGCGCAGCGCATGCGCGATGATCTGGATACCCTGGGCGCGTTGCCGGTGACCGAGATCCAGGCTGCGCAGGACGCCGTTGGCGTGACGTTGCGGCGGCTTGCAGCAGAGGGTGCGATCCAGTTCCCGGAGGAGGAAACAGCATGAGCACGCAAGACGACACCACCGCATTCGAACATTGGGAAGTGGTCGAGCTGGCAACGTCCAATCCTGATCAGACCCCATCGGCCGCAGACACTGAAGCCGAGTTGGCGCTCATCCGGGACGCGGCACGTGAAGCGGGTTATGCCGAGGGCTTGGCCGCAGGGCGGGTTGAAGGCGAGCAGGCCTGTAAGCGCATGAAGGAGTTGTCGGAAAGCTTTGCTTCGACGCTGGATAATCTGGATTTTCGCCTCGCCGACATGGTTCTTGAGCTGGCACTTGATGTGTCACGCCAAGTGGTGTCGGCCGAGCTGTCGGTGCATCCTGAACATATCCTCGATGTGGTGAATATGGCGCTCAAGCAAATGGCTGAAACCAGCCGCGAAGCACGACTGCTGCTGAACCCGGAAGATGCCGTGCTGGTACGTCCGCATCTCGATCAGGTGCTGGACAAGAACCGGCTGCGCATCGTCGAAGATGTGCGAATCGTGCGTGGCGGCTGCCTGATCGAAACCCCGCAGGGGGATCTCGACGCCACCTTGCCCGCACGCTGGCGCCAGGTGGTCATGGTGCTGGGGTCCAACCTGAAC
>JAGXGP010000113.1 GCA_024636775.1 Hydrogenophilales bacterium
GATGTCTTCTTCGCGCATGACCAGCAGCTCGTCGCCATCGACCTTGACGACCTGGCCGGCATATTTGCCGAACAGCACGCGGTCGCCGACTTTCACGTCGAGCGGAATCAGCTTGCCCTGGTCGTCTTTTTTGCCTGCGCCAACGGCCATGATTTCACCCTGATCGGGTTTTTCAGCGGCGGAGTCGGGGATCACGATGCCGGAAGCGGTCTTGCGCTCTTCTTCCATGCGTTTGACAATCACTCGGTCGTGCAAAGGACGGATTTTCATACTAAATCTCCAATAAAATCAATTGTTTGGTTCTTCTGGCTGTGAACAATGAGTCAGCCGAATGCTGTTAGCACTCTCGCACAGAGACTGCTAATGATAGGGGCGGAGGGGGGGGATTTCAAGGGGCAACTCTATAGATTCCCTTACTACAGGGGAACAACGGGGTTGAAACTAGGCAGGATTTCTAGCTAATGCATTTGAAACCGAGGGGTCGCCAGGTTGTGAATTGAGATCCTCACTCCACAATGTGGCACGATTTCTGCCATTTTGTTTGGAGGTGTACAAGGCAAAGTCTGCCAGTTCAATGAGTTCGGATACGCTTGATGCGCCCGATTTCAGGCTACTGACGCCGAAGCTGCTGGTGATTTGCAATGCTTTTGCGCTGCTGATTCCATTGCCCGCCAAGTGCTCGACGCTAGTCCGTAGCTGTTCGGCCAAATCCATCGCCGAGTCTTCGGACGCACCGGGCAGCATGATGCAAAATTCTTCCCCGCCCATCCGGCAGAGCAAGTCGTGGCCGCATAAGCGCTCGGTGAGAATGCGTGTCACCGCCACGATGACCTGGTCGCCAACCGTGTGACCATAGGTATCGTTCACGTTTTTGAAGAAATCGATGTCTGCCATGATGCAAGACATATCTCTTGCTTCTTGCGTCAGCTTGCTAAAAAGCGGTTCGGTCGCGGCGAAGAAGGCGCGGCGGTTCAGGCAACCCGTTAGCGAATCCCGCGTGGCCAGATACAACAGGTCAATGTTTTTATTTTCAATCTCCTCTCGCGAGGCTTCCAATGCTTCCAGGGCCCTGCGCATTTTTTCATTGGCGTGGTGGAGCTCTGTGACGTCGTAAAAAGTCACCATACAGCCGCGCTGCTTTCCACGGGCGTCCAGAATCGGAGATGCCTTCACAATGACTTCAACCGAACTTTCACCCGCACGGGAAATGGTAAACAACTGCGCTTTGGCTTGTGTTCGGTGCTGTTGGGTATATTCCCAAGGGGGCTCCTGCGCTTCGCCTGCGCAAACCAACCACGGGATCTGCGACAGGTTTTGACCGATCAGGTCCGTTTCGGCAAAAGGATGCAGCTGATGGAAGGCTTTGTTGTAAAGCATGACGCGGCCCGTATTGTCGATAATGGTTACCCCTTCCGTTAACGCATCAAAGGCCTCGCGCACGCGGTCAGGGATGGCTGCGGATGGGTCCAGATACTGCAAAGTACGCCGCATGTATAAATAGAATGCCAAAAAGCCAGCGGGAATCACAACTAAAACCAGAGCTACAAGCGGTGTTTGCAACCAGCCTTTGAGTGTCTGTGGCGTAACAGGGGTATAGCTGATTTCCACATCGCCCCACTGCGCGCCATTGGAAAAAATCGGGACGCGCACATTCGTGAGCGTGGAGGTGCCTGAATCAGGCGGGGTCCAGTGTTTTAAATGATTGCCTGACTGAACCAGAATATTCCCGGTGTGCTGACGAACGGCAAGCGACAGTATCTCCGGGTCACGTACGAGGGTTTCGCGGACGGTCACTTTCAGGGCGTCCCACTCTCGAGCCTGGATCAGCGTGGTGACCTGGATGGCAATGCGCTCGCTGATACTGGCGCGTATTTTGCGCTGCATGTCGGTTTGGTCCGGCACCATGTTCAGCGCGATGTCGACGAGTAACAACAAGGTGACGACAAGCGAGATCAGCCCGATTGCGATGCGAGCGGCAGGGGTCAACCGGGGCGTCCTGATCTTCATGTTCGATGCGCGGGGGCGGATAGGGGGTCATCCGCATCGTCATCGTCGTTTTGATCTCGTGCCAGAACAGGCAGCAGGTCAAATGACCGCCAGGCTGGCATGGAGGTGAGCAGGCTGGCGAACAGGCCGCCCACACGCAGCGCCCACCAAACAGTTCCGACTGAAAGTGATACCGCAGTGATCTCGGCACCTTGGCTGACGATTTTCACCAAAAAATTTTCCTCAGAGGTGATCTCGACTTGGATAGGGGATGTCATCTCACCAGAGCCGGCGCTGGTTTCGATGGCTTCAATCTGCAGGATTTCCAATACCCGCATCAGAATCTGGCTTTGGGTTTCAGGGTCGGTGAGCACTTGCGTACTCGTTGTCTCCTGCGTGAACACCAAAGGAAGGCGATGATGCAGGGTCGACGTGGATGTGACTGCGCCAGGACCACCCGGATTGCCAATTGAATCGCCACCTTCAGGGATTGCTTGGGCTAGATCGGACACAGTAGCCGGTTCCTCAGCCTGCACGGCATCGGCATCGGCTACGGTTGTGGTGTCAACGACTGGGTTGGAGGCCGGATTGTCTGTGCTGGGAGCGGGCTGGGTTAGCGGTGGTTCCGTCAGCAAGAGCATCGGAACATCTAGGTTCGTTAGCACCAGATCGCTCACGCTGAGTGCGTTGTAATTAGGGTCAGCTGACAGGGCGGGCTGAAACTGAACGGAATACGCTTGGTCGCCATCATTGTAGAAATCCTGCAAACCGGTGACGGTTACGCGTTGTGCAATATTCCAGTTGGCGGATGTAAATGTCAGGCTGGTGGTGGAAAGCAGGCCTTCGGCCGGGTTGTTGGACAGCATCGGGATCGTCACATCAGCGAAAGGCTGGGAGTTGAGCGTGACATCAAAGCTCATGCTGCCGCCGGATTCGGAAGTCGTGTAACCCGAAATGGAGAAAATGTTGATGCCCTCGTTCACCGTTGTAAACGTGATGGCCGCTGTTTGCGGACCCTGGCTGAGCAGGCCGTCGCTGACGGTGACGTCGTAAGTGGGCGCAAAATCGCTGGCATCGTGCACGAACACCACTAGGCCGGCATTGACGTCAGCTTGTGTGAAGGTGCTGATCGCGGAGCTGGGCGCAGCACTCAGCTCGAACTGGCCGCGGGTGACATTGCTGATGGTGTAAGTCAGTTGAGCGGGGCTCTGTTCAAGGTCGGAGGCATTCAGGTTGGCATTGCTCAGCACGACCGTGCTGCCCTCCAGTAACATCAGTTGGTTCATCGTGATCAACGGCGCATCGTTGACCGGGTTGATCGTCAAGGTCACGGTGGCAATGTTGGAGTTGAGCGCGCCGTCATTGGCCCGGTAGGTAAAGCTGTCCGTGCCATTAAAGTTGGCATTGGGCGTGTAGGTAAAGCTGCCGTTGGCATTCAGCATCAATACGCCATTGCTGGGTCCGGCGAGCAGTCCGGCAGTGAGCGTGGCGCTATCAATATCGGTATCGTTGCTTAACACATTGCCGAGAATGGGGGCGTCTTCATTACCGCTAAAGGCATCGGCCACGGCAATGGGCGCATCGTTCACCGGGTTGATGGTGATGGTGACCGTAGCGACATTGGACGTGAGCGCGCCATCGCTGACCCGATAGGTGAAGCTGTCGGTCCCAAAGTAATTGGGATTGGGCCAATACCAAAAGCTGCCATTGGCATTTAAGGTGAGTGTGCCCTGGGTGGTGCCCGACACCAGTTGGGCCGTCAGCGAGGCTGAATCGACATCGTAGTCATTGCCCAATACCCCGGGCATCGGCAAAAACCCGCCGCTATCTTCGTTGATGGTATAGCTGTCATTCACGGCGACCGGTGCTTCATTCACATTGGTGACGATGACCGAAAGGGCCTGCGTATCGCTGGCCCCGCCACTGTCCATGACTTTGACGATAACCTCGTACACGTTATTGCCGTCCGCATCGACCGGAATTTCAAAATTGGGCGCCGTAACAAACTGCAAAACGCCGGTTGAGCTGTTGATGCTGAATCGAACGGCATCGGCCCCGCCCGAAATGGTGTAGGTGAGTACTTGCGGCCCAAAGTCCTCGTCGGTTGCCGTGACGGTGGTGACTGCGGTGCTGTTTTCAGCTACGTTGATCGCCGCAGTACTACCGCCGCCATTACTGGTAATGACCGGCGGATCGTTTACATTCCAGACAATGACGTTGATCGTTTGGGTGTCTGACAAACTCCCATCCGATGCCGCCACGATGACTTCATATGCGTATCCGCCACTGAGGCTGCCCTGTGGGTTTTCATAACTGGGGGGCGTGATGAAACTGAGCACGCCGGTGCTGCTGTTGATCGTGAATTTGCTGGAGTCGGCCCCGCCTGTGATCGAATAGCTCAGCGTTTGTACCGGCACATCCACATCGGTCGCGGTGATGGTGGCGACATAGGTGGAGTTCTCAGGTGCGTTGGTACTGAATGTATCGCCGCCGCCCCCGCTGGTGATGACAGGCGCGTCATTTATCGCGCTGGCATTGGCGGTGGCCAGCTCCGCGCCGGTTGAAAATGCCGTGCTGCCACCGCGCGTGTTCGCATCCACCTTGGTGCCGGCAATGCCACTCGTTCGATCCCAGGCCCAATACAAAATGGCGCCGGAGCCCGCATTGTTGCCATTGGGTACCAGACGAATCCGGTCGGTGTCACGCAAGAGCAATGCGGTGGCGTTACCCACGGCGCCCACGCTGCTCCAACTCGTGCCGCCATTCAGCGAGTATTCAAAATCGGCACCTGAAAGCGAAGTTGCGTGGATGGCGATGCCTTGGAGTGCACCTACATCGATGTCGCTTATCGCCCCGTTGATCAGGAAGGACACCAGATTGCCGGGGTTGTTGACGTCGTCTTCGGTGATTGGTGTAAAGCTCACCACGGGCGAGCTATTCAGCGTCGGTGCATTATTGGCACCCGCGAACCAGCCGATGTTGTTGCCGGCATCGATGGCGGAAATCGGTGAGACGGGATTGTGGCTGGGGTCGGACAGCGAGGCATCGGAATCACTGACCCGGATAAAGTCGATGGCTTTGCTGGCGCTGGCGGTGAGGTTCAGTCGCCATTGGGTGCCCGGCGCAGCGGACACCAGATTGATGCGGTCATCGGCATCCAGGCCGTCAAGCGTCAACAGGCTATTGATGGTTTGGGTGGTGCCGGCAGCAAAGCTGAGGGTGGTGTCCGTGGCATTGTTGGTCACCTCGGTTTTTCTGAGGTTGTAGAATGTGCTGCTGCCGCTGATGGTTTGATTGTTGCCATCCAGAATTACACTGCCGTTGCGGGCGAGGAAGTTACCGGTATTGCTCCAGTTGCCGAACACGTTAATCGCGTAATTACCGCCCACATTGGTATCCAACGTGCCGCCCGCAAGATTGAGATCAGCATTCACATCTAGTGCCGCATTCAGCACCCAACTGCCTGCCCCGTTATTAAAACCCAGGTAGAAATAGGCATTGCCCGCAGCCAATCCTGCATAACTGCCCACGCCGTTGTAGACCACCGAACCGGAGTCGGTGTCATTGACGAAGTTGCTGAGCACCTCGCTACCTTGCAGACGCAGCGTGCCATTATTCGAGAAGCTGCTGCCCACGCCGATATTGAGGTTGCGTCCCGCAAGATCGAAGATGCCACTCGTGAGTACCAGGCTGCTGCTGGACGTCATCACCAGCGGATTGCTTAGGAGCGTCAAGGCATCGCTTTGGCTGGCTTTGTTGATGACGACGGTGCCCAGGGTGCTGGTGCCGGGCGTGAAAAATGAATTCCCGCTTCCCATGAAGTTGAGGATAAGCCCGCTTCCACTACCCGAGAAGAAGCTGCCGCCGGTATTGGTGAAATTGCCCGTCATGTTGATGACTGCACCCAGCGAATGGCTCAGGTATCCGCTTGGCCAGATGAAGTTTTTCGTTGTAATCGAATTCGACCCCAGGGTCAGGGTGCCTATTCCGCTGGCCGACGATTTCAAAGTGAAATCATTGGTTGCGGTGAGGTTGCCCGAGAGTGTGAAGAATCGATCGTTGGTGTCGAGGCTGACGTTGTAATAGCTGGTTGTTCCTGGCTGGAAGCTGAAGCCACTTGCTCGACTGACGACGGCAACGGTCGACGTACCTGCATTGAAGGTGCCGCCGGTTGTGCTCCAGTTGGCCGCAACCGTAAAGGTGCTACTGCCACCGTTGACGGTGCCAAAGAGATTAAAACTGTCGGCGGTGACGTTGCCGCCAGGCGTGTAGGTTTGCCCAGCGGCCACCAGCACACGCGTGTTCACGACTGTGGCTACCAGATTGCCACTGCTGACACCGAACTGTAGGTCAGTATCACTGTATCCGCCGAGTGCCGTGGCGATGTCGGCATTGGTTAGCGCGCCGCCATTGTCACTGCGCAACATGAGGGTGGCGGCGTATATCGGCACATTGCTGATGTTGCTGCCATTGGCCACGGTGACCGTAGCGCCTTTGTATGTGGCGTCGTTGTCGATATAAATCAGGACGCGGTCGCCTGCACTGGCTTCGCGAGTGAAACTGTAGGTGCCGCCGGCACCGGTCACCACGCTTTCCACGCTCGCGCCATTGATCACCAGATTCATCGTCTTGCCGGCAGCAATCGTGGTGATGCCCTGGTCGGTATACGCGACCCCGCTGATGTTGCCGGCCACATTGTTAACAGCAATGGTGAAGGCTTTGTCGAAAGTGGCGCCGCCGCTGTCCGTGGTGCGAACGGTAACGGCGTAGCTGGATTTAATCTCATAGTTGAGCAGGCCGTCGGTCAGTCTCAGTTCATTCAGACCGGCGCCACCGATACTGAACTTTCCGGCATCGGCATCGGCGCCGCCGACGATGCTGTAGGTAAACGTGTCCAGCGCATCCGGGTCATTCGTGCTCAGCGTGCCGATGCTATAGCCACTGCTGGTGTTGATGTTCTCGTTCACACTGGTGCTGCTGAGACTGATGTTGATGGGGGTGGCGTTGGCAGTAGCCAGAATGTTTTGGGCGAATTCAGAAGTGTCCGTGAATGTGGTGAAGGTGATATTGCTTTTGGTCGCCGTGGCGGAAACAAATTCGCCCGCCGCCACAGTGGCCGTCAACGTCTTGTTGAACGTGGCATTGCCACTGCCATCGGTGGTGACGTTTGCGTAGCCCAGATAGCGCTGGCCTTCTCCATAACCCGTTGCATCTGCGGTCGTGTTGGCAAAGAACTCAACGCGGAAATAACTGTTGGCCGTGCTATTCAACGAGCCGGTAAGCGTGGCTTGCATGGCGTTGGTCGATGCTGAACTGAGCACGGGGAAGTTTTGTAGGTTGTTTGCCCCGGTGTCGATGTCACCGAGGTCGTTAGGGGTTATGCCACCCGTGTCCAGATTGATGCCTTGGTTGGTATTGGAAAAAATGGCGTTGCCTAGAATGGCATTGCCTGTACCGGCATCTGTCGTAACGCCCACCCCCCATTCATTGAAGGCGATTATGTTGGCATCGGCGGGCGTTGTGCCGCCAACCTGATTGTCGTGGGCGCCTGCGGTGAAACGCACGCCGACAAATCCATTTTCTCGATTGAGCGTTCCGGTCGAGTCGGTGCCGATGTAATTGCCGGTGATCAGGTTGCCCGTAGCCGAAGCACCCGTGATCAGAATGCCATTTCCCGTTGAGCCGCCGAAATCGAATTGATTGATGATCAATCCGCGGATGGTGCTGTTTGAGGCGGTGATCGTCAGCCCGGTAACGCCCATGCCTGCAGATGCCCCATTCAGTTCAATGAGCGGCGCGCCGGCATAACCGGTTTGCGTGGTGCCATTAATGAAGACCGCCTCGGTAATAGTGGGGAGGGCAGAAAGCAAGTTAATGGTCTTAACGCCGGTGCCGGCGATGCTGAATTCAATCGTGTCTGCGCCGGCGTTGGCGTTGGCATTGTTGATCGCCCATCGCAGCGATCCCGCCATCCCCATGCCCATGTCCGACGTCGTAGTGACGGTATAGGTAGCCAGCACGCCATGCCAGTTTTGCTGGTTGTAGGCACTGACGGCAACTTGCGTCTGGATGAGTCCAGTTTGGTATTCCAGTATCCAGTTGCCCCCCAATGCGGCATCGCCGGTATTGTCGTCGCTGGCTGCGACGTCTGCGCCGGTAAGCCGGCTTAGCGCATCAATGAGTGACTGGCCATCCGCGGTGCTGGCCAGATTGCATCCATAAATCAGAATGTCTGCATCGCTGTTAAGTGCACTTCCCCATTGTTTGATCGCAGCTGCATTGTTGATCATCGAATCAAAATTGAGTTGGCCCGAACCAAGCTGAACCGACCCTGCGCCACCGTGGGAAATAATGTGTATGGCATCAATTTCCTGGCGCGTATTCAGGAAGTCGCCAATCTGCTCGATTCCGTCGCGCTCGGAATCGAGCAGGATCACTTCAAGGGACCGGCCGTCACCGTTCTGTTCGCGGATGTCAGCCAGAATCTGTTGGTAGCCTTCCACGCGCAGATCGATAAATACAACCTCAAACCGGGCGTGCTGAGCATCTCGCTGGCTGTCTGTCGTGGTGGCGTATTCGCCGTCGCCCCCAATCACCCGCTCTTCGGCGCCGAGTATGAGCGAGTCAGCCAGCGTGGGTGCGAAGTCGGCTGAGTACAGAAGCCGCGGCTCGAGTTCCTCGATCAGGGCGCGCGTTGGGCGGGGGTCAGGACGCTTCACGCTGGCTGAAAAGAAGGGGGAGGAATGACGCGGCATGGCTTATCGCTGAGCGTGCTCTTCCCGGATCAGCCATTGGCCTTTTTCAAGCACCATCAATAGCGAGTTGAGGGTGGGGGTGTGAGGATCACTGTTTTTCCTGGGCTGCCGAAAACTCACCCGAAGCATGTCTTTAGTTAGAGAGTGGAACCTTGCATCACTGATGGGGTTAAGCGGTCGGCCTGGCTTTTGGATGTTCGCTTCGCTTTGCGCGATCCAGGCGTGGCGACTGGGATAGCTGCCTTTGAAGTCTGCTGCATAGGCGGCTAGGTAGCCGATCAGGTCCTGGCTTTCCCATGCGCGATGCCAGCGTTCGAGTGCGCGAATCGCGCCGTCTTCGATGTCGGTTGGGGCTGTGGGTGGGGTGGCAGGCTGAGACGCGGATTCGCGTGTGGCCGTGCGCGATTCGGATTGCGGCTTGATGGCTGTCCGTTGCGCTGTGGAACTGATGGCCGTGTCGTCAAAGCTGACCTTGCAGCGGGGACCCGCTGGAATTGCATGGTCAGGGTTGGGGAGGGCAAGCCGAACCCGAAAGGTATTGCTGGCGCCATCGATCACTTTATCAACCAGCTTGACCGTGGCCTCGACAGGTGACGCCCCCGGCAATTCCGGCATTACGCTGGCCACCATGCCAACCTTGATTTGTCCGAAGCGGGCCGCAGGCACCATCACTTCGACGTGCAGGGGGTCAATGCTGATGACGCGGGCAATTGATCGGTCTTCTACGCGTTCACCGCTGGATAAATAGCGTTCAGCCACGATGCCACTTATCGGGCTGACGATGGTACGTTGGGCCAATTGGCTTTTAGCCAGTCCCATTTCTCTTTCCCATACGTTGCGCTGTTCGCGTGTCTGGGCGAGTTTCTGCAGGGCGACGCGTTCTTCGGTGCGGGTCTTGTCGAGGGCCTGTTCGGAAACGAATTTTTTCTTGACCAGGTCTTCCGCGCGCGCCGTGCTTTGCCGTGCAAACGCCAGCGCGGCGATGGCGGCCTGAACGTCAGCGTCGGCCCGGGCACGGCTTTTTGCGACATCGAGTGCGGCGCGTTCAATATCGTTGCGCAACACGGCGATGACCTGGCCCTTCTGGACCGTGTCGCCGCGCTCGACACGCATGGTTTCGATGACGCCGGTGACGGAGGTGCCAATTTCGGCCTGGCTGGACGGCTGGATCAGGCAGACCAGTGACGGCCCGGCTTGTGCGGGTAGTGCCGCATTCGTTAGGGCAGCCAGAATCAGGATTCGGGTCAGGGGGAACGATAGGGCGTTCATGATGAGACGCTCAGCTTAGATGGAATTGAAAAAAGATCGGCTTCCTGCCTGAGCAGTGCGGCGAAGTCGGGTGGAGCCAACGGTCGGCTAAACAGATAACCCTGGAAATAGTCGCAGCCATCCGACTTTAAAGCGGCCATTTGCGCCGCGGTTTCCACGCCTTCGGCCGTGACTTTCAGACCCAGGCCGTGCGCCATGCTGATGACGGAGCTGACAATAGCGGCGCTACCCGAATCGACTGGAAGATCGCTCACAAACAGCCGGTCAATTTTGAGTTCATCCAGCGGAAACCGCTTCAGGTAAGACAACGACGAGTAACCCGTTCCGAAGTCATCCATCGACAGTCGTACGCCCAGATTCTTGATGGCACGCAGCATGTCGATATTGGATTGAGCGTTCTCCATCAAGAGACTTTCAGTCAATTCGATCATCAGGTTTTCAGGCGGCAGCCCGCTGGCTTGCAACGCGGACCGGATGATGGATGGCATGTCGCCGCGGCGGAATTGCATGCTCGATACATTGACCGATACCGGTAGATTGCATCCAGCCTTCTGCCATTTCACGGCTTCCTGGCAGGCGAGGTTCAACATGCATTCACCGAGCGGCAGGATCAGCCCCGTTTCTTCCGAGAGCGGGATGAATTGTGCCGGGGAAACCTGGCCCAGCTCCGCGTGTGTCCAGCGCGCCAACGCCTCGGCACCGATGATTCGGCCAGTGTTCAAATCCACCTTGGGTTGGTAATGCAATTCCAGCTCTTGGCGCTCGATCGACTTTCGCAGCGCGGTTTCCATGTTTAACCGCTCGAAAGACCGTGTATTGGTTTCGACAGAGTGGAAGGCGTAGGTGTTGCGGCCGTGCAGTTTGGCTTGGGCCATGGCGAGGTCGACATGGGTTAACAGCGCAGACCCTTCCGACCCGTCTTGCGGGAACAACGCAATCCCAACACTGATAGTGACGAAGAGTTCGAGCTTGCCCAGCGCCAGGGGTAATCTCATCGCTTCCAGCAAACGGCGCGCGATGAGGGAAGCATCTTCTGCATGGTTGATCTCGGAAGTCAGCACCATGAACTCGTCTCCGGAAAGTCGGGAGAGACTGATGCTGTCCTGGCCGCTGTTGAGCTGGCTAATGGTGTCGGATTCGCGAAGTGAGGTCGTCAGGCGGTGTGAGACGGCTTTCAATACTTCGTCGCCAATTTCGTGTCCGAGCGTGTCGTTGATCTGCTTGAAACGATCCAGACCAATTTGCAGCAGCGCGCATTGCTTGGTGTGTCGCTGCGCCAGTCTCAGAGTCCAGGACAATCGTTCCAGGAACAACTGGCGGTTCGGCAGGCCTGTCAGCTTGTCGTTATAGGCCAGTTGATCCTGATAAGCCTTGAACGCAAGCGCGTTTCTCAGACGCAGAACCAGTTCGCTGGGGTCGAGAGGCTTGGGCAGAAAGTCGGTGGCGCCGAGTTCCAGGCTGCGGAGTTTGGTTGCGGCATCGCCGGACGCAGAAAAAACGAGTACCGGTAGATAGCGAAGCAAGGGGTTGCAGCGAATTTCACTGAGTAATTCAAAACCGGATTTCCCCGGCATGTATAAGTCCAGTATCAATATATCGGGTCGCTGCTTGAGGATGACGTCCAGCGCCTGCGTGGCGTCATTCGTGGTGATGAAGTGGCTGTAGCCGGCGTCTTCCAGAAAGACTTGAACGACGTGAATCGTCGCCGGTTCATCATCGACGATCATGACCCGGGCATCTTTCAGCGTCTGCATAGAGATAAGGCGTTCGGACGATGCCTGCTGATCGTGCTGGCGATCTGGAGGGGTATCTGCGCTCATCTCACGCCCCCCACGCCCACAGCCTGACGCGTATCCAGCTCAGCGCCCGGCTAACCCCGTTGAGCAGCATCGAGCGCTGGTCGACTTCAATCCGGGCAAAGCCCTGCATCCCCGGACGCAAGGCCGGCAACTCACCCTGCA
>JAGXGP010000114.1 GCA_024636775.1 Hydrogenophilales bacterium
CCCAGCAGCCGTACGTGATTATTTGCGGCTGATTCTGCGCGGCAAGGAATATGAGGTGTTCTGCTGTGTCTATCTTGACGCGCAAAACCGGGTGATTGCGGTGGAAGAGCTGTTTCGCGGCACGCTGACGCAAACCAGCGTGTATCCACGCGAGATCATCAAGCGCGCGCTGGCACATAACGCAGCCGCACTGATTCTGGCGCACAACCACCCCAGTGGCGTGGCCGAACCCAGCCAGGCCGACCTTGCGCTCACCCGCAAACTGGCGGATGCGCTCGCTCTGGTGGACGTTCGTGTGCTCGACCATTTCATCGTGGCAGGCGCGTCTTCATTGTCGTTCATGGAAGCGGGCCAACTATAGATCGTTGCAGAACTTGCCTCAGGCTTGAAGGCTGTGGTATAAATCGCGGTTCTCGGGTTGGCTCGTTAGCCATCCCTGACCGGATAACCTATCAACTTTGGAGCAGTATCATGGCTCGCGTATGTGTCGTTACGGGCAAGAAGCCCATGGTCGGAAACAACGTTTCCCACGCCAACAATAGAACCAAGCGTCGTTTTCTTCCCAACCTGCAATACCGCCGGTTTTGGGTTGAGAGCGAAAATCGCTGGATTCGTCTGCGTTTGTCCACCGCTGCCCTGCGCACGATCGACAAGAATGGCATTGATGCTGTTCTGGTTGACCTTCGTGCCAACGGCGTTGCTGTCTAAGGAGCTGAATCATGGCTAAAGGCGGACGCGAAAAGATCAAGCTGGAGTCCACTGCGGGCACCGGTCACTTCTACACCACGACCAAGAACAAAAAGACCATGCCCGAGAAGATGGAGATCAGCAAGTTCGATCCCAAGGCTCGCAAGCATGTGATGTACAAGGAAACCAAGCTGAAGTAATTCAGCCGGTAACCCAATACAAAACCCGCCAACCGGCGGGTTTTCTTTTATCCAGCCCCGCCAACCGGCCGGTTTTTTATTGGGTGTGGTTCTACTGAATCCACCAGTGGAGTGTGGGGCCCCCTCCCAAAAAAACGAGCGGCCCGCAGGCCGCTCGTTTCATGATTCAAGTCGTTACAACGCGATACTTAAGCGTAGCAGCGCAGGCGTACCGAGAAATCTTGCAGTGACTGGATGCCACTGCTTTCAGCACGTTTGCACCATGCCTGCAATTGCTCCAGCAGTTGCTCGCGTGTTGCCGTAGAACGGCCCCAAATGGCTGCGAGTTCCTGACGCATCCGATACACAGTGTTTAAACGCTCACTCTTGCCCAGCAAGGTATCCAGCCCGGCTTTGTCTGCCGCTGCCAACTCGGCGGGTTCCTGATGCAAACAGCGACGGAAACTGTTGAAATTCCAGTTTTGCGGCAGGCTTGCATTGGCCTTGAGCTTGGCAATCTCGGCCGCACTCTCGGCACGCACACTTTTCACGAAACGCGTCATCACGTCATAGCGATGCGTAATGATGGCCTGCAAGGAGTCCAGGTCACACAGCGGTTTGGCCGGTTGCCATTTCACCGTGGGCGCCACCTTGCGGACGGTAGCCAGCCCAACATAGGTCATCAGCTTGATGTAGAGCCAGCCAATGTCGAACTCATACCACTTGTTCGATAACCGCGCCGAGGTGCCATAAGCGTGGTGGTTGTTATGCAGTTCTTCGCCACCGATCAGAATGCCCCACGGAAATACGTTGGTGCTGGCATCTTCGCAGGCGAAGTTGCGATACCCCCAGTAATGTCCTATGCCGTTGATGATGCCGGCTGCGGTAACTGGAATCCAGGCCATTTGAACCGCCCAGATGGTCAGTCCGATGGGGCCGAAAGCAACCAGGTTGATCGCCATCATCAGCCAAATGCCTGCAGCCGAATGGCGGCTATAGACGTTGCGTTCCATCCAGTCGTCAGGCGTGCCGTGGCCGTACTTTTCCAACGTCTCGACCACTTTGGCCTCGGCGCGGTACAGTTCGGAACCCCGCCAGAAGACGGTTTTGATGCCGCGGGTCTGCGGGCTGTGCGGATCATCAACCGTTTCACACTTGGCGTGATGTTTGCGATGAATGGATACCCATTCCTTGGTGACCATACCGGAAGTGAGCCACAGCCAGAAACGGAAGAAGTGACTGACGATAGGGTGCAGGTCGACGGCGCGATGCGCCTGCGAACGATGCAGGAAAATAGTGACAGCAGCGATGGTAATGTGGGTCAGCGCGAGCGCCACCACCACATAACCCCACCAGGGAAGATCTATCAGGCCTAATTGCATAATTATTGATTCCTAAAACAGGACAAAGTCATCAGCTAATCTACGGACAAACCCCATAAAAATCAAGGGTTATCCAAAGTTAAATTTGCTGATGGGGCCCAATGCACCACCCGTTGCGGGAAGGGGATTTCAATGCTCGCTTCCTGAAAACGTCGCCAGATCCCCCAATTGAGGTTTGAGCGCAGATTATTCATGCCTTCACCGGCATCGCGAATCCAGACAGCGAGTTCAAACGAAACGCCATTATCCGCAAACTCACGCAGCAAAACCTTGGGCAGGTAGTCGGGGTCGTCGTGAATGACCCGGCCTTCCTCATGGGCTGCCTCAAGCATCAAGGCTTCGACCTGTTTCAGGTTGGAGGCATATGAAACCTGAATAGGCAACGCCACCCGGACATTAGGCTTGGACAAGGAGTGATTGACCACTGTGTGCGTGATCAATGATTCATTCGGCACGATGGTTTCGGTGCCGTCGAGCGCAATCAGCAACGTATAGCGAGTATTGATCTGACTGACCTTGCCATATTGGTTGTCGACCGTAATCAGATCGCCGATCCGCACCGAGCGGTCCAGCAAGATAATGAAACCGGAGATGTAGTTGCTCGCAACCTTTTGCAGACCAAACCCTATCCCCACGCCGACCGCGCCACCAAACACCGACAACACGGTGAGGTCGATCCCCACCGCGGGCAAGGCCACCAGCACCCCCAGAATCAGGAACACCGTGCGCGAAGCTTTAGACAAGGCCATACGCAGCGACAAATTCATCTGCGTAATACTCATCAAACGGCTCTCAATCAGCCGCGCCAGCGTCAGCGCAACAACGATTGCCCCCATGATGACCAACCCGGCCTGGAACAGGGTTAACAGTGAAAACCGATACGTGCCCGACTGAAAGGCCAGTCCTTCCATTGCAGAATGGATGCGCGGAAGCAGGCCGGTGATATGGAGTGCGAACGCGCCCCAGATCAGCCAGGCGAAGCTGCGTTCCCATAACCGGAGTGATGCGCGCGGCTCGAAAACATAGCGTAGCGCGTATATGACCAGTCGCACGCCCACCAGCGAAAGCAAGAGCGGCACCGCCAGATTCAAGAGATGCGCGCTTTTCAGCCAGAGACCCGCAACATCACGGCCAATCAATAACGCCAGCAACATGAACAGCGGGAAACCCACCCGGCGGACACCCGCGCGACCTGCCGACCAAATCGATTCAGGATTGTCGAGATAGGGTTTGGCCAGGCGCATCGCGCCCCAGGCCACCAGTGCGCAGGCCACCAGCACACCCAACTGCCACAACAGGACAACGTCCTGACTTTCGTCGATTAGACGCGTCAGGAGGTTGTCGAAGGGGATGGTTTGAGGCAAGGTCAGAAGTTGTGGGTGAGCTGCGCGGAGAGGATATCGACCGAGGCTTCGTACTTACCGACAACCCTGACATCACCAACAATTCCGACCGCCGGCTCTCTCTTATCCACCCTCGCATCCTTGACGAACAGGTGCGCGTAGCCAAAGTCGAGTGATGTTTTATTGGACAGGCGATATTGGGCACCAAAGGCCAGCCAAGTCCGGCTTTCATCCGGAATCCGCACGGTACGGTAGACATCGGATACGGGTGTTTCATCGTAAGCTACCCCGCCTCGCAGCGTCACTTTGTTGTTCATGCGGTAGTTGGCTCCCACAGAATAGCGATAGCTGTCGCTCCAGTTTTCAGTCGTGACGCCCAACACAGCACCACTGGCTCGCACGATACGAAGTTCTTGGAAATCGCTCCAGCCAGTCCATGTGACGTCTGCCAGCAATTCCACGCGCGGATTCAATTGATGGCCTAGTGATAGCGAGGCGCTGTCCGGCAAAGTGAGATTCGCCATGATTGGGCCATTAGCCGCAGGAGTAGCCGAGAAGGTAGCGTTCCCCTTCAGCTTTTGATCCACTTCCGAGCGATAGGCAATGCCAAGGCGTGTCGTGTCAGAAAGTTTCCACAACGCTCCCAAATTGAAACCCCAACCAATATCGTCGCCCTCTACCTCAAGTGGTCCCAAGACGCCTGCCTGGTTAGTCAGCGTTGCTTTCGCATATTGGATGCTAAGCCCTGCGCCCAATGACAGTGACTTATTCGCTTTCCAGGCAATCGAGGGATTGAGGTTAATGGTCTTCAACTCGGATTTGATACCCTGAGTGCGGCCTGCCCACAAACTGTCGTATTCGGTCTTCAAACCAAACGGCGCATTCATGCCCAGTCCAACATGAATATCGGGCGTCAATCGATAGGCGAGATAGGCGTTTGGCACGAAGGCAAGACCACCCGCATCACCTCCATCCCCACCCCCAATGTTCGAGCTTCCATTGAACTCTTCCTGCGGCTTGATGAGATGCCCTGCCATTACAACCTGCCGGTCGGGCAACAAGGTCATTCCGGCCGGGTTGAAGAATATGGTGCTGGCATCCTGCGCACTCGCGGCCTGGCCTGCGTAGGCATTGCCGAGGCCGCTGGCGTTCTGCTCGACCAGCGCAAAGCCGGCGGCTTGCGTCAGGCTTGTCATTCCAGCCAGCGCCAGACCAAGGGGTAAACGATTAAACGTATATGAGGTCATGAGTCTCTCCAGATATTTATTGAAAATTTAACGTGCGAAATCAACATACATGGCATCGACCGCTGCGCGATAACGTTCGAGTACCTGATTGCGTTTGACTTTAAGGGTGGGGGTCAGCAACCCGTCATCCACAGTCCAGGGCGTGAGGTCCAGATGCAAGCGCCGGATTTGAGCATAGCCCGGAAAATGCTTGAGATGTGCCGCCACGCGTTTGGTGATCAACTTGATCACTTTGGGGTCGCGAAGGATTGAGGGATGTTTTGGATCAACGTGAATGCTGGCTGCAAAGGCTTGCCAGTGTTCTTCGTTCAAAACGGTCAACGCGGCCAAGTAGGGTTTGCCTTCGCCAACGATCATCACTTGTTCGAACAAGGGGTCAAGCAGAATTGCGGACTCCATATCACTGGGCGGGACTTTCTCACCGTTGTTCAACACGATGATGTCCTTGATGCGGCCTACGATGGTGTAAAAACCATGGGCATCGACGCGCACCTTGTCGCCGGTGTGAACCCAGCCCTCGGCATCGATCAAATCGCGCGTGGCTTCTTCATTCTGCCAGTAGCCGCGCATCACGCAGCGGCTGCGCGTGAGCAATTCATCTTCGTCGCCAATCTTTACTTCGATACCCGGCAGCGGCTTGCCGATACTCGAGGGTAGATTGTCGCCTGGCCGATTGCAGCACACCACCGGACTGGTTTCGGTGAGTCCGTAGCCCTGATAAATCGGTACACCCAGGCCAATGAAAACGCGCGCGATATCGGGCGACAAGGCCGCACCGCCGGAAATTGCCAATTCCAGCCGCCCGCCCAGTTTTGCGGTGACATTGCCCGCAACCAATTTATTCAAGAGCGGCCACTGCAACATTTCAGGGTGCCATTTTGCACGCCCCTGTGCATATTCAAAACGCCGCCAGCCCACCCTCACGGCCAGCTTGAACAACATTTTTGCCACCAGGCTTTTCTTGGCCAGCCCATCTTGAATTCGCCCATACACCCGCTCGTAAATGCGCGGTACCGAAATCAGCACAGTGGGACGAATGGTCTGCAGATCATTGGCCAGTTGGGCGATCGAACGTGCATATGCAACCTCGGCACCCAGCAGCATCGGCAGGTAATAGCCGGCGGTGCGTTCGAACATGTGCGATAACGGCAGGAAGGACAAGAACACCGGATGCGGACCAAAATCGGCAAATTCCGACGCAGCAAAGACATTCCGCAAGATGTTTTCGTGCGACAACATCACGCCTTTTGGCCGTCCCGTGGTACCCGACGTATAGACGATGCTCGCCAGGAGATCCGGGCTCAGGTGACGTTCGGGTATCGGCGTATCGTTTGCTGCAGCCAGCCAGTCGGCAGCCACCACAAAGCGGGTACTCCAGCTCACCAACTCGCTGTCGGGCGCCACCAAACTGACGATATGTTGCAGGGTGGTGGTCGAGCCCGTGATCTCGGCCAGTTTCTTGTGCTGAAACTTGCCTTCGACCAGCAGTAATTTTGAGCCGGAATGATTGAGGATATACGCCGCGCTTTCGGGGCGGTCATCGAGATATAACGGCACTGTGACGAGTCCCAGCGCGAGCGCAGCCTGATCAAAGATGACCCATTCGACGCTGTTTTTCAGCATCACCGCCACGCGATCACCGGGGATAAGACCTTCCTTGATCAGCGCAGTTTGCCAGCGCGCTACCTCAGCGGCCACCTGTGCCCAGGTGTAACTGACCCAGGCGTCGCTCGCCTCATCAAACTGACGGTAGGCAAGCTGATCGGGCGATGCGGCGACACGTGCGCGAAACAAGCCGCACAAGCTGCCGAGCGCATCAGGGTCGAATGTCACAGCAGTCATATTCGATTATCAGGCTGAAAGAAGCATCCCGTTCAAACGGCAATACCTGCAGCAAATCAAGCGGCTGACTTGACGAGCACCGCTGCGAAAAAGCCGTCCGTACCATGGATTGAAGGGGACATCTTGAGCATGGGGCCCGTGTCGAGGTCGATCTTACTCTGCGCCAATACTTCGTTAACCGGCAACAGCGTAAATTTACCTTCAGCCAACAACGACTCAACTACCGCCTCATTTTCTTCCGTCAACAGGCTGCATGTTGCATACACTAGCCGGCCGCCGGGTTTCAACAGTTTGGCTGCCGAACGCAAAATGGCTGTCTGCTTTTGCGTCAGCTCTGCCACGCTTTCGGGCGACTGGCGGAATTTCAGGTCGGGATTGCGGCGAACAGTACCCAGCCCCGAGCATGGCGCATCGACCAGCACGCGGTCGAGCTTGCCGGCCAACCGCTTCACGCGCGTATCGTTTTCGGATGAGAGCAGCTGCGGCATGACATTGGACAAGCCCGAGCGCGCCAGTCGCGGCTTCATTTTGACCAACCGCTTTTCGGCCACATCAAACGCGTACAGGCGGCCACTTGAGGCCATCATCGCGCCGATAGCGAGGGTTTTACCGCCCGCCCCCGCACAAAAATCGCACACCATTTCACCGCGCCGTGCGCCCACCAACAACGCCAACAGCTGGCTGCCTTCATCCTGCACTTCCAGACTGCCGTTGACGAACAGGGGATGACGGTTGATCGCCGGATGCGCCTTGAAGCGGATGCCCCACGGCGAATACGGTGTGGCCTCAACGGCCATGCCCTCTGCGAGCAACTGCGCCAGCACAGTCTCGCGGTTTGCCTTGATCGTATTGACGCGCACGTCCAGCGGCGCCTGCAACTGCAAGGCGCGGCCCAGCGCAAGAATATCGGCATCACTCATCGACAGCTGCAGCTTTTCGATCACCCAGTCGGGCAAATCGGCTGCGATGCCCAGCACCAGGTCATCGGTTTTGGCGTTGCGAATATGATCGATCAGCTCGGGCTTGGCGAATTGTTCCAGCACCGCACCACTCATGCCACGCGCCTTGATCAACCAGGCAATCACCAACGTGCGCGGATTGGCAGCGGGCACCACCACCGACAGATAGCGATAACGGCGCAGCACGCCGAATACGGCTTCGGCGACAAAGGCACGGTCATGCGGCCCAAGCTTCTTGTGGTCGCGGAAAAATGCCGACAGCTCGGCATCTGCCGGGCGTTTGAAATCCAGCACCAGGTCAAGGGCCTGGGTGGCGAGTTGCAGCAGCTGCGGAGTCAGTTCCATGGGGGCGAATCAGGCAAGTTGATAACGGCAATCAAATACTGGCTTAATCGTCATCGCCGAGTTCGGGATCCCAGCCTTTTTTGCGCGCCTCTTCCACTGCCATTTTATAGATGGCAGTGTGTCGGTCACGCAGCTCAGGCGGCAGGCGACTGGGCAAATTCATATATTTGTCCCACTCGGCCTCGATCTTGTCCATCAGCACTTGCATGCGGCCCAGATCCCATCCTGCACAATCCTCAGTTTCGGGCAAAAACCCAAACACCCAGGCATCCAGCACGACGCGCCCCATCATGGTGATCCCATGTTTGTCATGGTGAAATCCGGCGTAGGTCATCTTTGGGTTGGTCATGGCTGCAATTGCTGTCTGTTTGAGTGTTGCGTTGTAGGGGAGCGTACAAGGGTCGCGTAAGCGACGGGATGGATTCACGCATGTCGGAAAAAGTCCCTGCGCAGGTTGCAAGGATACCACCAAGCCCACCCCTCAAGTGTCTTGAAGTGTGGGCGGCATGTTCAGACTGAGCGGGCGTGAACCTGCCATTCACGCCAAATCGCGACCGACACGGCGAGCAGTACCGGCCCCAGGAACAGGCCGATCAAGCCAAATGCATTGAGGCCGCCGAGCACACCCAGAAACACCAGCAAAAACGGAATTCGCGTCGGCCCGCTGATGACCAGTGGTCGAATCAGGTTATCGACCCAACTCACCACTAGCGCACCCCACAAAAAGAGCCCCAATGCGGCCTGGGTTTCGCCGTGTGCTAAGAGACTCAAGGACAGTCCGATCCACACTACCGGGCCCACAAAAGGAATCAGCGAAATCAGGGCAGTGATCACGCCCCATAATGCCGGCGCCGAAATGCCGGCCACCCAATAACCCAGGCCGGCGAGCACCCCTTGCGCCAGTGCGGTGAGCACAATGCCAAACACCACGGCACGCACCGTCACGCCGACGGCCTGGATGTAGC
>JAGXGP010000115.1 GCA_024636775.1 Hydrogenophilales bacterium
GAAGCGGCTACCGGTGATTTTGACCGCGGCGGCAAAATCCAGCTGACCCAAGGCCTCGCCAATATCCACATGATCGCGCACTTCAAATCCAAAGGTTTTCGGCGAGCCCCAGCGGCTCACTTCCACGTTGGCCGTTTCGTCTTTGCCTACCGCCACCGATTCGTGCGGCAGGTTCGGTACTCCCATCAGAAAATCGTTGATCTCGGTTTGCAACGCAGCCAGCCGTTCTTCATTCCGCTTGAGTTCATCTCCCAGCCCCGCCACCTCGACCATCACCGCCGTGGTGTCCTCGCCCTTGCCTTTCATCATGCCAATCTGCTTCGACATGCTGTTGCGGTGGCTTTGCGCCTCCTGCGTGCGGGTCTGGATGGTTTTGCGTTCGGCTTCCAGCGCGTCGAAGCGCGCCGCGTCGAAATTGAAACCGCGTGCAGCCAAACGTTCGGCCACCAAGGCTGCGTCTTTGCGCAGCAGTTGAATATCAAGCATGGGAATGTGGGGAAAGCGCCAAAAGCGCTATTTTCCACGATAGCTGCACCCTGCGGCTAGGGTCAGGAGAAATTAAGCGACGTTCAAGCTGCTTCGACCATTCCTGCGGCTTCTTCAACGTCTACCGCGACGACACGTGAGACACCCGGCTCCTGCATGGTGACGCCGGCGAGATGCTGGGCCATTTCCATGGTGACGCGGTTGTGGGTGATGAACAGGAACTGGGTGTGCTCGGACATCGCCTTGACCAGTTTGCAATAGCGCTCGGTGTTGGCGTCGTCGAGCGGCGCGTCGACTTCGTCGAGCAGGCAGAACGGCGCCGGGTTGAGCTTGAACATGGCAAACACCAGTGACAGCGCGGTAAGCGTTTTTTCGCCGCCGGACAGCAAGTGAATGGAGGCATTTTTCTTGCCGGGCGGCTGGGCAAAGACCTGTACGCCCGAGTCGAGCAGTTCGTCGCCGGTGAGGATGAGCCGCGCCTGACCGCCGCCGAACAGCTGTGGAAACAGTTCGCCCATGTGCTGATTGACGGTGTCGAAGGTGGCTTTGAGCTTGGCGCGCGATTCCTGGTCGATACGCTGGATGGCATCTTCCAGCGTGGTGACGGCTTCGAGCAGGTCAGCGCACTGCGCGGCGAGGTATTCGCTGCGTTCCTGCGCCTGGGTCAGTTCATCCAGTGCGGCCAGGTTAACCGCACCCAACGCTGCAATCTCGTTTTGCAGGCGTGTGATCTGCGCCTGGAGTTGGGCGGGTTTGGGGCTTTCGGCCAGATTGGATTCGAGTACGGTTTCATCCGCCTCGGCTTCACGCAGCTGCAGTTCAAACTGCGACTGCGTCAGCATGGCTTCCTGATCCTTCAGCTTCAACTGCTCGATGGTGCGGCGCAAGGGATCGAGCCCCTGTTCACAACCGAGCCGCGCTTCGTCATGGCTGCGCAGCAACGTGGTCAAGCCCTCCAGTACGTCACGGGCGGCGGCCAGCGCGGTTTCGCAGGCGGTGCGCGTTTCCAGCGCCTTCTGCAGTTCGACGTCCAGCGCGTCGGCTGGCAGCCGTGCGAGTTCATCGCGGCTTTGTTGCAGCCGGGTCTCGTCGCTGGCGATTTCCTGATCGGTCCGCGCGAGACTGTCGCTGAGCTCCTTGATCTTGTTGGTGCAGGTGGTGAGCGCAAAGCCCGCTTCCTGATGGCGTCGCTCAGCCGCGCGTTGCAACTCGCGCGCCTCGAACACCGCACGGTCAGACTGATCGCGCTTCTGCCGTGCTGCGTTCAGGGCATCTTGTGCCACCTCGCTTTGCGCACGGTATTCCTTGAGGCGGGTTTCCACGGTTTCCAGCGTGGCGTGCTCGCTGGTCAGCTGGTGGGTGACTTCTTCCAGTTCCTGGGTGATTTGCGTCGCCCGGCTCTGCACGCGATCCACCGCCTGTTGCAGGCGCAGCAACTCCATTTGCGCGGTGTGGTGGCGGCTTTGGTTCTGCCCGGTCTGGGCACGCAGCGCCTGGATTTCGCGCTGGAGCTCGAGGTAACTTTGCTGGGTTTCGACATGGGCGGCGTCCAGTCGCGTGACCTCTTCACGCAGGTGAATCGCGTCTGCGCTCAGCTTTTCCAGTTCGCGCCCACGCGCGAGGATCCCTTCCACCGCCGTGTGCGGGCCATGAAAGGTCACGCTGTGACGGCTGAACACATGACCCTGCGGTGTCACCACGCATTCGCCCGCCTGCAGGCTGCCACGACGCGTCTGTGCGGCATCGACATCATCCGCCCAGTACACGCCACCCAGCCAGTCGGCGAGTACTGCCTGGGCAGCGGCATTGTCGCTGGTAATTTTGCTGGCCAGCAGCGCGGATGCGGGCGGGCTCCCTGCGCCCTGCCCGCTCCATACCGTGAGTCGCGCCGGCGGCGCATCGGCAAACCAGCCCGGCTGCGCATCGGATGCAATGGCCTGCAGGCGCTCGCGCAACACCGCTTCGACCGCGGCTTCCCAGCCTTTGGCCACATTCAAGGTTTCCCAAAATCGCGGTGCGCTATCCAGACCGCTCTGTTGCAGCCAGGCACCGAGTTTTTCGTCGGCCTTGAGGCTTTCCTGCAGCTTTTTCAGTGCGGCGAGTTCGGCCTCGGTCTGATGCAAGGCCTTGCGCGCGGCTTCGAGTTCGCGCATGTGTTGCGCGCGTGCTGCGTCCAGATCAGGCAAGTCCGTTTCGGCGGTCTTGAGCCCGCTTTGAGCCGTCGCCAGGGTCTGTGCGAGTTCTTCCAGTTCAAGCTGTTTTCTGGACAGGCCGCTCGCATCCGGTCGCGGCAATTGTGCCTGCTCCTGAGCGAGTCTGCGCTGACGGATGTCCAGTTGCTCGAGTTGACGCCTGGTGTGGCCGAGGCTGTTTTCGTCGACCTGGCGCGCCTGTTCGCCCTGAGACACCGCACGCTGCGCCTCGCCCACCCCTTGCTGCGCTTCGCGTAGCGCGGCTTCTTTTTGCGGCAGGGTGCTATCGGTCGCCTGACGCGCTGTGGCCTCGGCTTCAACCAGGGTGGCTTCCAGACTGGGCTGCTGTGCAGTCACATCATTCAATGCTTCGTCCGTCGCGCCACGGCGTGCCTGCTGGCCTTCCACCCGTGCGGCCAGTTCCTGCACCTGACGAACCAGCCGGTCACGGGTGGCATTCTGATGCGCCATGGTTTGTTCGATCCGCGCGACTTCGGACTGCGCCTGGTAATACGCCGCCTGCTGCGCGTTCAGCGTGTCCTGCCCGGCAAACTGGGTCTGGCGCGCGGTTTCCAGCGTCGATTCGATGTGGCGCAAGCGGGCGGTTTCGGCTTCCAGCTTGTTCTGCGCCTCGGTCAGATCCTTGTCGATGCGCGCCCGTTGCTGGGCGGCATCGTGCTTGCGCGCAAACCAGAGCTGGTGCTGCGAAAACGTCATGTCGGCCTGCAGGCTGCGATAGCGCTGCGCGACTTCGGCCTGTGCGGCGAGCTTTTCAACCTGAGTTTTAAGTTCGCGCTGAATGTCTTCGACGCGGTTCATGTTGGCGCGCGCATCTTTCAGCCGCGCCTCGGTTTCCTTGCGGCGTTCCTTGTACTTGGACACGCCGGCCGCTTCTTCCAGATAGCCGCGCAATTCCTCGGGCTTGGCCTCGATGAGTCGCGAGATCATGCCCTGCTCGATGATGGCGTAAGCCCGTGCGCCGACGCCCGTACCGAGGAACAGGTCGGCGACATCGCGCCGCCGCACCCGCATGTTGTTGATGTGATACGTCGAGTCGCCGCTGCGGTCGAGCACCCGCTTGACCGATATCTCGGCGTATTGCGACCACTGGCCAGCGGCGCGTCCCAGTTCGTTGTTGAACGCCAGTTCGACCGATGCGCGTGATGCCGGCTTTCGGGTACCCGATCCATTGAAGATCACATCCTGCATCGATTCGCCGCGCAGATTCTTGGCCGACGATTCGCCCAGCACCCAGCGCACGGCATCGATCACGTTCGACTTGCCGCAACCATTCGGCCCCACCACGCCAGTCAGCTGCGCGGGGACGGGAATGACGGTGGGGTCAACAAAACTCTTGAAACCGGCAAGTTTGATATGAGTGAGGCGCACAACATCAGGACCTTGGCTGTATATCCACCACACAAATCAGAACGCGCTGGGTCACCTTCGCCACACCGTGCTTTTGCACAGGCTGCGGCTTGGCTTTGCGCCCTATTTGAGTTGGTTTCGGATTTATAATGGTGTCTCCAAACGCCCTCTCCGGGACGTTTTTGTGCCGCCATTCTACACCGAGCTTTTTATGTCCTCCACACCTGCTAAAACCCTGGAAACCTTCCCCAATCCCAAGTTGGGACGCGACTTTCACATTCACATGGAAATCCCTGAATTTACGTGCCTTTGTCCCAAGACGGGTCAGCCGGATTTCGCCACGCTCATCCTCGACTACATCCCCGACCAGACCTGTGTCGAACTCAAGAGCCTGAAACTCTACATGTGGAGCTTCCGCGAAGAAGGCCATTTCCATGAAGACGTCACCAACCGGATTCTCGATGACCTGGTCAATGTGACCAAGCCACGCTTCATGCGCCTGACGGCCAAGTTTTACGTGCGCGGCGGCATTTTCACCAACGTGGTGGCCGAACACCGCATGGACGGCTGGCAACCCGCCCCGCGCGTGGACTTGACTCAGTTTGAGTATCAATCGAACACTCGCGGATAAGCTCTTGTATTTTCTTGGCATTGATTTCGGCACTTCAGGCGCACGCAGCTGCGTCATCGATGCCGAAGGCACGGTCATCGCCGAAGATCAGCGCGACTTCGGCAAGCTGGAAGATTACGAGCGCGCCACTATCTGGCGCGAGGCGCTGTGGGATTTGATCACAGCCTTGCCGCCGTCAGTGCGCTCGCAGCTAGCGTCGATAGCATTCGACGGCACCTCCGGTACGGTGCTCGCCTGCGACGAGACCCTCACGCCGCGTCACCCTCCGCTGCTCTACAACGACGACCGCGCAATCGACGAAGCCAAACTGATTGCAAGCCTCGCCCCGCCCGGCCATCCTGCGGCGGCAGTCACGTCCGGCCTGGCCAAAGTGATGTGGCTGAAAAAGTGGCTCGGCCACACCGGTGCACGGATCTACCTGAATCAGGCCGACTGGCTTTCAGGCTTGATGACCGAACAGGTGGGATTTTCCGACTATCACAACGCCCTGAAAATGGGGCTCGACCTCGACACCTTGGTATGGCCGGCCTGGGTGGATCATCTGGCTGATGCTTCTTATTTGCCCAAGCCTGTCGCGCCCGGTTCCCGCCTTGGCACCGTGTCGCGACCACGCGCACGCTATCTGGGCATCAACTCCGACTGTCGGGTACAGGCCGGCACCACCGATTCCATCGCCGCTTTTCTGGCGGCAGGCGTCACCCAAAGCGGCGACGCCGTCACCTCGCTCGGCAGCACGCTGGTGCTCAAGCTTCTGTCCGACACTCGGGTGGAGTCGACCGAATACGGTGTTTACAGCCACTGGTTCGGCACACGCTGGCTGGCCGGGGGCGCGAGCAATGCAGGCGGCGCAGTGTTGCGACAGTTTTTTGACGACCCAACACTGGTCGCGCTTAGCGAAAAAATCGATCCCGTGATCGCCAGCCCACTCGATTACCTGCCCCTACCGCGACCCGGCGAACGATTCCCCATCAACGACCCTGAATTGGCTCCCCGTCTGGTGCCACGCCCAAACGATGACACCGCGTTTCTGCACGGATTGCTGGAAAGCCTTGGCCGCATCGAAGCACACGGCTACGGCCTGCTCGCCGAACTGGGCGCAACGCCCTTGCGGCAGGTCAAAACTGCAGGGGGCGGCGCCCAGAATCCGGCCTGGACGAGCATCCGCCAGCGTCTGCTCAAGGTGCCCGTGACCCATGCGACCCACACCGAAGCCGCATATGGCGCTGCCCTATTGGCACGCGACGGTGAGCTTTGCTTCAACTCAACACTCCGCTGAATCCCGCTAACTACGACCAAAGTTGTATATCAATCGTTGATTTCATGGTCTATGTTGTGGTCAATCACCGCGTTGCAGACGTCACATTGAATCGCGATTAACCCCTGTTTTGCTCCGCGGTGAGCCCAACACTGGGGAGCCAACAATGAAAATCCAGAATCACTGCCTGGCTCACGACGATGGGCAGGCAGCGTCTTTTTTCGCCAGTCCTCACACGGGTGGCGTCATTGCACCCAGTTTACTGGTGTTGCATTACACCGCAGGCAGCAGCGCGGCGAGTACGGTTGCCTGGTTCCGGGACCCGCGATCCCGCGTCTCGGCACATCTGATCATCGGACGCGACGGCAGCGTCACGCAGCTGGTGCCGTTTAACCGCGAGGCCTGGCATGCAGGCCGCTCAAGCTGGGGCAGCCTGTCGGGACTGAATCGATACAGCATCGGCATCGAACTCGACAACGCCGGCTGTCTCGTGCGGAGCGGAGGCAAATGGGTTTCCCCGCTGACTCGCCGCAGCTATCCCGACAGCGACGTCACTGTCGCCATCCACAAGAATTCGCCTCCCGGCACCCAGCCCTGCGGCTGGCATGCCTATACCTCGGCGCAAATTGAATCAACGCTGGAATGCGGCATGGCCTTGGTCAAACAATATGGTCTCAACGACATCCTCGGCCATGAAGACATCTCGCCCGGACGCAAGTGCGATCCGGGACCCGATTTTCCGTTGGAATCGGTGCGGGCCCGCCTGATGGGGCGCGGTGACGACCGCCCCGAGCGCTATCAAACCACGGCGAGGTTGTATGTCAGAAGTGGCGCGGGGCCTGGGTTCGCACCCCTGCCAGGGACACCGGTTCCGGTTGGCACCGAGGTCGAGGTGCTGACCCAGCACGGCTTGTGGTGGCAAGTCGATGTGGTGGGTGAGGTCAATGGTGTGATGGACATTGTGGGGTGGTGCCACAGCAAGTATCTGGCGTTGCTCGAACCCTGAATCCCCTCCTGTCGAATTTTGTTTTCATCTTTATAGGGGAATGAAATGCCGAAAACTGCCAAGGCTGCAAAGCCAGCATCCAAAAAATCCGATCAGGCCGCAATGCGCTATTGCTCGCAGCCCATTCAACACCCGAGACAGTTCGACCCTAGCGTGGACGCGATGCGCGCCCGTGCCATTATCAACGCCGAAAAGAAATGGGTGAACGGAACCCAGCTGACTTATTACTGTTTCAAAACGGGCGACAACGTCCCTGCCGCCTGGCGGGGAAGCCCAACAGATATACGCGAAGTCGGACTGGCATTTGATGCGTGGTTCAAATTAGGCATTGGTATCAGTTTCAAGGCGGCAAGCCGCGCTGAAGAAGCCACGCTGCGCATCGGGTTTGACCCGCAAGATGGTTCATGGTCATACGTGGGTCGAGACAATCTGGGCATACGCGACCCACTCGCCCGCACCATGAACTTTGGCTGGGCGCTCAACACCGCCTACGGCAAGGACACTGCCCTGCATGAACTCGGTCACGCCATCGGCCTCGAGCACGAACACCAAAACCCCTACGCCGGCATTACGTGGGACCGCGAGGCGGTCAAAAGCTATTTCAAAGGGCCGCCCAATAACTGGGATCTGCAACAAATTGAATGGAATATTCTTCGCAAGATTTCACCCTCCGAAGTCAAAGGCACCGTCTGGGACCCCAACTCAGTAATGGAATATGTCTTTGGCCCCGGACTCATCATCGAGCCTGCGGCCTACCGCAATGGCTTGCGCCCCAAAGGCGGGCTGTCCAAAGCCGATATGGACTGGATTATTGAATCCTATCCCTGCGCCAAACCCAAGGTCGTGATTCCAACGCTGGAAGTCGGCTTGTCGCAAAGGCTGGCGATCAAGGCGGGGCAAACCCGAGTCTTCAATTTCACCCCCAAACGCACACGCACTTATCGAATGGGAACCTTTGGCAACTCGGACACCGTCATGGTGCTGTTCGAAATCACCTCATCGGGTAACCTGGAAATTGCGGGAAACGATGACAGCGGCACGGATCTGAACGCCCGCATCGACATGCGCTTAATCACTGGACGGCGTTATCAGATAGGTATCCGGCTGTATTACGCTGAAGTCGCGGCCGAAACCTCGATCATGGTGTGGTAAATCACACAATGAGTGATCAACCCACCTCGCTCGATTGGGACACCGTTCACGCGCAGGAGTGCGCAGCCATACGCGAGCCTGATGGCCGCAGTGATGGACCGTCCCGTCCCATGACCGGGCTGGCTTTTTCCGGCGGCGGAATCCGCAGTGCCACGTTTAACCTGGGCATCACCCAGGCGTTGGCCGAGCTCAAGTTACTACGGCAGTTCGATTACCTGTCGTGCGTATCAGGTGGGGGGTATATCGGCGGCTGGCTGTCTGCCTTTATCCATCTGAAATGCAGGGGTAAGGTTGAGGAGGCGGAAGACAAACTCAAGACCGGTGGCGCAGAAAATTCAGCCATACGTTTCCTCCGTAGTTACAGCAACTACCTCACCCCCAAAGCCAGCTTTTTCTCCGCCGACACGCTGACAGCGGTGGCCACCTATTTACGTAACCTGTATCTCAACCTCACCTTGTTGCTGTTGCTGCTAGGCGGCCTGCTGTTGTTGCCACGCTTACTGGTGTGGTTTGTTCGCTGGCTGGTGGGATGGGAAAGTACCCAGCCCGGAGCCGTCACCAACAGCATGCCGTTGTTTGTGGGCGGCGTGGTGTGCATTTTTATTGCCATGGTATTTATCGGGCTCAACCTGGGCAGCCGGGGCGCTTTCAAATCTCGCCCTGTCCATACACGACAAGGAGGCGTGCTCCTCCTTGTGGTGCTCCCCAGTTTGTTGTCTGCCTGGCTCATAGCCTATGGCTTCTACGTCGAGGCGGAGCGGATCGACCGCATTACGCTTCCGGCCTGGATGATGTGGGGGATTCTGGTTTACGTACCACCCTGGTTCATCGGATGGGGCCTGGGTCGCTTTATCGGTCGACATAATCCA
>JAGXGP010000116.1 GCA_024636775.1 Hydrogenophilales bacterium
AAACCGGGCAAGCCGGATTTGAATGATATGTTCAGAGGCATCTTCAAGTGAGGTGAGAGGGAATAGCGCATAGCGCAGTCTTTGAATGGGCATTGCGGGCGATTTGTTCGGCGCAATGCCTTTTTTCTTTTGGATTGCGCAATGGTCAGCATTAGGAGGTTCCATTGATAGGCAAGCAGACACGAGAAATCAAGCTAAAACACCCTTCGATTATCCGAAAGCGAACTGGCGCGGTTCAAGCAGGGTCACCGGATTGAGATCGAGGGCTTTACAACTGATGGCCAGATTTGGCTGAATATTGAAGTGTTGATTAGCGTTGGACACAAGCCACAGGCAGGTTGCTACGCTCAAGGCTGAGTTCCCCGGGCCGATACACCTAACAAGACAACCTGAAATGATACGGGTGAAGTCAATGCGAACATTACGCTGAAACATCAGGAGATGAAGATGTCGCAGCAACCGGAGGACATGGCTGGCTGGCTCGCTCTTTTTGCGCAAGCTGATATTCCTGTTTTGCGTCAAACTGCCCTCGCGTTGGAAGCGCTGCGTGCCGATCAACGCCTGCTCAACGCCAGCAGTATTGCCAATGTGGTGACGGATGATCCGTTGATGACAGTCAAGCTGCTGCGTTATATGCAGGCACACAAATCACGTCATCAGATGCAGGAGCTGCTCGACGTCAAGCAGATGCTGTTGATGATGGGTATCGAGACCTTTTTTCGGGAAGTACCGGCCACGCTGATCGCTGAAGATCAGTTCGATGGGCATGCCGATGCGCTGGCCTGCTTTTTGTTGACGGTCCGGCGTGCGCAGCGTGCGGCGTATTACGCTGCTGATTGGGCGCAGCGGATTCACAATATGCACGCCGAAGAAGTCAAAGTGTCGGCAATACTTACGCATGTCACCGAAATATTGATGTGGTGCTTTAACCCGGGCCCGATGATGGAAATCCGCAGGCGGCAGGGGCTCGACAAAAGTCGACGGAGTAGCGATGTGCAGAAGCAGGTGTTGGGTTTTGCTGGAATCGATTTGCAACGTCAACTCGCTATCGACTGGAAACTGCCTGAATTGCTGCTGGACTTGATGGACCCGGATCAAGCCGGGTTGCCACAGGTGCGCAATGTAACCTTGGCCGTGAGTCTTGCCCGTCATTCCAGCAATGGCTGGCATGATGCCGCACTGCCTGACGACTTCCATGGAATAGCCGAGTTTCTGCATATGGAGCCTAACAAGGTAATGTCGCTGGTCAAAACGGGTCCTGCGGCAGTATTACATTAGAGCGGCATGGCGGCTGTTCGAGCCGGTATGACATCGCTCCCCTTAAGGCTTGGCCCATGGGGCCGATAGACCCAGTAAGCGATATGAATCGCTAGGGTGCGCGGCGTGGATGCCTGTCTGTTGGTTGAACGGGTAATTAACCATGGGTCACCAAACCTTTAGTGTCACGCTGTACCGATGAGGAGGGCTGATGATGCAACAAACACAAAGCATGACAGATTGGCTCGCTTTATTTGGGCGGGCCGATATTCCGGTACTGCGTCACACAGCACGGGACTTGGAGCACCAGCGCGCCAATCAAGGCCTGCTCAACGCCAGCAGCATCGCCAATGTGGTGACCGACGATCCGTTGATGACGGTGAAATTGCTGCGCTATATGCAAATGCACAAGCGGAACAGCCAAGCCTACGAACTGGTCGATGTGAAGCAGATGTTGCTGATGATGGGGCTGGACAGTTTTTTTCTGGCGGTTCCCGCGAAACCGGTAGTGGAGGAGGCGCTACGGGGCCGTCTTGATGCGCTGGTCTGTCTGTTGCAGACCGTGCGGCGAGCGCAGCGTGCAGCGGATTATGCGTTTGACTGGGCGTTGCGTTTGCATGACTTACATGCACAGGAAGTGCTGGTTTCGGCGCTGCTCTCGCATGTCGCAGAGATGCTGATGTGGTGTTTTAATCCTGAACAAATGCTCGAAATCCGCAAGCGCCAAATGGCCGACACCACCTTGCGGAGTGCAGATGTACAGCAAGCCATCATGGGGTTCACTGGCGTTGAGTTGCAGCGTCAGTTGATACGGGAATGGAAGCTGCCTGAGTTATTGCAGAACATGATGGATCCTGAGCTTTCACAGTCGCCTCGGGTGCGCAATGTTGTCCTG
This sequence comes from Hydrogenophilales bacterium, assembly GCA_024636775.1. Taxonomy (GTDB): domain Bacteria; phylum Pseudomonadota; class Gammaproteobacteria; order Burkholderiales; family Thiobacillaceae; genus Thiobacillus. The sequence goes on from JAGXGP010000116.1 coordinate 2,153, forward strand.
GCAGTCAACCTGGCACGGCATTCCGCTCAAGGCTGGGATAACGCAGCCCTGCCGGACGACTATCGTGAGATCGGCGTATTGTTGCGCATGGAGCCAGACAGGGTGAAGGCTCTGGTCATGGCAGCCCCCGCTTCAGGGTCAAACCCTTCATAGCACTTTGGTTTTGCACCGGTTTACGCGGGCTTTGGGATAACGGTTTTTTCCAGTGTGCGGGCGAGTTGGGCAATGGCCTTGCCAGCGGGGCAGTCAGGCGTGTGCTGCATCATCAGCTGGCGCCGCATGATCGCCTGTCGGACTTCGGAGTCGACTGGGATATCGCCCAAATGTATCAGTTGGATGGGGTGCTCGGGATCGGTAGCAACGAAGCGATCAAGCACTTGTTGCAGTTGATTCGTGATCGCCAGGCCCGAACCTGAACGGGTGGACTGATTGACGATAAGGCGAACGGTTTGGCGCTGTTGCTGGCCTACCAGAACCTTGATCGTGGCGTAGGCGTCGGTAAGCGAGGTGGGTTCAGGCGTGGCAACCATCAGGACTTCAGATGCCAGTGAAACCGCAAACAGCACGACGTCCGAAATTCCCGCACCTGTATCCATTATCACAACATCGAACCGGGGTACCAGGCTGCTGATGATGCGCAGGAATTCATCGCGCACCTCGGTGGTCAGGCGTGAATATTCCACCATGCCAGAGCCGGCAAGCAAAACAGAAAACCCGCCCGGTGCGGGAAGAATGGCATCGTCAAGTTTGGCCTTGCCCGTGAACACGTCGTGTAGCGTGACTTTGGGGTGCAGGTTGAGCACGACATCCAGGTTGGCCAGCCCCAGATCAGCATCAAGCACCAGCACCCGGTGGCCACGACTGGCCAATGCGGCAGCAAGGTTGGCAGAGACAAATGTCTTGCCCACCCCGCCTTTTCCACTGGTAACCGCAAGCACCTTGCCCTGGGGCTTCAAGGGAACCTTGGGTGTGTTTGAAATTTCTGCGTCGGGGGTCAGACCGTCATTCATGCGTTTTCTCGCTTGGGAGCGTTGCTTTGTTCGTCACTGGTCGCATCGTTCGGTACGTTTTCCTGGAGGTTGGCCTCGTCCATCAGTAGATGGCCAAACAACAATCCTTTTTCTTCTGCGCTGACCGATAGTTCACGGGGTTGATCCAGACAAACCTTGTCGCGGCCTTCAGATTTGGCCCGGTAGAGCTGTTTGTCTGCACGCTCGATCCACAAATCGGTGGTCGAGCGGACCCACTCCGGAGCATAGGCACCGCCTATGCTGATCGTGGCCTTGAGCGAGAGCAACGGAGAAACTGGGATAGAGAGTGCCGCAACGGTTTCACGAATCCGTTCGGCTACGGCCAGGCCATAAACCGGTCGACAGTTGGGCAGAATGATGGCGAATTCTTCACCGCCATAGCGTGCCACGGTATCCATGGGGCGCAGGCAACGGGCCAGGCAACTGGCGATTTCACGCAGCACTTGATCTCCTGCGAGATGCCCATGACCATCATTGATGGACTTGAAATGGTCAATGTCCAGCAACAGCAGTAAAACCGATTCACCGGAACGGGCGACGACATCAATAGAGCGTTCGAGTACCGAACAGAAATGCCGGCGGTTGTTCAGTCCGGTCAACGGGTCTCTGAGTGAAAGGGCGCACAAACCATCGATCAACCGCTGTAAGTAGGCCGTGTCCGGCTCGCCTGCTTCCTGCTCGATGTTCTGCGCATCGTGTTGCAATAAGGCGCAAGCGTCATCCAGCTTCAGGTTATGAAGGCTGACCGGCGAGGTGTCGGGAGAACGGGCCACAGCAGAATGTAGTTAATCAGTATTGGGCTTCATTGTGGGAGTCAGGTTGACACGTTTGAACGCGCAACCTTCTCGGTTGAGTATGTGGGCATTCAAGTCATTGATCAAGCGCAGATTGGCCGATCAGAACGAATTGGGGCGTTGGGGCGTGTGAAGATGACAGGAAAGTAAAAAGCCAGCGATATCGCTGGCCCGCAAGGGCAAAATCTGCCTTTGACTTCTGTCTAGTGATTAGAGGTGCTGCAAAAGGACGTTGAGCATGTTGCTCCCCCTTGAAGCGGGCTCAAGCGACCGTGCCAAAACTCCGGTCAGATGCAATGAATGGGGCTCGTAGTCCGGCTAGCCGGCAACTCTGCGCAATGGGGCCGCCCGGGAACAGGGTGTAGAGGAACTTCAGCCCACCCTGTTGGTGGAAATGCTCATCCAGCGCGTCATGCAGGTTGCGCAAATTGATGGTGGCCTCGTTCTCGTGCCCAGCATAATAAGCTTGCAAGGCGCGGATGGTTTCCCAATGGTCATCCATGAGCGCAAGCCCCTCTTTGCGGGCAACGTCCAGTGCGTCTTCGCGTGTCCAGTTCATCGGTGCATGGGGAAAATCCGGGTCAGATACAGGTTGCCGGATCAGTTGATTGATGTCGGTTGAAGTGTGCAGCATGGCAATCTCCTTCATTAACGATTTACGTGACTTAAAAATAGGTCAGGCATCACCTGTATTCAAGTTTGTTTTCTAGAGGAATGGGCTAGGGGACATGTAAAGGTGGGTGCCAGCATATTTTGTGGTTGGAATCCCGCTGTAAGTTGATAGGCTGAACAGGGTTCGCGTTCATTTATTAGCGGAGGCAATATGAGCACTGCAAAAACCATTGAGATCACAGCGAGTTCAGCTAAAGGCTTTGAAGATGCAATCAGGACAGGCGTTGAAAAAGCATCCGAATCATTGCAAAACATTACGGGCGCCTGGGTGATGGACCAAGGCGTGAAAGTGAGTAAAGACGTGGTGTCCGAGTACACGGTCAGGATGAAAGTCACCTTTGTGCTTAAGTGAATTGCGACAATGGGAGGGGTGTTAAATCCCTCTTGTGATTATCGAGGCATGTCATCACATAAATTTGCCTGATTTGTTCGCTTGATTTGACGTTGAGACAACCGCAGCGTCGGGTTGAATCATCTCGTACCCGTATCCAGCGTCTAGGCGTAGGCCGCATAATGCGCGCTGCGCTACGGCCGCAGCAGCGGCAGATTGTATCCATGCCCACTCTCCCTTACTGGCGTCTGTCCGGTTTCTATTTCTTTTACTTTGCCTTCGTCGGTGCAATGTCGCCATTCTGGGGCCTGTATTTGCAGTCGCTGGCGTTCAACGCATTTCAAATTGGTGTGTTGATGTCGCTGTTGCAGGTGATGCGGATATTTGCGCCCAATATCTGGGGGCACATAGCGGACTTGACCGGGCGCCGCACCAGAATTGTGCAAATTGCCGCAATCGGCAGCGTGCTGGTGTTTGCCGGGGTGTTTGTCAGCGACAGTTTCTGGTGGTTGTTCGGGGTGATGGCTGCGTTGAGCTTTTTCTGGAGCGCATCACTGCCCCTGGTTGAAGCGATGACACTGTCGCATTTGGGCGACCGTACCGATGACTATGGCCTGATACGGTTATGGGGCTCGGTCGGGTTCATTTTCATGGTCGTGGGCCTGGGGTATGCCTTCGACTATGTGTCAATCAGCTGGCTGCCGTGGGCGGTGCTGGTGGTGATGCTGGGCATCGTCGTGTTTGCTCGGGTGATCCCCGAATCGGAAATCCTGCCACACCCCACCGATGCGCATTCAGTGTGGGAAATCGTGAAACGCCCCGAGGTGGCGGCATTGCTTGTTGCCTGCATGCTGATGGCGGTCACGCACGGCCCGTATTACATTTTTTATTCGATCTATCTGGTCGATCACGGCTACGACAAATCCACCGTCGGCTGGCTGTGGGCACTGGGCGTGTTGTGCGAGATCGGGGTTTTCCTGGTAATTCCCCGGATATTTGCGCAAGTGACGCCACGTCGCTTGATTCTGGCTAGCTTCGCGCTGGCGGTGCTGCGTTTTCTGCTGATCGCCTGGGGGGTGGAGTCGCCTTGGGTGGTTTGGGGCGCACAAACACTGCATGCGTTCACCTTTGGCACCTATCATGCGGCGGCGGTGGCGCTGATCCACCAGCATTTTCGCGGACGCCATCAAGCGCGCGGGCAGGCGCTATACACCAGCCTGTCCTACGGCGTCGGCGGCACAATTGGCGGATTGGCCAGCGGTTTGACCTGGGATAGCCTCGGATCGGCGTGGACCTTTACCCTGGCGGCCGTCAGCGCAGCACTGGCATGGGCGGTATATGCCATATGGGGTCAAACAAAAACCGTGCCTGCACCCGCCAAGCTATGAAATAATTGGTCTTTCGCATCGATTGCCTGTTTGTATGTCCGGACTAACTTTATTTCAGAAATTGTGGGACGCCCATGTAGTGCACGTCGAAGATGACGGTACTACGCTGCTTTATATCGACCGTCATTTGGTGCACGAAGTGACCAGCCCGCAGGCGTTCGAAGGCCTGAAGCTGGCCAACCGCACCCCGCGTCGCGCCGATGCAGCGGTTGCCGTGCCCGACCACAATGTACCGACAACCGACCGCTCGCAAGGCATTACCGACCCGGTGTCGCGCCTGCAGGTGGAAACGCTGGACGCCAATTGTGCCGAATACGGCATCACCGAATTCAAAATGGGCGACATCCGCCAGGGCATTGTCCATGTCATCGGCCCGGAAGCCGGGCTGACCCTGCCCGGCATGACGGTCGTGTGCGGCGATTCACATACCTCGACCCACGGCGCGTTTGGTGCATTGGCGTTCGGCATTGGTACCTCCGAAGTCGAGCATGTGTTGGCGACACAATGTCTGTGGCAGAAGCCGTCCAAAACGATGCTGGTTAAAGTCGAGGGTGAGTTGGGCCGTGGCATCACCGCCAAGGACATTGCACTCGCCATCATCGGTAAAATCGGCACGGCCGGCGGCACCGGCTATGCGCTTGAGTTTGGCGGCTCGGCCATACGCGCGCTGACGATGGAAGGCCGCATGACGTTATGCAACATGGCCATCGAGGCCGGCGCACGCGCCGGCATGGTGGCCACGGATGCCACGACGATTGAATACGTCAAAGGCCGGCCGTATGCACCCAAAGGCGCTGCATGGGAGCAAGCAGTTGCATGGTGGGGCACCCTGCATTCGGACGCCGATGCCGTATTTGACCGCGTGGTCGAACTCGATGCGGCGACAATCGAACCGCAGGTGACTTGGGGCACCTCGCCCGAAATGGTGACCACGATCAACGGTCGAGTGCCGAATCCTGCCGATGCGCCGAGCGACATCAAAAAGCAGGACTGGACGCGCGCGCTGGAATACATGGGTTTGCAGGGCAACACCCCGATTGCCGAAATTTCCGTGGACAAGGTGTTCATCGGCTCCTGCACCAATTCGCGGATCGAAGACATTCGTGAAGCCGCGATCGTGGCAAAGGGCCGCAAGGTCGCATCCAGCGTCAAGCTGGCGATGGTGGTGCCCGGATCTGGCCTGGTCAAACAGCAGGCTGAAGCCGAAGGGCTGGACAAGATTTTTATCGAAGCCGGTTTCGAATGGCGCGAGCCGGGTTGCTCGATGTGTCTGGCAATGAATGCCGATCGACTTGAACCGGGGGAACGTTGCGCCTCAACCTCCAACCGGAATTTCGAAGGGCGGCAAGGGCAGGGCGGACGCACACATCTGGTCAGTCCGGCGATGGCTGCTGCTGCGGCCTGTGCCGGGCATTTCGTCGATGTGCGTAAGTTGTAAGGAGAGTCACGATGAAGCAAATATTCATGCTGCTAATGCTGGGGTTGTTTGTTGGACAACCGGCACTCGCTGAAGAAGGTGTCGCCAAGAAAGTGGGTGACGGCGTCAAAACAGGCGGTGAGGCTGCAGGGAACGGCATTGAAAAGGGTATCGAGGCCACCGAAAAAGGATTGAAGAAAGGTGCGGCCGCAGCGGGCAAAGGACTGGAGACCGCGGGCCAGTGGATCGAAAAGAAAGTGCACGGCGATAAGTAGAAGAAGGCAAATTATGAATAAATTCACAGTACTGAATGGCTTGGTGGTGCCGCTGGATCGTGCCAATGTCGACACCGATGCCATCATTCCCAAGCAGTTTCTGAAGTCGATCAAGCGCGCAGGCTTCGGTCCAAACCTGTTCGATGAATGGCGTTATCTTGACCACGGTGAACCGGGCAAGCCGAATCAGGGCCGGCCGCTGAACCCGGACTTTGTGCTGAATCAACCCCGATATCAGAATGCATCGGTGCTGTTGGCACGGGAGAATTTTGGCTGCGGCTCCAGTCGGGAGCATGCCCCGTGGGCGCTGGAAGATTATGGTTTTCGCGCCATTATCGCGCCGAGCTTCGCCGATATTTTCTATAACAACTGCTTCAAAAATGGCATTCTGCCTATCGTTCTGGATGCTGTTGTAGTGGACCGGCTGTTCAAGGCATGCGAGACAATTGAAGGCTATGTTCTGACGGTGGACCTGGACAAGCAGACCGTGACGACCCCCTCGGGTGAAGCCATCCGGTTTGAGGTAGACGGTGGACGCAAGCATCGCTTGCTGAACGGGCTGGATGACATTGGCCTCACGCTGTTGCAAGGCGACAAGATTAATGCCTATGAGGCGCGCCGCAGGCAGGAAGCGCCCTGGTTATTTGGTGGACCCCGACAATGAAAATTGCAGTCTTACCCGGTGATGGCATCGGCCCGGAAATCGTGGCACAAGCTGTCAAGGTGCTTGAGGTGTTGCGCGCTGAAGGCGCGAAAATCGAGATGGAAACCGCACCCATTGGGGGTGCGGGCTACGATGCAGCGGGTGATCCGCTGCCGGACGCTACGCTGAAACTCTCACGCGAGGCCGATGCGGTCTTGCTTGGCGCTGTCGGCGGCCCGCAGTACGACGCGCTGGATCGCCCGTTGCGCCCTGAGCGCGGCCTGCTTCGCATTCGCAAGGAACTCAATCTGTTTGCCAACCTGCGGCCGGCGTTGTTGTATCCCGAACTCGCATCGGCGTCGTCGCTGAAGCCGGATGTCGTGTCAAATCTGGATCTGATGATCGTGCGTGAACTCACCGGTGACGTGTATTTCGGCCAGCCGCGCGGGATTGAAGTCAGGAATGGCGAGCGTGTGGGCTTCAATACCATGCTGTATGCCGAGTCCGAAGTGCGGCGCGTGGCGCATGTGGCGTTTGGCATCGCGATGAAACGCGGCAAGAAACTGTGTTCGGTGGACAAGGCCAATGTGCTGGAGTGCTCGGAGTTGTGGAAGGAAGTGATGATCGAGGTGTCGAAAGATTATCCCGAGGTCGAGCTCTCCCACATGTACGTCGACAATGCGGCGATGCAACTGATTCGGGCGCCGAAGCAGTTCGACACCATGGTGACGGGCAATATTTTTGGTGACATTTTGTCTGACGCAGCGTCGATGCTTTCCGGCTCGATTGGCATGTTGCCGTCGGCCTCGCTGGACGAAAACAACAAAGGCATGTTTGAGCCGATCCACGGTTCGGCGCCTGACATTACCGGCAAGAACATGGCGAATCCGCTGGCGACGATTTTGTCGGTGGCCATGATGTATCGCTACACCTTCGCCGATCTGGCCACTGCTGATCGGATTGAAAACGCGGTGAAGAATGTGATTTCTCAAGGCCTGCGAACCAGTGACATCTGGACCGACGGCACTCAAAAAGTGTCGTGTAGCGAAATGGGCGATGCGGTAGTGAAGGCGCTTTGACTATCACGCGAAGCATGCTTGAGGCGCTTCGAAGACACGAATTCTGGAGACGAAAATGATGAAAGTAGGGCTGGTCGGCTGGCGCGGGATGGTCGGTTCCGTGCTGATGGGGCGAATGCGTGAAGAGCATGACTTCGATCATATTGACCCGGTGTTTTTCACAACGTCCAACGTGGGTGGGAAGAGCCCCGACATCGGCCGTGATCTGCCGCCTCTGAAAGATGCCGTCAGCATTGACGATCTGAAGCTGTGCGACACCATCATTACCTGCCAGGGCGGCGACTACACCCAGGATGTGTATCCGAAGCTGCGCGCAGCCGGCTGGACCGGTTACTGGATCGATGCAGCCTCGACGCTGCGGATGAAGGACGAGGCCATCATCATTCTCGATCCTGTCAACGGCAATGTCATCCGGGATGGCATCTCGAATGGTGTCAAAACCTACGTCGGCGGCAACTGCACTGTGTCCTTGATGCTGATGTCGATGGGTGGTTTGTTCGACGCCGGTTTGGTGGAATGGGTTTCACCGATGACTTATCAGGCGGCCTCCGGTGCGGGCGCGCGCAATATGCGCGAACTGATCCAGCAGATGGGTGCGGTGCATGCCGAAGTGAAGGACCTGCTGGACGATCCCGCGTCTGCAATTCTCGAAATCGACCGCAAGGTGGCCGATTTCATCCGCTCCGACCGCTATCCCGTTGATGCCTGGCCGGTGCCGCTGGCAGGCAACCTGATTCCGTGGATTGACGTCGCGCTTGAATCCGGTCAGTCCAAGGAAGAATGGAAGGCACAGGTTGAAGCCAACAAAATCATGGGCCGAGGCGACAATCCTATCCCCATCGATGGCCTGTGTGTGCGTGTAGGGGCGATGCGATGCCACTCCCAAGCACTCACCATCAAATTGAACCGGGATGTCCCTCTGGCCGACATTGACAGCCTGATCGCCGAGCACAACCAATGGGTCAAAGTGGTGCCGAACGACCGCGAGCTCACCATGCAGGAACTGACCCCCGCGGCAGTGACCGGCACGCTGACTGTACCAATTGGACGGATGCGCAAACTCAACATGGGCCCACAATATTTGACCGCGTTTACCGTGGGGGATCAGCTTTTGTGGGGGGCTGCAGAACCCCTGCGCCGTATGCTGCGAATTCTGCTGGAAGCCCGATAACATAAGGCTCGAAGAAAAATAACTTAGGGTTGGTGCGGTTTATGCACTAAAGATTGCGTCTGCCGAGCCGTCAATAGTGGCGTCAAGTATTCAACAGCTCCGCTTGGCGGGGCGAATAGGGAGAAACGGATGAAATTGAAGCGCTTCACCATCCAACTGGTGGTTGCCGGACTGATTGCCGCGCCGCTGATGGCGAATGCCGCCGGACTGGGCAAACTGTCTGTCACCTCTGCTTTGGGGCAGCCCCTCACGGCCGAGATCGAGCTGTTTTCAGCCGATAAGGCAGAACTCGAGAGTCTCTCAGCCACGTTGGCTACCGACCAGGCGTTCCGTGATGCACGTGTCGAATACGCACCGGTACTCTCAACGCTGCGTTTTTCGGTCGAGAAAAAGCCGAATGGCAAAGCCGTGCTGAAGGTTTCTTCCAGTCGTCCAGTCAACGATCCGTTTATCGACATGCTGGTTGAATTGAGCTGGGCGTCTGGGCGACTGGTGCGTGAATACACCCTGTTGCTCGACCCACCCGGGATGGCGAAACCTCAAACTGTCGCGCCGGTTGTCGTGTCGGTGCCGACTCAAACCCCTGTATCCAAGCCTGCCGCAGTCAAGCCGGCTCCTGCGCCTGCTCCGCAGGCACAAGTCCCTCCAGCCCCTGCTACGCCCAAAGCACCAGCCACAGCGGCAGCGTCCAAACCAGAGCCCGCCCCGCAACCTGCCGCGCCGGATAACGTACGGGTCAAGCGTGGCGATACGCTGAGTGGAATTGCCAGTCGTTTGCAGCCTGAAGGGGTTAGCCTGGAACAAACCTTACTCGGGTTGTATCGCGAGAACGCCCACGCATTCGACGGCAACGTCAATCGTCTCAAAGCCGGCAAGACACTGAATATTCCCTCGGCCGCTCAAGTGGCGGCAATACCGCAAAAAGAAGCCGTGCGGGAACTCAAGCTGCAAGCAGACGACTGGCGTGCCTATCGCCAGAAACTGGCAGGTGCAGTCAGTGATGCGCCCGAGGCAAAAGCTGCGCCAGGGGAAGCCAGCAGCGGCAAGATTACGCCCAAGGTTGAAGACCGCGCCAAACCGGCGCCAGAAAGTCAAAAGGACGTGTTGAAACTGTCCAAAGTCACGCCGCCTACCAACGCCGCAACCGCAGCCAAGGCAGACGAAGCGCGGGCTTTACAGGACAAACTGCGCGCCCAGGAAGAGGATGCAACCGCACGCGAAAAAGCATTGAAAGAATCGGGTCAGCGAGTCGCTACGCTTGAAAAGCAGATTCAGGATATGCAAAAGCTGGTTGAGATGAAAGAACAAGCACAGGCCGAAGCACCTGCGCCTGAAGCGATCGCACCGCCTCCAGTGCCGAAACCCAGTGAAGAGAAGCCTGTCCCTGCCCCCGTTGTTCCTGTCGTCAAGGCGCCTGCAGCTGCGCCTGAAGCGACTGAAAACTGGTTTGCACCGTTGCTTGCCAACCCGATGTATTGGGGTGGTGGCCTTGCTGCCCTGGGCTTGGGCGGCGTGCTGTGGTGGATGATGGCCGGCGGGGGGCGCCGCCGTAAAACGGGTGGTTCCGTGATGGAAGACAGCATCATGACTGGCGGCGACGTTCGCCCGAATTCGGTGATTGGTGCCGCTTCGGGTGGCAGCGTCAACACGGGGGACACTTCCTTCCTGACCGATTTCAGCCAGGCGGGCCTGGGTACGATCGATACGCATGATGTTGATCCCATTGCCGAAGCTGAAGTCTACATGGCCTATGGTCGCGATGTGCAGGCTGGGGAAATCCTCAAGGAAGCCATCAACAACAACCCTGACCGTCAC
>JAGXGP010000017.1 GCA_024636775.1 Hydrogenophilales bacterium
CGGTTGACGACTTGCAGGAACGGGTCGCGTTTCTATGTGAAAACGTTAAAACCTATCATTCAGATACTGGCTTTGTCGGCGGCTTTGTCGCGCTGAATTCAGGCGCGGTATCCAACGAAGGTTCGACCATCGGCCAAGCGGTCGAAAGCGAAAACAAGGGCAAGGAAGCGCTGATTGTGACTTTCTGGACCACCTTCGAAAACCACGAAAGCTCGCATCGCTCGGAGACTTTCCAGCCTTTGTTTCAGAAAGTGCTGGATCTTTGTGTAAACGGCAATGAAGAAATTGCCTACGAAATGCTGTGGTCCGGTAAAGCCTATGGTCCTGAAGAGATCGTGGCTGCACGCAAGGCCAAGGAACAGTACGGAAACGCATCCTGAGTTCGTATCAGTCGATATTAAAACGGCGGGGTTAACCCCGCCGTTTTTTTGCCGATACTCCGGAGAGATCAGAAGTCAGTAAGCCCGTAGATAGCGCACGCCGACATGGTCGAGGCCCTCGTTTTCTCCCGCGACGATCCATTTGTGAGACATGTGATCGTAGAACAGGGACACCGACGCGTCAGAACTGACCCGATAACCGAGTTCGAGCCCGAAGCGGGGCAGAACACGGATACCGTATCCACAATCACTATAGAGTTGGCAGCGAACCGGATCCTTGTGGAGCGGGCCGTTATGCGCCGTAAGGCCAAGGAGTCCATCAACAAACCATAGTGGCGTTTCGCGTAAGCGAAAGCTCAGGCCTCCATAGACAACGCTGGTATCTCCTTCGAAATTCGCCGTCAAGCCCAGGTGCGGGCGAGGTGCACCCAAGATGCTCAGCGGTGCAAATTGAATTTCCAGATTGAGATCAACCCCATCTTCATGCCGATCGCTGGTGGGTCCGCGGTCGTGCGCAATGACGCCTACCGCCCAAATCCATTGCTCATTTCGCGTGAGTTCCTTCGCCTGAGCGGGTGCTTGAAAGCAACCGATCAGGGTTAACCCAAGGCTTAAGTTTCTAAATACAGCAAGCTCTATAAACACCCGCCTAATTGCCATGTTTTCTATTTTGCATAAACGATTATCGAAGCACGCATTTTATGGTAAGGCTACCTGAACAATTGTTCCGGTTTCGGGAAATTGAACGGGCTTAGGGGGTGCCTTCCATGGTTCGGGCATATTTCCCTGCACGGGCCAGGCCATTCAGATGGCAACGGTTCAACAGCGCATTTTGCGCAGCGGAGACGTTGTCTTCCTGACCCTGCCAGGCGGCTAGCACGGGTGCCTGCAGTGCTCGCCCATATGAGAAGCTGACCTGCCACGGCTGCGGCTCCATCGCGTTCATCGCGTTCAGATGATCGGTCGCATCCTCGGCGCTCTGACCGCCGGAGAGGAACACGATTCCGGGGACCGCCGCCGGCACGTAGCGTCTGAGGCAGCGTAGCGTAGCGGCCGCAACTTCGAGCACGCTGGCCTGCTGCGCGCACTGCTTGCCGGCAATCACCATGTTCGGCTTCAGCAGCATGCCTTCGAAAAGCACGTGATGGGCGTCGAGTTCGGCAAATACCGCCTCCAGCGCCCGCGCCGTCACGGCTTCGCAGCGTTCGATGCCGTGGGCACCATCCATCAGCACTTCCGGCTCCACAATCGGCACCAGGCCGACTTCCTGACAGAGTGCGGCGTAGCGCGCCAGCGCGTGGGCATTGGCGCGGATGCCGAATGCGGACGGGATGTCGTGGTCGTTGATATCGATCACCGCGCGCCATTTGGCAAATTGTGCACCCAGTTGCTGGTATTCCTCCAGTCGCTCGCGCAAACCATCCAAGCCTTCGGTCACCCGGTCACCCGGACGCAACGCCAGCGCTTTGGCGCCTTTGTCTACCTTGATGCCTGGAATGATTCCCCGGCTGGCCAACAGTTTGGGGAAGGGGATGCCATCCTGAGTGATTTGGCGCAGGGTCTCGTCAAACAGAATAACCCCGCCAATCGTGCGCTCGATGCCGTCGGCCGTGAACAACATCTCACGGTAGCGGCGGCGAGTTTCCTCAGTGGACTCCACCTTGAATGGTTCAAATCGTTTGCCGATGGTAGGGTTGCTTTCGTCTGCAGCCAATACGCCTTTCTGGCTGTCGACGATGGCAGCGGCCACGGACTTGAGTTCTTCGATATTCATGAATTGGGCCCTCAGAAATTAAAAAGCGTTCATTCCAAGCTGTGTCAGCGTAGTTTCGCTGGTCAAATCTCTTCAACTACTCACTGTAGACCCTGTCCTCGCGCAACCGTAGGTTTTGAGAGGCCACTGCAATCTGCAAGGTAAGGGATAATCCCGCATCATGTCCGCCACTAATCATCCCCCTGCCATCTTCCTGATGGGCCCAACCGCCTCGGGCAAAACTGCGCTTGCTGTCAGCCTGGTCGAGCGCTTTCCGCTCGAGATCATTAGCGTCGATTCGGCGCTGGTCTATCGCGACATGAATATCGGCACGGCCAAGCCCGATGCCGCCACTTTGGCGCGGGCACCGCATCATCTGCTTGATATACGTGATCCCACTGAGGCCTATTCGGCGGCTACATTCTGCGCTGATGCACAGCGCTTGATGGACGATATCACCGCGCGTGGCAAGGTGCCGTTGCTGGTAGGCGGCACCATGCTGTATTTCCGGGCGTTGTTGCGGGGCCTGGACGACTTGCCGCGTGCCGATCCGGCGTTGCGGAAAAAACAGGAGATCGAGGCGGCAAGCCGGGGCTGGCCTGCATTGCACGTCGACCTGGCTCAAGTCGATCCGGTGACGGCCCAACGCTTGTCCCCCAATGACTCCCAGCGAATTGGCCGTGCGCTGGAGATATACCAGCTGACCGGCAAGCCCATGTCGGCACTGCTTGACCAGGCGCAAACGGCGCTGCCTTATCGGGTGCTGCAACTCGCCCTGATCCCGTCTGACCGCGCTGTCTTGCATCAACGCATCGCCACGCGGTTCGATGCCATGCTTGCCGATGGCCTGCTCGATGAAGTGGAGGCCCTGCGCAAGACCTATACGCTCAAGCCCGACCTGCCTGCCATGCGTGCGGTGGGCTATCGTCAGGCGTGGGCCTATCTCGAGGGTGAAATTGATCGGGCAGGGCTGTATGAGCAGGGTTTGGCCGCCACGCGTCAACTCGCCAAACGTCAACTGACCTGGCTACGTTCCTGGCCCGATGCCGTGGCGCTGGATGCGCTGGCAGACGATCTGGATGCACGAGCCTTCGACCAAGTAGCGCGCCATCTGAGCCCGGGGTCGATTTAATCCTGGCTCGTTGATTTGACCGTGGCGCGTGCCTTCCCCCGATGCAGGCGGATGCCGATGCTGTCTCCGGCCTTGAGCAACGCTGCATCCTGCACAATCTTGCCATTTTCCAGCTGTACGATGCTGTAGCCGCGCGCCAGCACGCCTTCCGGGCTGAGGTGGCCAAGGCTGCTGTCAAAACGTGCCAGATTGAGCTGGCGCTGCACCAGGCCACTTTGAACGGCGCGTTGCGCGCGTGCGGTAAGGGCGTCCAGCTTCTGTTGTTCGCGTTGTACGACGTGTAACGGTGTCACCAGCCGCTGGCCCAATTGCGTGAGCTGAAGCCGTTCGCGCGTCAACCGGGTGCGGGTCGCGTTGTGCAGGCGCTGGGTCCATTGTCCCAGTTCCAATTGCTGACGCCGTAGCTGTTCGGCGGGATGGACCAGACGACGCGACAGGTAATCGAGGCGCTGGGTTTCATTTTGATGCTTGCGGGCGAGGTGGTGGTGTAGCTGGCGAGCCAGCCGCCCCATATGCAGCAGTAGCTCCTCCCGCACCGGACTGACCAGTTCTGCCGCAGCAGTCGGGGTGGGTGCGCGCAGGTCGGCGGCAAAGTCGGCCAGGGTGAAATCAGTTTCGTGGCCAATGCCACTCACCACCGGCATCGGGCTCGCGGCAATCGCGCGTACGACGGCTTCGTCGTTGAACGCCCACAAGTCTTCCAGCGAACCGCCACCACGGCACACCAGTAGAACGTCGCATTCAGCCCGTGCGCCGGCGGCGCGGATGGCTGCAGCAATCTGCGCACCCGCACCGGCGCCCTGTACCGGCGTGGGGTAAAGCATGACAGGTAGCCCCGGCATACGCCGTGCCAGCGCAGTCAGGATGTCATGCAAGGCGGCTGCCTGAGGCGACGTCACGATGCCGATGCAGCGTGGGAAGCGGGGCAGGGCACGCTTGCCTAGCGGATCGAACAAGCCTTCAGCCTCGAGCTTGGCCTTCAGCTTCAGAAAAGCTTCGTACAAACGCCCGGCACCGGCGCGGCGGATGGATTCCGCACCCAGTTGGAACTCGCCGCGCGCTTCATATAAAGAAGGCAGGGCGCGGATTTCAACATGGTCGCCGTTTGTGGGGGTGAAATCGGAAAACTGATTGCGACCGCGGAACATGACACACCGCACCTGTGCATTGGCATCCTTCAGGGAAAAATACCAGTGGCCGGAAGCCGCGCGGACAAAATTGGAGACCTCACCTTCGACCCACAGCAGTGGCAATTGTGATTCGAGCGCGCGGCGCGCCATGCGGTTGAGTTCGCTTACCGTGAGCACCGGCAGGCTGGAAGAGGGTTCGGGGTCGTGATCGAGCAAATCCATGGACTGCAGGATAACGGGTTAGCGTAGGCATGCTTCATGCACAGCCGTCATTTTTTTATAAAAAATCTTTTAAATCTCTATTGACGTGAGCGGCTGTTTTGTAACTAATTGATAACAAAGAAATATGTGCATTGGTTACTTTTTGGGCCAAAACACTTTTCCCTTTGTGGGCGGGTGTTTAGCGAGTTCGGCAGGGGGTTTCACACAGACTTATCCACACCATTTGTGGAGAACTTAACAATGCTGACACAATCGACTCAAAATAATTGGTGCTTGCTCAAACCCGTACGTGAGAGCTACATTTCGGGTGTTGTTTACTCATGGAGTTGTATCCAGTGCTTGCTATTATTGAGGCGGCCGGTTGGCCGATCTGGCCATTGATCCTGGCGTCTGTTGTCGCCGTGGCTATTATTATCGAACGTGCCTACAGTTTGCGGAACCAGGAAGTGGCGCCAACCAGTTTGTTGCTGGATACGATTAAAACCTACCAGGAACGTGGGGCCACGCCTGAATTGATCACCACGTTGTCCGACGGTTCACCGCTGGGACGGATCTTTGCGATTGCGCTTAAAAACGCCCACAGCTCACGTGAAATCATGAAGGAATCCATTGAGGAGTCCGGACGCGCGGTGACGCATGAACTCGATCGCTTCCTGACATCACTCGGTACAATTGCCAGCATGGCACCGCTACTGGGTTTGTTTGGTACGGTTATCGGCATGATCGAAATATTCGGTGCACAAACATCTGTAGGAACCAACCCGGGTCAGTTGGCTCATGGCATTTCGATTGCCTTGTACAACACCGCATTCGGTCTGATTGTGGCCATCCCGGCCATGATTTTCTATCGGTATTTCCGCAGCAAAGTCGAGTCGCTGGTGGTCGACATGGAGCAGCAGGCGATCAAGTTGGTGGAGATCGTCCACGGAGATCGGAAGTAAGCCATGAATTTTCGTCGCGGTCGCCGTGAAGACTACCCGGAAATCAACCTGATTCCGTTCATCGACATCCTGCTCGTCATCGTGATTTTTCTCTCGGTGACCACCACCTACGCACGCTTTGCCGAACTCAAGATCAACCTGCCAACCAGCACTGCCGAGCAGACGCCCAATCAACCCAAGCAGATTGAAGTGGC
This sequence comes from Hydrogenophilales bacterium, assembly GCA_024636775.1. Classification (GTDB taxonomy): domain Bacteria; phylum Pseudomonadota; class Gammaproteobacteria; order Burkholderiales; family Thiobacillaceae; genus Thiobacillus. The sequence goes on from JAGXGP010000017.1 coordinate 5,753, forward strand.
TGTGGCTGAAAGTGGCCGCTATCAGATCGATAATGCGGCCATTGGTGAGGCCACGGTTGATCAAATAGCCGTCGCATTGAAGCAAGCTGCCGGCGATCAGAGCGAGCCGGTGGTGGTGATCAACGCCGATGCGCGTGCCTCGCATCAATCCGTGGTGAACGTGATGGAAGCGGCGCGCCGGGTTGGGCTCTCCCGTATCACTTTCGCCACCCAAACGGCACCTTAAGGGACCCCCTCCGTGCTTTCCCTTCAGCATTTCTGGGCACGCACCAGCGTGCTCACGGTGCTGCTTTTGCCATTGGCCTTGTTGTTTTCAGTCGTATCAGGGCTGCGCCGGCAGGCTTATCGGCGAGGCTGGCTCAAGTCGATTTCCGTGGGTGTACCGGTCATCATCGTCGGCAATATAACCGCGGGCGGGAGTGGTAAAACCCCCTTGGTGATCTGGCTGGTGAACTGGTTACGGTCGCAGGGTTATCGGCCAGGCGTGGTCAGCCGGGGTTATGGGGGTTCAGCGCGCGGCTGCATCGAAGTGAACCTCGATAGTCTGGCGGAGGAAGTGGGCGATGAACCTTTATTGATACGGGCTAAAACCAACGCGCCCGTCGTGGTAGGTCGTGACCGTGTAGCGGCGGCTCGCATACTGATTGCTCACCATCAAGTGGACTTGATCGTCGCAGATGATGGCTTACAGCATTACCGGCTACATCGTGACTTCGAACTGGCGGTCGTGAATGCGGCAACCGGGCTGGGTAATGGCTGGCCGTTGCCGGCCGGACCCTTACGCGAACCGAAAGCGCGCTTGCAAAGTGTGGATGCGGTGATCCAGGTCGTGCGGGGTGAGATTCCGCTTGCCAATACAATCCCAGTGCCGGCCTGGTGTGCTGATTACACTGCAGGGCAGGCCTATCGCCTGTGTGCGCCGCAAGAGAAAGTGGCGTTGCGTGATTTACCCTCGCGGGACTGGCTCGCCATAACCGGTATCGGCCATCCGCAGGGGTTTTTTGACATGCTGGAGGCACAGGAAATTCGTTTCACTCCCCAGATATTTGCGGATCATTACGCATTTAAAGCAGATGACCTGCCCGTTGACGGCGCGGTGTTAATGACAGAAAAAGACGCGGTAAAATGCAAGGGGTTTGCAGGGACAGACTGGTGGGCGATTGCGCTCGAGGTCAGCCCTGAAAGCGGATTCATTGACTGGCTGGGCACACGCTTCAAACAATAACAACATAAGCATGCGCTCCGAGGGAGTAAAAAATGGGAATGCAATACTCTGACTGGAGCGATCGTCGTCACCCCAGCCGCTGGATGGCCGAATCCGAGGGAACGGGTTTTTGGGTGCCGGATCGCGCCGAGATCGTCACCCAGTTTTTCACCCGCTATCTGTTTTTCTCGCTGGCCGTCATCTACTTTTCAACGCTGGACACCGTCGCACCGGCGCTACTCACCATCGAGCAGTTGCTGGGCGCACTGGCTGTTTATTTCATCCTCAATACCTGGTTTTTCCGCCAGGCATTGCACGGTGTTTCCTTACTGAAAATTCGCGGCGCCATGGCGGCCGATCTGGTGATCGTCACCCTGTGCGTCATTCATGACCCGAATACGATCCCACCGTCGGCGCTTGCATTTTTGATGGTGTTGCTGGGCAATGGCATGCGCTACGGTATGCGGCTGTTTGCTGAAGTGTTGGGCGGAGCATTTTTGGGTATGGCGGTTTCTTTCGCAATCCGTTACCGCCTGGGCGGATTTGAGGTGAATGCGGGCGATGTATTTTTTGGCGTGTTCTGGGTCACGCTGGCCTTGTATGCCTACATCCTGATGGGGCGTATTGAGGGTCAGCGTCGGCAGTTGGATTACCGCAGCCGGTTTGATGCATTGACGGGACTCCTCAACCGTCATGGCCTGCTGGCGGCAGCGGATAACGTTTTCGACACAGCAGACGAAAACACGCCCGCGACCATCCTGTTTGCCGACCTCAATCAGTTCAAGGCAGTTAATGATCGCTATGGCCATGGGGTGGGCGACCGCGTTCTGGCCGATTTTGCGCAGATATTCAGCGATTCGGCTGAAATGGGGATATGTGGTCGTTGGGGGGGCGATGAGTTTGTTGCTATTCTGCCGCAACGGGATGAGGCTGCCATCCGCCAGGTATTTCAGCGCATCGAAGCGCGCACCCAAGCCTGGAGCCGGAGCAATGGCATACCGATGGCGGTGAGTCTTGGTGTGAGCCATGCACCGCAAGATGGCCACAATTTGATGACTTTGCTATCGGTTGCCGATATCCACCTCTATAAAAACAAGTCGCATCAGGCTGATACAGCCCAAGCAGCCCAAGCATCCCAACCTTACAGGACTCTCCTCGATGAACCCAAAGCTACTTGAAATCCTGGTGTGCCCGGTGTGCAAAGGTCCACTAGAGTGGAAAAAATCCGTGCTTGAATTGACATGCCGAGCTTGCCGGATAGCCTATCCCATCCGGGACGACATTCCGGTCATGTTGCCCGAAGAGGCGCGTCCGCTGGGGCCTGATGAAATTCACGGCCATAAGTAACGATGCATTTTCGTGTCGTCATCCCTGCGCGCTTTGCCTCCAGCCGCTTGCCAGGCAAGCCACTGGCGGATATCGGCGGGCGCCCCATGGTGTTACGGGTATTGGAGCGCGCCCTGCTCGCTGGTGCGGAATCTGTCGTTGTTGCGACTGACGATATTCGCGTGCAGCAGGCTGTCGAGGCCGCGGGTTATCATGCCTTGATGACTTCCCCGGACCACCAGTCCGGCACCGAGCGACTGGCTGAAGTGGCCGAAACCCTGGGTTGGTCGGACGACACGCTAGTGGTCAATGTGCAGGGCGACGAACCCTTGATCGAACCGGCGTTGATCCGCGAAGCGGCGCGTCAGTTGGTGTTGCATAGTGATGCGGTGATGGCGACGCTGGCGCATCCGATCCACGATCACGCCGATTTCATCAATCCCAATGTCGTCAAGGTGCTGGCCGATGAAGCGGGTTATGCGCTGTACTTCAGTCGCGCGCCGATTCCCTGGCCGCGTGATGCCTTTGCGGCGCAGGCAGCGATGCCACACGAGCTCGGCGCCCTGCGGCATATTGGTTTGTATGCCTATCGTGCAGGATTTTTGCGCACCTATTCCGGCCTGGCCGCTTCCCCGCTGGAGCGCTATGAAATGCTTGAGCAACTCCGGGTGCTATGGCACGGACACCGCATCAGCCTTGGGATTACACCGACAGCACCCGCACCGGGCGTCGACACGCAAGAAGACCTGGAGCGCGTGCGACAGTTGTTTGCGGTAGGCTGATTTGAGTGGGGTGAATCCCTGAATAAAATTTTTTAAGTGTTTCTTCGGTAAAGCTTGGCTTAGTCTATTCAGGTTTTTTCCAATCCAAAATAACTAGGGAGACTGCAATGCGTATGATTCTGTTGGGAGGCCCCGGCGCGGGCAAGGGCACACAAGCTAATTACATCAAGGAAAAATTCGGCATTCCCCAGATTTCCACCGGCGACATGCTGCGTGCACAAATCAAGGCAGGGTCCGAGCTGGGCATGAAGGCCAAGTCCATTATGGATGCAGGGGGTCTGGTGTCAGACGACATCATCATCGACATGGTGAAGGCTCGCCTGACCGAAGACGACTGTAAGAATGGCTATCTGTTCGATGGCTTCCCACGCACCATTCCGCAGGCTGAGGCGATGAAGGCCGCGGGTGTGCCGATTGATTATGTGGTCGAGATCGATGTCGCCGACGAAGAAATCGTCAAGCGCATGTCGGGCCGTCGCGTGCACCTGGCCTCGGGCCGCACCTATCACGTGGTGTTCAATCCGCCCAGAGTGGCCGGCAAGGACGACATTACCGGCGAAGACCTGATCCAGCGCGACGACGACACCGAGGAGACGGTCAAGAAGCGCCTCGACGTTTACCATGCACAGACCGAGCCGCTGGTGAAATATTACGGTGACTGGGCCAACCGTGGCGAAGCCGGTGCACCCAAGTATGTGAAGGTGGCGGGTGTCGGCAAGGTCGATGGCATTCGCGATTCGATTTTTGCTGCACTGGGCTGATCCGGAGCACCTCAACGATGCCACAGAAGATTTCCCCCATGACCGACACCGAGCGCTGGATTGTCCAGCAGTCGGTCAATGAACGGTACAAAAGGGAAGTCGTGGTGCAGGATGTTGAAACCGAAATTCGGCTGTATATCGATGATCGTGAATTGACACTGTGCCCGGGGTTCTACTGGAACGAGCAAGGTTGCCATTTTGTGCTTTCCAAAACCGGCGACTCGCGTTATCGCAGCATGTTTTTCTATCGCATTCGCGACCGTTTTTCGACCGGGCGAGAAGAGTACGACGATATCGGTGACTGTGTGACGACCCTGCTGAAAATGCAGGCCGACGAGGAAGCCAAACGACTGGCCGAAACACAACCGCCCGCCGGCAACAATTGAATTAAACAAGCCAGCCCAGATTGGCGATCCGGTGCTGGCTTTTTGTTAAGTAGTTGGCCGATGCGCGGCCCATCAAAAAGAATCGAGGAGACAACAGCATGGCAACAAAACCAGCGGCAAAAAAACCTGCGGTAAAGAAAACAGCCCAACCTGCGGCCAAGAAACCGGCAGCAAAAAAGATGAATGCCTTCTATGCCCAGTCCGGTGGCGTGACCGCGGTC
>JAGXGP010000117.1 GCA_024636775.1 Hydrogenophilales bacterium
GGTGCAGGTGATGACCGATCAGTTCCAGAAAATGGCCAAGCCGCGCCTGGACGATCCGATGAAGTTTCTGGATGATGCAACGACGCTCGCGCATTACACGATCAATGATTACGCCGTTGACCAGGATTTGCTGGAAATCCCCCACACCACCCTCGTTGCTGCCGTCATTCAGGATGATTTGGCGTACTGGGCGCATGTGGGGGATTCGCGCTTGTATTTGTTCAGTGATAGCAGCCTGATCGCGCGCACCGAAGATCACACCGCCGTTGCCCAGATGGTGCGCAACGGCCTCATCACTGAAGAAGAGGCAGGTACGCACCCGGAGCGCAACAAGGTATCCAATTGCCTCGGCGGGTATGTGACCCCTCAGGTGGAATGCAATGCCCCGATTCCGCTGCACGACGCCGACACCATGTTGCTCTGTACCGATGGCATCTGGGGCATGGTCAATGCGCATGAGCTGTCCGCGCTACTCCATGCCTACACGCTGGAAGACGCGGTGCGCCATTTGATGGACCACGCTGAATTTCGGGGTGGCGAGCATGGCGACAATCTCAGTCTCATCGCCATGACCTGGGGCGAGGCACGCATGCCCAGCAAGGATTCCATCTCCACCCTGGCCCTGCCGGATGGTGGCGTCACTACGCAAATCAATGCGCTGCGCCCGCTGCCGGGTGCGCCTGATGTATCTGACGACGAAATCGAACGTGCGATTGCCGAAATCCAGCAGGCGATCCAGAAAATCTCTCACAAATAAGCGGCAGCACGTCCAGGTCATGCGTGCGGGCAACCGCCCACGCACATGGCCGGCGCTGTAAAATCGCGCTTTCCACTATTAGTTAGCTGCCATGTCCATCCTTACCCGCCCTAGCGGTCGCACCTTCGATGCGTTGCGCCCCTTGTCGTTTACCCGCGGCTTTACCAAACACGCCGAAGGCTCGGTTCTGGTGGTCATGGGCGATACGCGCGTGCTGTGCACCGCCAGCGTGCTCGACAGAATCCCGCCGCACAAAAAAGGCAGTGGCGAAGGCTGGGTCACCGCAGAATATGGCATGTTGCCGCGCTCCACCCACACGCGCAGCGATCGCGAGGCCGCACGCGGCAAGCAAAGTGGCCGCACCCAGGAAATCCAGCGTTTGATCGGGCGTTCCATGCGTGCTGTGGTCGACCTGAAAAAACTCGGCGAACGCACCTTGCACATCGATTGCGACGTATTGCAGGCCGACGGCGGCACCCGTTGCGCCAGCATCTGTGGCGCCTATGTCGCGGTAGCCGACGCGGTTGCAGGCTTGCTGCGCGATGGCAAACTCACTGAAACCCCGCTAACAGACAGCATCGCAGCAGTCTCGGTTGGGGTGTATCAAGGTCAGCCGGTGCTCGATCTGGATTACGCAGAAGACTCGGATTGCGACACCGACATGAACGTGGTGATCACGGGCAGCGGCGGCATGGTTGAAGTGCAGGGTACGGCAGAAGGCGTGCCGTTTTCGCGCGCGACCCTCGATGCCCTGATCGATCTGGCGGCTGCCGGTATCCAGCAGATTGCCGGGGCGCAAGAAACGGCGTTGAAAGCGGATTGATCTGCGACGTGCACAGTTAAAAAACAATGAGGAGGACCCTATGAGCAAACTGGTCATTGCATCCGGCAACGCAGGCAAGCTGCGCGAAATCGCCAGCATCCTCGGACCGCTTGGTATTGAAGCCGTCCCTCAATCGCAGTTCAACGTGCCCGATTGTCCCGAGCCACACGTCACCTTCGTCGAAAACTGCCTCGCCAAGGCGCGGCACGCCAGTTTGCACAGCGGCTTGCCCGCGCTGGCCGACGACTCCGGCATTTGTGTGAATGCGCTGGGCGGCGCACCCGGCGTGCAGTCGGCACGCTATGCGGGCGAACCCAAGTCCGACGCCAGTAACAACGACAAGCTCATCGCCGATCTTGCCAACGCATCCAGCCGCCGCGCGCACTACACCTGTGTCATGGTTTATGTGCGTCACCCCGACGACCCCGAGCCGGTGATTGCAGAGGGCCGCTGGTTCGGAGAAATCATCGACGTGCCACGCGGTGAAAACGGCTTTGGCTACGACCCGTATTTTCTGGTGCCGGAGTTTGATAAAACCGGTGCCGAGCTGGATGAAGACACCAAGAACAGCATCAGCCACCGCGGTCATGCATTGCGTGACCTGGTCGAGAAACTCAAACAGCTGAATCGACTTGGCTGATTCCGTTGTGCAATTCGCGCGCGGCGGCCTCAAGGTCTCACCGCCGCTATCGCTCTACATCCACCTGCCGTGGTGTGTAAAGAAATGCCCGTATTGCGACTTCAATTCGCATGCGGCGCAGGGCATTCCTGAAGTCGCTTACATCGACGCGCTGATGCTGGATCTGGAACAGGCGCTGCCCGATATCTGGGGCCGGAAAATCCACACCGTGTTTTTTGGCGGCGGCACCCCCAGCCTGTTTTCAGCGGCGGGCATTGATCGCATTCTCACTGGCGTGCGCACGCTCACACCCTTGGCGCCCAACGCGGAAATCACGCTGGAAGCCAACCCCGGCACGGTGGAAGCCGCCAAGTTTGCCGGCTTTCGCGAAGCCGGGGTGACCCGGGTATCGCTCGGCATTCAGAGCTTCAACCCGCAGCATCTCAAGGCGCTCGGGCGCATTCACGACGATAACGAAGCGCGTCGCGCGGCCGAGCTTGCCGCCACCCATTTCGATACTTTTAATCTTGATTTGATGTTTGCCTTGCCGGGGCAATCGCTGGAGCAGGCGCTGGCCGACGTCGATACCGCGCTGAGTTTTCAGCCGCCGCATGTGTCGGCCTACCATCTCACGCTCGAACCCAATACGCCGTTTGGCCACACCGCGCCGCCCAACCTGCCGGACGAGGATGTGGCGGCCGACATGCACCTGGCCATTGAAGCACGGCTAATCGAAGTGGGCATGCAGCATTACGAAACCTCGGCCTATGCGCGGCCACAGCATGCCAGCCGGCACAACCTCAACTACTGGCAGTTTGGCGATTACCTTGGCATCGGTGCGGGCGCGCATTCCAAGCTCAGTTTCCACGACCGCATCCTGCGGCAGATGCGCACTAAGCATCCGCAGCAATATATGGATGCGGTGCAGCGGGGCACGCACCTGGCGGATATCCGTACGCTGACCCGTAACGATCTTCCGTTCGAGTTCATGATGAATGCGCTGCGATTGAATGCGGGCGTGCCGAGCACGATGTTTGAAGAACGGTCCGGCTATCCCCTGCACATTTGCTCGGATGCACTGGAGAAGGCACGGGCTAAAGGTTTGCTCGAACGCGATGCGAAAGAACTCAAGCCGACACTGTTGGGGCAGCGTTACCTCAACGATTTGCTGGAATTATTTTTGCCCTGACGCAGTCAGCGCGGCTTGAATCAGGCTGGGCTCACGGTACGAAACCCGGCAAACGGATCGCGCCGATGCGGCAAATAAAAGTTGCGGAAACCCGGACGCTTGAGCAAGGGATCGGTGAAGGGCCCGCCCCCGCGCAACTCGGTGTGGCTATGAAACCAGGGCTGGGAATAATCCTGATACGGGTCGGCAGAAAAGCCCGGATAAGGCGCAAAGGTGTTGCGCATCCATTCCCACCCCGCACCCCAATCAAAACCGGAATCCTGCGTCGAACGCAGCCATTGTTCTGCTGTGGGCAAACGGCGGCTCATCCAGGCGGCGCAGGCTTCGGCTTCAAAACGATTGATGTGCAGCATGGGCGTGTGTGAACTCAGCGGCGCCCAGTTTGCAAAGCGCCGCACCTGCCACACGCCATCGGCTAGACGCCAGTAGACCGGATGCGTCGCGTCGTGATCCTCCCGCCATGCCCAGCCCGCCTCCGTCCACTCCGCGCTGCGCAGGTATCCCCCCGCATCGACAAAGGCCGCAAAGTTTGTCTCGGAGATCAGGCTTGCATCTATATCGAAAGCCGGCACCGTCACACCATGCCGCCATTTTTCATTGTCGAAAATAAAGCCTTGGTTCGGTCCGCTGCCGAGCGTCACTTCGCTTTCCGGAAATGACAATCGGTCCTTAGATATGGGCAGCTCAGCGGCCCGCGGGTCGGGATGCGCATAGGCCAAATGCTGAAAAGCCATCCGCCAGGCTTCGATATGCATCAGTTCGTGAACCAGGCTCAGTTCGGCGTAATAGGCCAGTTCCGGGTTGAGTACGCCGCGTAGCCGGGCGGACACGGCAGCCGTCACCTGCTCGGCGTAATCGTCGACCGCGGCCGGTTCCAGCAAAGGCAGATCCCAGCGGCTGTCATGCGGCACAGTGGAAGAGTCATACAACGCATCGGCCCCAGCCAGCAGGCTGGGCGCAACATTGCCGTCGGGCTGGGCGCGCAGGCACCAGCGTTCCTGAAACCAGACAATGTGCCCGGCCTCCCACAGCGGCGGGTTCAGATGCTCGGCATGCGGCCCCAGCCAGCCGTCCGCGGGCAGCCCTTTGATCAGTGCGCGGAACTGCGCACGCGCCTGCGCAAGCTTGTCGATCAGTTGGTCTGGAGAGAAGCCGCTGATGGGCCGGGCAATGTTCATGCTATACAGTTGAGGTAAATTCAATTGAATTCCAATCCTGCACTCTAAACCAAAGGTGAATCTGGAACATGACCGACTCCATTATCGATGCCCCCATTCGACTCACCCAGTTCTCGCATGGCGGCGGCTGTGGCTGCAAAATCTCTCCTTCCGTATTGCGCGAAATTCTGTCCGACACCCCATTTGTATCGAACCTGGCTGAAGCCTATCCCAACCTGATGGTGGGCATCGAGCATGGCGACGATGCCGCGGTATATCGGCTCAATGACGAGCAGGCCATTGTGGCGACCACCGATTTTTTCATGCCCATCGTCGATGACCCCTTCGAGTTTGGACGCATCGCTGCCACCAATGCCTTGTCCGACGTCTATGCCATGGGCGGGCGGCCCTTGTTTGCGCTAGCCATCGTCGGCATGCCGATCGGCAAACTGCCCAATGACATCATCCGAAAAATTCTCGCGGGCGGCGAGTCGGTGTGCAAGCAGGCCGGCATCCCGATTGCCGGCGGGCATTCCATCGATGCCCCCGAGCCGATTTATGGACTGGTTGGAATCGGCGTGGTGGATCCGCGCAAGGTCAAGACAAACTCAGGCGGCCAGCCGGGCGACATTCTCATCCTCGGCAAGCCACTGGGCGTGGGCATCTTCAGCGCCGCGCTCAAAAAAGATGCGCTGAGCGACGAGCAATATCGCGCCATGATCGCCGCCACCACCCAGCTCAACACCCCGGGCGCCGACCTTTCGGATACTGCAGGCGTGCATGCGCTGACGGATATCACCGGCTTTGGCCTGCTCGGCCATTTGCTCGAAATCAGCCGCGCCTCAAAACTGGCCGCGCGTGTCGAACTTAGTCGCTTGCCGCTGCTGCCGGGCGCGAGCGAGCTGGCGCAAGCCGGCCATATCACCGGCGCCAGCCTGCGCAACTGGGAAAGCTACGGCGCCGAAGTCGAGCTGGGCGCAGGCATCGCTGACTGGCAGCGCGCCCTGTTGACCGACCCGCAAACCAGCGGCGGCCTGCTGGTGAGCTGCACCCCGGAATCCCGTGACGCCGTATTGGCCATATTCAGTAAGCACGGCTTTGCCGCCGCCGCAGAAATCGGCCAGCTCCACGCCGGGTCCAACGTCTCGGTCGTCGCCTAAGTGTCATTCCGTTTTCTGGACTTGCCCGCGGCGCGCGACGACCTGCGCGCCGACGTGCTGGCCGGCTTGGCCGCGCAGCCCAAATCCATCCCGCCCAAATATTTTTACGATGCGCCCGGCTGCCGCTTGTTCGAAGCCATTTGCAAACAACCCGAATACGCCGTCACCCGCACCGAACACGCGCTCATGGCATCGCGCCTGCCCGAGATCGCAGCTGCGATCGGCCAAGTGGATTGCATCATCGAACCGGGCGCGGGCGACTGCAGCAAAGTGCGTGCATTGCTGGACGCATTGCACCCCAGCCAACTGATCGTGCTCGACATCGCCGGCAGTGCGCTGGCGCAGGCAGCCGAACCGCTTGCGCATGACTACCCCCTGCTTGACGTCACCGCTATCGGCATGGATTTCATCCACGAGCTCGATGCTGCGTCACCCCACCTCGCACCGGGGCGGCGACTAATCTATTATCCCGGTTCCAGCATCGGCAACTTCTCGCCCGCCGAAGCGGCAACCGTGCTCACACGCTTTCGGCACCTCGCCGGTGAAGCAGGCCAACTGCTGATCGGGTTTGATCTCAAAAAAAGTCCGCAGCAATTGCACCAGGCCTACAACGATGCTGCCGGCGTCACCGCAGCCTTCAACCTCAACCTGCTCGAACGCCTTAACCGAGAACTCGGCGCCAACTTTGATCTCGCCCAGTTCAACCACTATGCGTTTTACAACCCGCAAGCCGGCCGCATCGAAATGCATCTGGTCAGCCTCGCCGAGCAAACCGTAACCATTTCAGGCCAGGCATTCCATTTCGACTTGGGTGAATCCTTGCACACCGAAAATTCCTACAAGTATCGGCCTGATGAATTCGGAGGAATAGCAAACAGCGCAGGCTGGAAACAGAAGGGCGAGTGGGTGCTAGACGGGTTTGCTGTCCAGCTCTATACATAAAGGGGTGGACTGACAGTCCCTTGCTTACTTGAAATCGAAAAACCCTGGGGAGACACAATGTTCAAGCGTATTTTGGTTGCCGTGGATGGAAGCACTACAGCGGAGCTTGCTTTACAGGAAGCGATCAAATTAGCCAAAGATCTCAATGCAGAATTGAGGCTGGTACATGTAATCGATGTCATCAACATTAACTTGGGTGCGGATTTTCCCTATCCACCGGGGATTTCAGAAGCTATTGCAAAAACCGGTCAGGAAATCCTGAACAAGGCTGGCATTGTGGCGCGCTATGACGAAGTGCCGGTTGAAACCCAGCTGATTGAAATGGATTCGCTGGGCCAACGTATTCCGGAAGTGATCGCAGCGGACGCCGAGGCCTGGCCGGCAGACCTTATCGTTATTGGGACACATGGACGCCGCGGGCTTAGCCACCTGTTTCTCGGTAGCGTTGCCGAGGGCGTGATGCGTTCCGCCACGAAACCGGTGCTACTGATCAGAGGGAAGTGACAAGTGTTTTAGCGTAAGGCGGGCTTCGGCCAGAAGCCGCCGGTCGGCGTTGTACCCCTGAGGGTCGGCTGCTCGGCCTGAACGGCCAGTCATGGGAACAAACGTGGTGGTCTGGTTTGAGCGTTGAAGCTGACACCCAGCGATAAGCACGAGGATCTACACAGAGCAGGAATGTTGTTTTGCAAGACCCTGGTGCTGTTAATGATTATCCAGCCGCCCAAGGGTGCTTTCGATCATGTGCTTCAACTTCTCGGCGGCGCCGCGAACGGCCAGGTCCAAGTTCGCCGCCTGATGAGTAACCGCTATGGGCTGACGACCTTCGAGGCGTGCTTCCATCAGGCAAGGTTGCCCTCAATTCGAGTTCCTGTGTCGATTGCATAGCTGGCGCTGTGATTGCTCGCACCATAGTCCACGTGAAAATGCGGCCGTGCATGGTGCGGTTCTTGATACATTTTGAGCTTAATCTGTTCTCGTTTGATAAGAAGAACCTCAAGCAGATCAGATCGTGAGTTCTTCGGTACCCAAGTTGTTTTGCAATTGAGACATCTACTGTGTGAATCAGCAGCCGACAGCCTTGTAGCGTCATCGCCATTTCAAGTGCCGCATTTTCTGCGCACTATAATCGGGCCTCATCTCAACTTTTCGGATCGACAATGAACTTAGAAAAGGTTGTGTTCAGTTTTTTCATCATCCTGGCGATGACCCTCAACTTCGGTTTCGTTTTCGGCGCCATCGGCAACCCTGACCATCTCCATGTGTATGCGTTGTTCTTCGCCATCATCGTCAACCTCATCGCCACGATACTCAAGTTTGGCGAACGCACGCAGATCGGCGCCATCCACCTCGCCAGCAGCCTGGTGGCGGATCTGGGGCTCTTGGCTGCCGCCTGGGTCTGGGTCATGGCCGTTTATATCGATGGCACGGGCCCCACCCCGTACGCCACCGCCAGCATCGTTTCCATGTCCGCCGGCGCCCTGGCCGCCAACATCCTGTCGGTGATCATGCTGATGGTGGAAACCGTGATGTTCCGGCGCTGAGATGCACAACACGCTGTTCCTGATCCTCAACTATACGATCGCTCTCCTGGGGATGACGCTGGTTACCGACAAGAACTCTCCCCGAGCGGTTAGCTCAGCCCAAATTCTATTTACACCATTTTTATATGGCAGGTGTCATGCTTCCACCAGAATATTAGGTATTTCTGGTAGTTATGGTCCAGCATCCGTCCGCTTCATTTCTCACACGTTTACGGCCGCATCTGCTCGTCGCGCTGTATTGCGTGATTGCCACCTTCATCGTCAAGCCGATCGCCGGTTACATCGATCTGGCCAACGTCGTCATCCTGTTTCTGCTGCTGGTGTTTCTCGTGGCCCGCAAATATGGGCGTGGCCCCGCCCTGACGGCGTCTTTTCTTGCTGTTGGCCTGTTCGATTTCTTCTTCGTTCCCCCACATCTGTCCTTCGCGGTCGACGACATTCAGTACCTGATCACGTTCTTGGTCATGCTTACCGTGGCCATCATCACCGGCCAGTTGGTCGCCCGTCTCGGACAGCAGGCCATTGAAGCCACGGAACGTGAACGCCGTAACCATGCCCTCTATAAGATGGCAAGCAGGCTTGCGGGAGCCATGACGCTCAATCAGGTCGAGGAGATCGCCCATGGTTTTCTCTGGGAGGCAAGTCATGTCAGTGCCAGCCTGCTGGTACCCGATAGCAAGGATAAGTTGCACTATCTGGACGCCACGTTGGCCTCGTCCATCAACACGGCGCTGCCCGAAAGGGCCTATCACGAAGGGGAACCCGTAGATCAGGTTGGGCTAACTGGTCAGGGTACGCGTCGCCTGTATATGCCGCTCAAGGCCCCCATGCGGATCAGGGGGGTGATGGAGGTCAGCGCGGAAAATGACACCCTCGAACAAGAACGTGAGCTACTCACGACGGTCTCCAATTTGGTGGCCATTGCCATTGAGCGAATCCATTACGCCGACGTTGCCCAAGCCACGGGAATCCAGATGGCGTCCGAGCGTCTGCGCAACTCTGTGCTGGCGAGCCTATCCCATGACCTGCGCACCCCGTTGACCGCAATGGTGGGGCTGGCCGAGACCCTTACCAGGGCAGGAGAAGCCCTTCCCCCCTTGCACCAGGATACGGCCAATGCCCTCCACCAACAGGCGGTTGAGCTATCCGTCATGGTCAACAACCTGTTGGAGCTGGCCCGCATTTCCAGTGGCAGCTTGCGACTTCGCAAGGAATGGCAGCCCCTGGAAGAGGTCATTGGGGCAGCCATCAAGCGGCTCGGTCCCGCCCTTGCTTCACATCCTGTGCAGGTTGCGCTTCCCCCTGACCTGCCGCTGCTGGAATTCGACGCGGTCCTGCTGGAGCGGGTAATCGGCAATCTGCTGGACAATGCCTGCAAGCACGCCCCGGAGGGAACGTCCATCAGAGTCAGCGCAAATACCCTGGGGAACCGGGCGCAGATCAGCATCTGCGACCAAGGGCCGGGTTTTGCCGCCGATATCGATCTCGAAGCGCCCTTCTTGCGTGAAGCGGCAGACTCCGGCAAACCCAGCGTTGGGCTCGGATTGACCATCTGCAAAGCCATCGTGGAGGCTCACCAGGGGCGACTGACCTTGAGCGCCCCGAAAGATGGCCAAGGTACCTGCGTCCAGTTCACTCTCCCGCTGGGCACACCGCCCATCATCGAGGAAGAGATGCCGGAGATGGGCTTGTGAGCAGGGCTCTCGTGGTCGAGGACGATCTGCGGATACGCCACTTTGTGCGCCTCGCCTTGGAGGGCGAGGGACTGGGTGTTGTCGAGGCATCCACCCTTGCCGAGGCTCGCAACCAACTCAGTGACCGACCGCCTGACCTTCTCATTCTTGACTTGGGCCTGCCGGATGGTGATGGCGTCGATTTCATCCGGGAGCTTCGCCAGTGGTCAAGCCTGCCTATCTTGGTCCTGTCCGCCCGCGCTCAGGAGACAGACAAGGTCATGGCCCTCGACATTGGCGCGGATGACTACCTCGGCAAGCCATTTGGCATTGCCGAGCTGCTGGCAAGGATGCGTGCGTTGCTGCGTCGGCATGCCCAGCCCAATGCCAGTCCGCCCACCATTCACTTTGGGCAAGTGGTGGTGGACTTTGTGCGTCACACTGTCTCCCGTGAAGGACATCCAGTTCACCTGACCGTCCTGGAGTTCCGTTTGTTGAACTGCCTGGTCACCAAGCCAGGGGTTGTCATCACACAACGCCAACTCCTCAATGAAGTATGGGGACCGGGCCATGCCGATCATGGCCATTACCTGCGAGTCTATGTGGGCCGGCTGCGTCACAAGCTCGAGGAAGACCCCGCCCAACCCCGGCACTTCATTACGGAGACCGGCATCGGCTACCGGTTTGTAATTTGATGCCCAAGCGTCGACGCTTCATCCCCATATTGAAGATATTGGGCATCGTCATACTCGTGTTCGGCCTTTCGATGCTGTTGCCCCTCATCATCTCCCTGATTCTGGGCGACGATGCCCAACGGGCCTATGACCATGCTTTTCTGGTCACTGTAGGCGCGGGCAGCCTGCTCTGGCTGGCCACGTTCAAGAACCAGGATGAGCTCAGGTACCGTGACGGCTTCCTGCTGGTCGTGCTGATCTGGACCATCCTACCGATATTCGCCGCGTTGCCGCTGTTGATATATCTCCCGGATCTGTCCTTCACGGATGCTTACTTCGAGACCATGTCCGGGCTCACCACCACGGGCGCAACCACCCTTTCCGGGCTGGACAATCTGGCCCCATCCATCAACCTGTGGCGCACTCAGATGCACCTGATCGGTGGCATGGGGGTCATCGTGCTGGTCGTGGCGGTTCTGCCCCTGCTGGGGGTTGGTGGCCGGCAGATGTTCAAGATCGAGTCGCCCACCCCCATGAAGGATACGAAGCTGACCCCTCGCATGGCGGAGACCGCCAAGGGACTATGGGTGGTTTATCTGTTTCTGACATTGGCTTGCTTCGTGGCCTTCTGGGTTGGGGGGATGGGATGGGTGGACGCCCTGATCCACGCCTTCACCGTGATGGGTTTGGGCGGGTTTTCCTCGCACGATGCCAGCTTCGGCCACTTCAATTCGGTGACGCTCGAAGCCATCGCCATGGTTTTCGCCCTTGTCGCCGGCATGAACTTCGCCACCCATTTTCTAGTGCTGCGTCACCGCAGCTTCAAGGTGTACGGGAACGACCCCGAGGTAAGGTGGTTTCTCTTCATCGTGCTTGGTTCCTGCCTTGCCCTGGCTATCTATCTCTGGGCGAAAGGCGTCTATCTGGATTTTCCTTCGGCCCTTCGCTATGCAAGCTTCAACACCATCTCCATCGCCACTTCCCTGGGGCTGGCCAACCAGGACTTCAATGCCTGGCCATATTTCGCGGCGTTGTGGATGTTGTTCCTGGGTAGCTTTTCACCCAGTGCAGGATCTACTGGCGGCGGCATCAAGATGATGCGCGCGCTTCTGCTCTATCAGCAGCTCCATCGTGAACTGGCTCGGCTCATTCATCCCAATGCGGAGATCCCCATCAAGTTGAGAGGTGCGGCCGTGCCCGACAAGATCATGTACGCCGTACTGGCCTTCTTCTTCATCTATGTCGCGTCCATCGTGATCCTGGGTTTTCTGCTCACCATGACGGGCCTGGATGCCTTCACGGCCTTTACCGCCATCGTTGCCACCATCAACAGTACTGGCCCCGGCCTTGGCCAGGTAGGGCCTGCCACGACCTATGCAATCCTCACCGATTTCCAAACCTGGATCTGCACCTTCTCTATGCTGCTGGGACGGCTGGAACTTTTTACGCTCCTAGTCGTGATCTCGCCAGTCTTCTGGCGGAAATGATCCAGACAAAGGCAACCCATCTCTATCGCGCGGAGAGTGTGACGATAACGGCCAATCCTATAGAAATAGTCTGCCTGCCCAGGGTATCGTCTCACTGAGAGGGCGGGTCGTATTCTTAACGTCTGAAATGAGTGAGCGGCATGGCCATCTTGGCCGAACAATGCGCGCAGCCCCTATGGCAGGTATCGGTAGGCGGAGTCGCCGTTCAAAGGACTGGTTAATGATGCCAACGAAGGCCCCTTTGAGGATCATTGCGGCCATCCCGTCCACGAAAGGCAATGACGGCTTCTGGCCGACTGCACGCATACGGCATCTGGCCAGAAAGCGGCCGCACGAAGCCCACCAGGGGGCCTAGCGTGCGGCCGGCTTACCCGATGCTAGATTTCAGTCTGCTCCGAGATCTCCAAGGCGTCATCTACCTCGATCCCGAGATACCTGACTGTACTTTCCAGCTTCGAGTGCCCTAGTAGAAGCTGAACGGCGCGAAGATTCTTCGTCCGTTTGTAGATCAGTGTCGCCTTGGTCCGTCGCATGGTGTGCGTGCCATAGACCGTGGAATCGAGTCCAATAGCCGCAACCCACTGATGAACGATCCGGGCGTACTGGCGAGTAGAAACATGGGGCGATTTCGCCAGGCGACTGGGAAACAGATAGTGCTCCGGCCTCAAATTCGCCTTTTCGACCCATGCCGATACAGCAGACCTGGTCGGCTCGGTCAGTTCGAACTGCACCGGACGTTGGGTCTTCCGCTGCACGACCATCGCACGGGGCAACACCTGGTTGCCGTGCGTCACGTCCCGTACATGCAGGTTCACCAGATCGCAGCCACGCAGCTTGCTGTCGATCGCCAGATTGAACATGGCCAGGTCGCGAACCTGGTGTTCGTTTTGGAGGTGGATTCGGATGGCCCAGATGTCCTTGGGCTTGAGTGGCGGCTTTTGGCCTACCAGCTTGCCTTTGTTCCAGGGTTCCCAAGTTTGATTGGTTTCCATGTCAGACTCCTTCGTTGTTGATGGGAGTCTGATTGTGTTACCGGGTCGCGGATGGCGGCTTTCTGGCAAGATGCCGTATGCGTGCAGTCGGCCATCAAGAGTCATTGACCCGCGTGGACTGGCTGGCCGGTCCAGACTGTAAGCGGTCGTGTGAGCGGTCGTAGAACCTGTGTTCCAGTGATCACAGGACTTGTATCATCTTGACTTGTGGAAGCATATTGACTGGCATAAATTGTTCTTAGAAAGCAAGATATTCCGAATATGGCTTTTGACCATATTCTGCGTGTGGCTTGTGCTGTTCGGCCTATATAACAATGTCCAGTTCCTGCTGGAACATTGGTATTACCCTGCCACCATGATCGTTGGAGCATTTGTCGCTGGCTCTACACCTGAAGGGGGTGGTGCAGTTGCCTTCCCGGTGTTGAGCATCTTTCTGGATATAGATCGGGTTCTGGCTCGCGACTTCAGCATGATGATCCAGAGCGTCGGCATGACCAGCGCCAGCATCTTTATCCTGACCAGACGCAATACCGATATTGGTGTCTTCAAGCCGCTGCTCTGGTGGGTGCCGATTGCGTTTATCGGCTTTGTCGTAGGCATGCATACCCTGCAGGACATCACGGTATATGTGATTCAGGCGCTATTCCTGAGCCTAATCGCCAGTTTCACCATCGTCTATCTCTTCAGCAGCCACCGCGGAACGCAAGGCACTTACACCGCAAAGCACCTCAAAGATCGACTTTTTACATCAGCCGTCGTCTTCATTGGTGGGATGTGTACAAGCCTGTTTGGAACGGGTGCGGACATACTGCTTTACACCATTCTGGTCACCCACTTCACGATGAAAGAAAAGATTGCCACAGAAATGAGCGTAATCATGATGGCCACGATGAGCATCCTCGGTTACGCCTACCGAGGCTTGTATGAAGGGGCGCTCACGCAATATCAGGTTCAGACTTGGCTCTGCGCCGCACCTGTCGTGCTGGTTATGGCTCCCCTTGGTGCGCACGTACTGAAGAAAATCAACACGGAATACATGCTACGAGCCGTGGTGGTGTTAAACATCGCCCAGTTGGGCTATTTCAACCTCAAGAATCCGTCACTGCAGAAAATCTATTGGTCGATGGGCGCAACCGTTGTACTTGCCACGATTTTCTTCTGGGGCATGTCTGAACTGGCGAAGCGCAATACAGAGGAAATATTGGCTGAACCTTTCCATCTGCCTGAAGATACTGGCCATATTGCGGACTGGGAAACTAAAGCTTAACAATCCTTACAGACGCTGACCTGAACGGCCGTTCCCGCTGGATTCTGTTGAAAAACTATTTTTTGGCGGCGCAGAAAAAATTCTAGGGCTTTAGGGAGCGTGCGTCGGTCATGGATATGGGGGGCCACGGAAATTGCTCTCAAACTTAGCCAAGATCACCCACACGAATCTATGCCTGCTTATTGAGCAGGATTCCCGATCGGTATGGTTTTAGGCAGAAATTCGGAGCATCGGAACTTTGAGTTTTTCAACAGAATCGCTGCTCAAGAGACGTTCGAGCCAGATAGGCCAATGGCCGCAGAGGGTCGATAGGGTGCGTAGCGTTTTTCGGTAAGCAGTCGTTCCGATTCATCGCCGCTGATTTTTCGTTGGAAGTGGTCGAACGGCTGCAGTGCGAAGTGGAGCAGCCGCCCAAGCCGCAGGTGCTCAATGGCCGCTTAGGCCGAGAAGGCGACGGTGGGCCACCAGCTCTTGGACGTCGGCTCCTCGTCTTTCTACAGCCGCTCATCAAAGCCCAAAATCGTATCCCGCTATTTACCTGACACAATTGGCGCGGTCACTACGGCTCGTTACCTCTCGGCCCTGGAAAATGGGAATGATGGGAAATTCCTTTTCGAAATATCATGAGCGTCTATTGTTGTTCATCCACACACCCGGTCATTTCAATTGAACCCCTCCAAGATACGTCACCCTGAGTTGCTGGCGCCCGCCGGTTCGCAAACCATGCTGGAAACGGCGCTCGCCTTTGGCGCCGATGCGGTTTATGCCGGCCAGCCGCGCTACAGCCTGCGCGTCCGTAATAACAGTTTTCGCGATGAGGTGGCATTGGGAGTGGGCATTGACTATGCACACAGCCGGGGCAAGCTGTTTTATGTGGTCAGCAATATTTCTCCGCACAACAGCAAGGTCAAAACCTATCTGGCGGACATGGCGCCGGTCATCGCGCTCAAACCGGATGCATTGATCATGGCCGATCCGGGGTTGATCGACATGATTCGCGAAACCTGGCCGGAGATGCCCGTCCATCTGTCGGTTCAGGCAAACACCGTCAACTACGCAGCGGTGCGGTTCT
Source organism: Hydrogenophilales bacterium (assembly GCA_024636775.1). Taxonomy (GTDB): domain Bacteria; phylum Pseudomonadota; class Gammaproteobacteria; order Burkholderiales; family Thiobacillaceae; genus Thiobacillus. The sequence goes on from JAGXGP010000117.1 coordinate 15,354, forward strand.
GGAAAAAACTTGGCATCAAGCGCGTGATTCTTTCGCGCGAGCTCTCGCTTGATCAGGTTGCCGAAATACGCCAGGAATGCCCGGACATGGAACTGGAAGTTTTCGTGCATGGCGCGCTGTGCATTGCCTATTCTGGTCGTTGCTTGCTCTCGGGCTATATGAGCCACCGCGATCCCAACCAGGGCGCATGCACCAATTCGTGCCGCTGGGAGTACGACCTCAAGCCCGCCACCGTGGCGCCGGACGGCGACGTGTATTTGCTGGAAGAGAAGAAAAATCCCGGCAGCTTCATGCCGGTCGAAGAAGACGAGCACGGCACCTATATTCTCAATTCCAAAGACCTGCGCGCGATTGAACACGTGCAGCGGCTGACGGAAATGGGCATCGATTCGCTCAAGATCGAAGGCCGCACCAAGTCACCCTACTATGTGGCGCGCACCTGCCAAACCTATCACCAGGCCATCGGCGACGCCGTTGCCGGGCGACCACTCGATCCCGCTTTACTGCGCGACCTCGATGGTCTGGCCAACCGGGGCTACACCGGCGGTTTCTTCGAGCGTCACCCCGACCGTGAATACCAGAGCTATCTGCAGAGCCATTCCGATTCTGACCGCAGCCTGTATGTCGGCGATGTCATGACGTATGACGCAGCGGGTCTGGCTGAAATTGATGTGAAGAACAAGTTTTCAGTGGGCGACCGCATCGAACTCATCCACCCCAAGGGCAACCTGGAACTGACGATCCCCAGCATGCAGGGCAAGGACAGTGCGCCGGTCAACGTTGCACCGGGCAGCGGTCATCGTGTCAGCATTCCTTTGCCGGCGGGTTACGAAGGGGCGTTTGTGGCGCGGTTTGTTGCGGAACCCGGCTAACGCAGTCTGTCTGGAGGGCTCACCACGAACGGATCAGTTCGAGGTGAGCCCGCTCACAACCATCAAAACCGCTCGTCTTCGCGCATGTAACGCCATTGTCCGGCGGGGAGTTTCCCCATGGAAATGCCGCCGAGGCGGATGCGTTTCATCGAGACCACTTCAAGCCCTACGGCTTCGCACAGGTGGGCGATCTGCCCGGTTTGTGTGCCCTTGAGCGCAACCCGCAGGCGAGTCTCGTTTTGCCAGCTGACCTTGAGCGTGGGCGGGGTGCGGCCGTTGTAGGGGATACCTTTGTTCAGGCGTTTGAGCCCGTTTGGAATGAGCTCGCCGATGATTTCGACGATAACTTCGTGTTCCAGCGTGGCGGCGTCTTCGGTGAGTTTGCGCACGACTCGCCAGTCTTGCGTAAACACGACCAGGCCGGCGGCATCGGTTTCCAGCGGCACGCAGACGGTGAGTTGGGAAAAGTGTTTTTTCAGCGGGCGGATGTTGGCGCTTTCATCTGCCCATAAGGTGGCGTCGCTGAGCAAGTTGGTTGCGGCCTGATCGAGCGCTTTCATCGGCACCCCTGCCGGCTTGTGCAACAGCAGCGTGACCGGCTCGGCCTGGGTGAGATCGGCCTTGGGGTCGATTTCGATGCGTTGATCGGTGACGCGAAACTGCGGTTCCTCGACCACCACACCATCCACCCGCACCCAGCCGCCGGTGATGGTCAGCTCGGCGTCGCGGCGTGAACAGGCACTGAGTTCGGCAACGCGTTTGGAAAGTCGGATGGAATCGGTCATGGCGGGCTTGAATGTGCGGGGGGTAAGAGTTTACCGCCGCAAGGACGATTCGCCTTTTTGATTGTGTGATTCGGGGCGAAAGTGGCCGGGTTCAATCCATCAAAGAGGCGGTTTGTGAGTTGTTTTCATTTGCCGCATGACCATCCAGGCAACGCCAGCCAAAACCAGCACCCCGCCAATCAGCACGGCCCAAAGCACCAGGGAACGTGCGGAGGGTGCGCCCAGTGCCTGGCTGAGTTGGGTCAGTTGGCTGGGGGGGCGGGTGGTGGCGGAAGCCACATCGACGCTGGCTACGGGGAGCTTCAACTCAGCATCTGCGGTGTAGCCGGGAATCAGGCTGGCCAATGGCAGCTGCGTGGATGGGGCACCGGCGCGGCCGACAGCCAGGATAAAGGGCGGGGGTCCGCTGGCCACAAAGACCCATTCGGATGGATCGAGCAGTGCGCTGACTTGGGGCGCGGCGGTAAACCCGGCGCTGTTTGCCGTGGGCTCGATACGCAACTCGCGCAGGGATACGCCATGCAACTCGATGGGTGGGCTGAGTGATTCCGTCCCCGCTGTGTTGATGCGGTAGACCACACCCGTGGTGAGCGCGCGCCATTTATCGCCATGGCTGCCGCGGCCTGACAACTGAATCGGGACGAGCTGGTCGGAACCAACAGGTCGAATATCGATGGCCTGCAAGGGCGTGGCAAACGGAATTGAAACAACGTAGGCCTTGCCGTCGCGCTGGGCTTCTAACGGCACCCCATGCCGCTGGGGTGCCACGCTACTGGCTGCAGGTGTGATGCGCACGCCACGCAAATTGAATGCCGCACCCGGCGGCCAGCTGATGCGGAGATACTCATTGTCCACACGCATCCCGTTCAGCGGCACGTTCATGCTGCCGGGCGCATTTGCCGCAGGGCCGAAATGGAAGACGGGCACGTCTTGCGCCAGGGTGCGCCAGGTTTTTAAATCCGTGCTGGCGGTGACAGTCAGCAAAATAGGCTCTCCCGGTGGCATCCCCGCGTCCACCGTCAATAAGGCCAGTGGCCCCTTGATGGGCCGGGTGTCCACCAGAGTCGCAATGTGTTGCGTGGCTGATGCGATTAAATGGGGGTTTGTGCCGTCGATCACCCGTACGATGCTGCGGCCTGCTGTTTTTTCTATTCGTAAACTCAGGCCCAGATTCTGCTGTTGGTTTGTGGTGGCCATCACAGGATAAATCGGCCAATTCCTCGGTTGTGCGGCAATGGTTACGTTGCGCAGGGGGATTTTCGCGAGGGGTACTGCATGACCGTCGCCATTGAAAACGCGTACATCCGCAGCGCTTGCAGATTGCAAGGCGGCCAGGGCTTCCTTGGGCAGGGCAAGGCGTTGCAGGCTCGCGCCTTGAGCCGTCAGCACCGCGAAATGGACGGAGAAATCATCCGGTTTGTCTGCAGCGCAGGCAACGGCCGGGTGGATGATCAGAACCGCGCTGGCGATACGCAGAAAAGTTTTCATGCTTCCGCTCCCGACATAAGTGTTTGTTGTTTGGATGCATTGGGGGGGAGGGGTGCCAGATACCCCACCACCAGCATCAAAACCCCCACCGCAATAAACACGATAATGCGTTCGGTTCCACCTGCATTGGATAGATCAATCAGGAATAGTTTGGCGAGCGTCAACCCGAGCAGCCCGGCACCCAGCATCCACAACGAGCGCTGCACGCGGCGATGTGCCAGCACCATCAAGCCCAAGGCGAGCAGGGTCCACAAGATGGCGTAGCCGGTTTGCACCAGA
>JAGXGP010000118.1 GCA_024636775.1 Hydrogenophilales bacterium
GGACGCAGATGCTGAAATACATTGTCCATAACGTTGCGCACGCCTACGGCAAGACTGCGACTTTCATGCCCAAGCCCATCGTTGGCGACAACGGTTCCGGCATGCACGTGCACATGTCGCTGTGGAAAGACGGCAAGAATCTGTTTGCTGGCAACGGCTACGCAGGCCTATCCGAGATGAGCCTGTTCTTCATCGGCGGCATCATCAAGCACGCCAAGGCGCTGAACGCGATCACCAACCCGTCGACCAACTCGTACAAGCGTCTGGTGCCCGGCTTTGAAGCCCCCGTGATGCTGGCGTACTCGGCCCGTAACCGTTCGGCTTCGATCCGTATTCCGATCGCTGCCAGCGAAAAAGCACGGCGTATCGAAACCCGTTTCCCCGATCCCATGGCTAACCCTTACCTGTGCTTTACTGCACTGATGATGGCGGGTCTGGACGGCATTCAGAACAAGATTCACCCCGGCGATCCTGCCGACAAGGATCTATACGACCTGCCACCGGAAGAAGACGCGAAGATCCCGAAGGTTTGCCACAGCCTCGACATGGCGCTTGACGAGCTCGACAAGGATCGCGAGTTCCTGACTCGTGGCGGTGTGTTCACCAACGACATGATCGATGCCTACATCACACTGAAAATGACGGAAGTCACCAAGTTTCGCATGACCACGCATCCGGCCGAGTTCGCGATGTATTACTCGCTGTAATCGCGTACGCATCTGATGCAATGGGGCGGCTTCGGCCGCCCTTTTTATTTCCGCCTTGTCAGCGCAGACCCAGTTTGCATGGTCAAGATTGTCTTGTTTTGTCCGTTATGCAAGGTGACCGTTAAACTTGAAGCCATGCAAATCAATCATTATTCCTTGCTGTTGTGCCTGATCCTGGCTGCGCCCGCGCAGGCTGAAATCTACAAATACGTCGACGAAAATGGTCAGGTGACGTTTACCGATGTCTATAAAAAGGGCGCCAAGCGCATCGACTTACCTGGTGCGCCTACGCCGCTGCCAGCGGCGACCCCTGCGCCCCGACGGGCTTCCTACAATCCCAGCCCAGCTAATTTCCCGCGGATCGATCCCAACACCCAAAGAAACCGGGACGATATCCGTCGCCAGGTACTGTTGGATGAAATTAGCGGCGAGCGCCGCAATGCCGACGAGGCGCGCCGGCAACTGCAATTGGGCGAGCGTGTCCAGCCGGGTGAGCGCGCGACCGATTCAACCTATCTCAATCGCATCAAGAAGCTGCAAACCACGCTGGAACAACACGAGCAGAACGTGACCTCGATCCAACGCGAACTGGCTAATCTGAAATAAGTGTCTGGCTCGACACGCAGTAATGCGGGCCTGGTGATTCAACCGGAACACGCTCGACTCAAGTGGTAACAACCACACACTAAAGAAGCTAAAGCCTCAACGGCCACGCTCCACTCGCAAGAAGTTGGCCGTGGTTGTAAAGCCGATAAAGCGTCAACAACCACGCTCTGGCACAATCAGTGCTTCTGATGAGTGTATGAGTATGTCACTGCCCCCTCCAACAGACTTTACCGGACTCGATTGTTTGTCTACCGGCACCTTGGTGCTGGATGCAGACGGCCGCATTGTCTTCATCAACCCCGCGGCAGAAACTTTGCTCGGCGTGTCAGGCGCGCTTCTGGTCGGAGAAGATGTATTAAAGGCATTTGCGCGTAGTCCCGAGCTTTTGAATGCGATACAGACTGCACGCAGCGAACAGGAAGTGGTCATTGAGTACGAACTGGATCTCATGATGGGGGGACACCCCACCCTGCGGGTCGGGTGCAGTGTTTCTCCACTAGAAAATCCTGCTCATGCCATGTTGATCGAGATGCGTGCGGCGGACCCTCAGTTGCGCATAGCCAGGCTGGAACGGGCGCGCTTGCAGCAGGAAGCCAATCGCGAACTCTTGCGCAATCTCGCGCATGAAATCAAGAATCCATTAGGCGGCATTCGCGGCGCTGCGCAATTGCTGGAACACGAGCTGCCGCGCGAGTCGCTGCGTGAATACACTCAAGTCATCATCAAGGAATCAGACCGTCTGCAATCGCTGATGGAGCGATTGTTGACGCCGCACCGGATGCCCCGTTTTGGTGCGGTTAATATCCATGAAGTCCTTGAGCGGGTTCGTAGCCTGATTCTGGCTGAGACGCCGAGTGTGGCATTGCGGCGCGACTACGATATCAGTCTGCCGGAAATTCATGCCGACTCTGAGCAGTTGATCCAGGCTACGCTCAACGTTGCACGCAATGCGGTGCAGGCAATGCACGGGCAGGGTGAAATCATTCTCAAAACACGGGTAGCGCGGCAAATCACGCTGGAAAGCCGCCGCTACCAGTTAGGAATGCTGATCGAAATTATCGACAATGGACCGGGCATTCCCGATGAGATCCGCGAACAGATTTTTTACCCGCTGGTGTCAGGCCGTGAAGGCGGTAGCGGCTTGGGGTTGGCGGTCGCGCAAACGCTGGTTGCACAAAACCATGGCACGATCGACTGTGAGAGTCAGCCCGGGCACACTGTCTTTTCTATTTTTCTTCCGCTTCCGAATTGAACACCATGCCAAAACAAAGCTGTGTCTGGATTATTGATGACGACCGTTCCATTCGCTGGGTGCTGGAAAAAGCACTGTTGCGCGATGAGATTCCGTGCATGACTTTCAGTTCGGCCGGCGATGCGCTGCGCGAACTGGAGCGTAGCCAACCGAGTGCGGTGCTGTCCGATATCCGCATGCCGGGAGTGAGCGGCCTGGAGTTGCTGCAGGCGCTGAAAGAGCGCCTGCCCAAAGTTCCAGTCATTATCATGACGGCCTATTCCGACCTCGACAGTGCGGTAGCGGCGTTTCAGGGCGGTGCGTTCGAATACCTGCCCAAACCATTCGACGTCGACCAGGCGGTTGAACTTGTGCGTCGCGCACTGGCAGAAAATGCCAGCCGTGATGTGCCGGTCAGCAGTGATGCTCCGGTTCCGGAAATTCTCGGTCAGGCGCCGGCGATGCAGGAGGTGTTTCGCGCCATCGGGCGGCTGGCACCGTCGCATGCCACGGTGTTGATCACAGGTGAATCCGGTAGTGGCAAGGAACTGGTTGCACGGGCTTTGCATCGACATAGTCCACGCGCGACCGGGCCATTTATTGCGTTGAATACCGCAGCCATCCCCAAGGATTTGCTGGAATCCGAATTGTTTGGCCATGAGCGTGGTGCTTTTACTGGCGCCGCGGCGCAGCGACGCGGCCGCTTTGAACAGGCCGATAACGGCACCTTGTTTCTGGATGAGATCGGCGACATGCCGTCTGAACTCCAAACCCGGTTGTTGCGGGTGCTGTCCGACGGCCAGTTCTATCGGGTGGGGGGGCACACGCCGATCAAGGTGAATGTGCGGGTGATTGCCGCGACGCACCAGGATCTGGAAGTCCGCGTGCGTGAAGGCTTGTTCCGTGAGGACCTGTTTCATCGTTTGAACGTGATCCGCCTGCGTCTGCCCGCACTGCGCGAGCGGCGTGAAGACATTCCGCTGCTGGTGCGCCACTTCATGCAGAAAAGTGCACGGGAACTGGGGGTGGAAGCGAAGGGCGTGTCGGATTCCGCACTGAAGACGCTAGTCAATCTGCCCTGGAGTGGCAACGTGCGTCAGCTTGAAAACGTCAGCCATTATTTGACAGTGATGGCGCCCGGTCAGGTGGTTGAGGTGGGGGATCTACCGTCTGATTTAATGCAGGGATCCTCGAATCAATCTGGCGGCGACTGGTTGCAGGGGCTGGCGGCGGAGGCGAGTGCGCGATTGGCTCGTGGCGAAGCCGCCATTCTCGACGCGCTTACTCAGGATTACGAAAAAACGCTGATCGAAGTCGCGTTGCGTCATACCGGTGGTCGCCGCATCGAGGCCTCGCACTTGTTGGGATGGGGCCGCAATACGCTGACGCGAAAAATTCATGAACTGGGGATGGACAGCGAGCCTTCTGCGGATGAGGCGAACTGACCTGCGATCAGACTGGATATTTGGGAAACAAAAAAGCCGACATGCAGTCGGCTTTTTTGTTGCTGTGCGGCAGACTTAAGCGGCTTTAGATTCTTCCAGCAGCGTCTGCATTTCACCCTTCTGGTACATCTCGATCATGATGTCAGAACCCCCGATCAACTCACCCTTGATGTACAGCTGGGGGAAGGTTGGCCAGTTGGCGTAGTGTTTCAGGTTTTCGAAAATCTCGGGGTCGGCCAGTACGTTCACAGCCAGAAATTCCTGCAGACCGCAGGCTTGCAGCACTTGCGCTGCTTTAGAAGAAAAGCCGCATTGCGGAAACTGGGGCGTGCCTTTCATATACAGAACAACGGTGTTGGTGGTGACTTGGTCACGAATTCGGTCTAATGCGGTCATTTTTACGCTCCTGAACAATACTTGACTGGAATAGTCGGGAATTATACCTGTGGTGGTGGTGACGTCAAGCCGGCTTAGGTGTGCTGTCATCCAGGTAAGGGCTGATAAAAGCCTTGTGGATCAGGTGCGGGATCAATAAATGCGCGGGCATGCGCAACCAATGCGCGCGAACATAGGCTGCCTGACGGGCGATTGAGCTGAATGCATCATCACAGCTGGCATGTGCCGGGGCGAGCACACGGGTGAAAATGCTGTCCATTATGCTTAACAGTACAGCGTTAGGGGTAACCGAGCGGAGGTCATGCCACACGGTTGGTGGGATCGGGGTATCCAGAAAGTATTGCGTGTAGCGCAGCGCGTAGTACAACGACCGGCCCAGTTGGAGTTCTTCTGCACGTGCCACCAAACGCGGCCAAAAAAGAGGTGTTCCTGCTTCGTGACGCAGCAAAAGATCGAGATCGGTCAGGTCGCGCAGGCCGTGCGGCAGTTCGCCGTCGTGAAACAGATGGGTCGCCGAATGCAGGATGCGGTCCTCGGCAGAGAAGACATATACCCCAGGCATGTCATCTCCCGCAGGCACAATCCGGTTGAGCAGTTTCTGCGGGTCGGGAAAATAGCGCGCGGTATCGGGCAGGATGGCGTGATGCACATCAATCACCGAGGCGCGGTGCAGGTGTTGCATGGGCGGAATTTCGTGCATCCAGCGCCGGTAGTAGCGCTCGTCATAAGGAGACAAACCGGTGGTATGCCACCCTGCCAGCATCAATGCAGCTTCTGCCTGATTCAGCAGGTTGCGTGGCACCAGAATGTCGATGTCATTAAAGAGCCGGCCGCGGGCGGCGGGTAATTGGGCCGTCACATAGGCAGCGCCCTTTAACACGACAAGCGGGCAATCCAGTCCGCCCAGGGCGGCGCGAATTTGTTCAACTTCCCAACGTACGGCCAGTTGCTGTTTTATAGCCAGGGTCACGGCTGACTCAAAATGCCAGCGCGCCTCGGCCGGAATGACTTCAACCATCTTGTGTTGAGTTAATACATTGTGAATACGTGCCAGCAATCCGGCGCTACGCGCTTGCCGTACCAGCATGTCCCACTCGGCTGTGGAGAATTGGAACAGCATATCGGGGCTGCGCAAGACGCTGGAAACCAGATCCTTAGGTGCGGCCACGGAGGGATGTCTAAACAAGTGCATCCTGGGTGGGGGTGTCAGCGAGTCGGTTAAAGGCCGCGATGGCCTCGTGCAATTGGCTATATTGAAAATCGTAGCATCCCACCTGCTCGATCAACGCCGTGCCGACACGAAAACCGTCGGTGCCGAGATGGCTATAGTTGAATGCATTCTGTGCCAGGAACATGAATGTCTGTGCTTTGGAGCGAGGGGTCAGCAGCGTTCCAGCATTGGCTCGCCATTTGGGGAAAATCACCCAGCCAGGACGGGCGGGTTCATGTTGACGTTGGACGCTGCTTTTGGGCGGGCGCATGTGGGCGACGGTGCCCTTGAGGGTGTCGTGGGCAGCACGGTTGATGAAGGCTTCGGGGCTAAATTGGCGGATGACCTCGATCGACTGGTTTTTCAGGCTGACCGGGCGAGGCAAGGCATGGATCATGCCGGTCTTGCGATCTATCAGCGTCAGTTCATCCGATAACAAACGCCAACCAGAAAGCACCAGACCCGCAGTCAGGGTGCTTTTCCCGGAACCGGGTGGCGCCGGAAGAATTACCGCCAGGCCATTTTTTTCCACGACGGCGGCATGAATGATCAGGTATTGATGGGCGTGCATCGATACGCACCAGTTTAAGCCCCATTCCATCATAGGGTAAGCCTGATCGAGCGGTAATGCCTTGAATGGTTGGTTGCCGTCGAACGAAAATCCCACCTGAGGGCGAAACCAGCGACGCAGGCGGGTAGGGGGATTTAGCGTTATGTGAAAGTCCGCGAATGCCTGACTTGAGTTGCGCACTTCAAATTGGCCGTACAGATCGGAAAGGCCTTCAGCGATACGCGGGAGTTGCGAACGGATTCTGAGCGAAAATGGGCCTGTGCGTAACCAGACTCCTTCTCCTGCGAGCTGTTTCCGCAAGTCGGCAGCTGAAAGTTGCTGCAGTTTCATGGCGCTGCCAGCAGGCCGATCCGGCGCAAGCTGCTAATCGCTTCATCTGTCATCTGGGTGAAATGAGGACCGGTTTGGAGGGAAAGCCGGGCGGCCAGGCTTGTTTCAATGTCGGCCGCTGTCATGCCAGGCTGGATTTGGATGAGCTGAAATAGCGCCAGAGCAAGCGGGGTGAGGTAATGCGTGTCGCCCGAGGCCGTGTCGAAGACAACGGCCTCGGGTTCAAAGGTTTTGATCTGGAAGCGTGGCAATCGCGATGTGTGAAGGCAGATGCTAGGTTACGAACGGACTGGGAGCGGTTACTCAGACGAAAGAGGACTTGATGTAGATCACGATCTGGGCCGAGGACCAGCGTACACCGGCGGTGGGTTCAAAATAGCCCTTGCTCACCCATTCGTTCCACATGGTGATGACCTGTGTTTCCGACAGCACACCTGATGTGTAAGTCTTTTTTGCGTTCAGCAACGCAGCGACAATATGCGCACCCAGGTTGTCTGGATCGGTGAGGCCCCATGGATTGTTGCCATTGTTCATCTGCATGACCTGCATCATGGAAAGCGAGGTTTTGGCCGTGGTGACATTTTGGTCGAGATCCGCCTTGAACAGCGTGCCAGCGAAAGTCGGATGGAACAAGGTACCGCCACTCCAGTTCTCGGTTTGGTTCCTGAAACTATTGCCTGCACTTCCAGATGGCCGGGTGGCTGTCCCTGGGTCATAAGTAGGCTTGGGCCATTGGTTCGGATGTTCTTTCCAGTATCCGGGCGATAGTCCTCTGCATACCGCTGGTGTGCCATGCTGGCTCAGGTTTCCCGAGACGGCTGCCGATGGGGTCTGACAGACACCAGCCAACACCGGCCGGCTCGCCAGCGTAAAAATCGCGGATCCGCCGAGGACAGCTCCAGTCAGTTTGCGACGGGAAGAATTGATTTCCGCAGTGTGCGTTGCCTCGAGCGGTTTGTCTTGCGTGTCGGGAGAGGGGTCAGACATGGCAGGCCTCGATAATTATTTAGATACAGTTTAATCAGTACATCAGCAAGAAACATCAGCAAGAAACGCGCCAGCATACGGCCTGCGCACCTGAATTGACCGGTGGGAGGGATATCCGGCGAATTGTCATGGGGAGGGTAGGTGGCAAGGTGTAAATTATTCCGACAGTTTGCCTCCGCTTACGCGGGAAACCCCCGCCAAGTCTGCCCAGCCATATGCGTCATTTATACCATGTGTGCGCAACAAACCTTGCACTGCCTCGGCTTGATCGTAGCTGTGTTCCATCAGCAGTGTTCCTCCCACTTGCAGATGTTCGCGTGCTGAACGCGTAAGCTGGCGAAGGTCATCCAGCCCGTCCTGCCCGGCAGTCAGTGCACTCAAGGGTTCAAAGCGAACGTCGCCACGTATCAGGTGAGGGTCTGCTGCGGCAACATAAGGCGGGTTGCTGACAATTAGATCGAATTTTCGTCCGGAAAATGCGGCGAACCAGTTGCTTGTCATGAATTCAACGCGCGCGCCAAGGTGCTCGGCATTGCGATGCGCGACGGCCAGGGCCGCAGTCGAGCGGTCTGCAGCTGTTATCCGTGCCAACGGTCGCTCCAGTGCCAGAGTGATGGCAATACAGCCGCTTCCGGTGCCCAGATCCAGTATGTCCATGGACCGATCGGGCGGGATGCGTTCCAGCGCAAGTTCGACCAGCAGCTCCGTGTCGGGGCGGGGAATGAGGACATCGGGCGTGACCAGAAATGGGCGACCATAAAACTCGCGTGTTCCTATGAGGTAGGCGATAGGCTGGCCTTCCAGACGCAGCAACAGCAGGGATTGAAACGCCGCGATTTGTTTATCGGATAGCGCATCGGTGTCGTGTGCAATCAGCCATGCAGTTTCCACGGCCCAGCCGTGTGAAGCGAGCACGCGAGCCTCAAGTCGGGCTACACGTTTATCCAGCCCAAGCGCAGCGGCGATTTGGGTGGTGGCATCATCGAGAATCTGGGCAACGTTCACTCAGGCTTCGCCGGACAGGGTGGCCAGTAATTCGGCCTGATGTTCGGCCGCCAGCGCATCAAATAATTCGGTCAACTCACCGTCCATCATGGCGTCGATCTTGTACAGCGTGAGGTTGATGCGGTGGTCGGTGATGCGGCCTTGCGGGAAGTTGTAGGTACGGATGCGGTCAGAGCGGTCGCCTGTGCCGACCAGACTCTTGCGGGTGCTGGCTTCGGCGGCTTGCAGGGCTTGTAGCTCGCGGTCTTTCAGCCGTGCCGCCAGTACGCTCATGGCCTGGGCACGGTTGCGGTGTTGCGAGCGGTCATCCTGGCATTCGACCACCAGGCCAGTCGGCAGGTGGGTGATGCGGATCGCGGAATCGGTTTTGTTGATGTGCTGACCGCCGGCTCCCGAGGCGCGATACGTATCAACGCGCAAATCAGCTGGATTGATGGTGATTTCACTGACTTCATCGGCTTCCGGCATCACCGCAACGGTGCACGCCGACGTATGGATGCGGCCCTGCGATTCGGTTTCCGGCACCCGCTGCACGCGATGGCCACCGGACTCGAACTTCAGCCGTGAATAGGCCCCCTGGCCCGCGATACGCACGATGGCTTCCTTGTAGCCGCCAACCTCGCCGGGATTCTCCGACACCACGTCCACTTTCCAGCCCTGGCGTTCCGCGTAGCGCGTATACATGCGCAGCAGATTGCCGGCAAATAGCGCGGATTCGTCACCGCCGGTGCCGGCGCGAATTTCCAGAAAAATATTCCGCTCGTCGTTGGGGTCTTTTGGCAGTAACGCAGATTGCAACTCGGTTTCCAACTGCGTAATGCGCTCGGCGCTGTCGGCGAGTTCGGCTTCGGCCAGTTCGCGCATATCCGGATCGCCCAACATGCCGCGTGCAGTTTGCTGGTCAGCCTCGACTTGCCGGTACTGGCGATATAGTTCCACTACCGGGGTGAGGTCGGCATGCTCGCGGGTAAGCTTGCGGTAGCGTTCCATGTCGCCGGCAATTTCAGGCTGCGACAGCAGTGCGTCGAGTTCCTCGAGCCGCTCGTCGGCACGAGCGAGCTTGTCGGTCAGTGAGGCTTTCATTCCCGGTGCAACCCGTACAACTGGCTGATCATGCGAACGAGATGCTCGCGCTCGTCCGTAAGGACATGGTTGAGCGCGTGGCTTGGGCCGTGAAGCAGCTTGTTGGAGAGGGCATGGCTCATCGCCTCGAGCACGGTCCGTGGGTCTTCGCCGCGCGCCAGTGCTTTTTCGGCTTTTTCGAATTCGTGGCGACGGTAGCGCTCAGCGCTGTCGCGTAAAGACCGAATGACCGGCACGACTTCGCGGCCCTCCATCCAGTGCATAAAACTTTCCACACTGGTCTCGATGATGGCCTCGGCCTGCACCACCTGCGCAACACGGTTATCCATGCCTTCACGCACTACCTGGCCAAGATCGTCCACGGTGTAAAGGAATACGTCGTCCATGTCGGCGACTTCGGCTTCGACGTCGCGTGGTACGGCCAGATCGACGATGAAGATCGGGCGATGCCGGCGCTGCTTGATCGCTCGCTCGAGCAAGCCCTTGCCAAGGATCGGCAGCGGGCTCGCGGTGGAGGTGATGATGATGTCGTAGTTCGGGAGTTCTTCCGGCAATGCGGTCAGCGGGATGACGCTGGCGCCAAAACGCTCTGCCAGCGGGCGGGCGCGTTCGGCGGTGCGGTTTGCCACGGTCATGCGGCGGGGATGCTGCGCAGCAAAGTGGGTAATGCACAACTCGATCATCTCGCCAGCGCCGATGAACAAACAGGCCTGTTCCTTGACGCTGGGGAAAATCCGTTCGGCGAGCTTCACCGCAGCGGCAGCCATCGACACCGAATTGGCACCGATCTCGGTACTGGTGCGGACTTCTTTGGCGACCGAGAAGGTGCGCTGAAACAACTTGTGCAGCAACAGGCCGAGCGTGCCGGCTTCTTCGGCGGTGTGCACCGCCTGTTTCATCTGGCCGAGAATTTGTGTCTCGCCCAGTACCATCGAGTCGAGTCCGGCCGCGACGCGGAATGCGTGCTGCGCGGCTTGTTCACGCGGCAGGGCATACAGATAAGGCGCGAGTTCACAGCGCTCGATGTGGTGAAAGTCGGCCAGCCATTGCGTGACGGATTCGGGTGAGGGCGTGTTGCAATACAGCTCGGTGCGGTTGCAGGTCGACAGGATGGCGACCTCGGATGCACGCTTGCTTTGCGTCAGCTCATGCAGCGCCTGCACCAGCTTTTCGGGGCCGAACGCGACCTGCTCGCGGATCGCGAGCGGTGCGGTGTGATGGTTGACCCCGAGGGTGAGAAGCTGCATGACGGCGTGGGCCGAAAAAGAAGACGGCTATTTTACCCGCTGCCTAGGCTGCGCGGGCGGGAGCTTTATCCAAATCAAAGCGCAGGCGGTCGTAATAGCGCCCGCGATAGAGCAGGCGGCGGTGTGAGGATGGATCAATAAACGCGCTGCGCGTGTGCAGGACGTTGTTGCATAGTAGCCCCATGCCGGGGCGCAGATGCGCGGTCAGAACGTATTCCGAGTTGGCGAGGATGTCGGCCAGGGTTTTGACCGCTGCTCGCGTAATGGCGTTGTCCTTCCATACGATTGAGCGGGTGCGTGCGGTGTAACGCATGCTGAGAAAGCCCTGCTCGGGATCCACTGCAAATACCGGTCCGCTTTGTTCGGCACGGGCCACATTATCCTCGTCCATGCGGGCGGGAATGGTCATAGCATCGGGTTGCATCAGCGCGGCGATGTAATCCGGGTTGAGGTCACGCAGCTGAATATAGGCAATCTCATGGTCGAGCAATGCATTGTCGCCGCCCGATTCGGCATCCTGCGCGCAGTGAAGCGTCATGCCAAGAATGCGGCGATCAAGTGCGTTGTAATAACCGTCGGTATGCCAGTTGATCGATCTATTCGTATAGGGGATGAATTCGCCGCGCCCGCCGCTTTCTGTCTCTGCCGGCGTGATGCTGGACAGACCATCTTCGTCCGACAGGTAGTTGCCTTCCAGTCGGACGAGGCCCAACTGGGCCGCAAGTTGATGCGGAAACGATTTGTCGGCGGGCGGGTGGTTCGGCGCATGGTAGATGACCATGTTGCTGCGTGCGCAGCATGCGGCCAGTGCGGCTGTTTCAGCCTTGGATAATTGCTTCGGATCGCCGAGCGTGACGATCAACGCGTCGACGCTGCGCGGGTACGAAGCAAGCTTGGCGTCACGCCAGACGCGATAGCCCGTTTCGTTGGACAGGTCGAACGGGGACGGCGAGGCCGACATTTATTCCGGCGGCAGCATGTCGGGTGAGCCGAAGCCACGCTTGACTGGCGCGTCGGACAGGAGGCCAGTAAAGCTCTTTCTCACCGTGCCCATCATCTCGGGCATTTCGATGTCCATGATCTGGTCCATGATCCAGGTCTTGTCGTTGTCGCCCATTTCCTCGCGGATTTGCAGACTCAAGAAACGCAATGCCGGAAAGCTGGCCTTTTCCTCGTCGGGAAACTCGAACTCTGAGTATTCTTCAAAGCGCCGGTTCAGGAATTCGATGAATTCGGCCTTGAAGTTACGGTTGCCGTCCGGACCCGCGACGCTGATGATGTTTTCCTCCATCAATTCGCCCAGACGGTTGGACACCGCTTGCAGTACAGCGATGCGGCGTTCCGGCGAGAGCGTGGCGTAGGCCATGCGGTCACAGTAATGCGCCAGAAAGGCAACAAATTCGGCGATAAGCTTGAAGCCGCGCGCCGGGGTGATGATGTCGTAGTTTTCGCGACCGAGATTGTCCATCGCTTTGTCGGCGACGCGCCAGGTGGTGGTGGCGACCGCACTGGCGATTTCATTGGCGGTACGCTCGCCGTCTTTTTTAAACCAGATGGTACGGACTCTAACGGGTTTGACCATGGGTGTTCTCCTCGAAGCCGCTTAGGCGACTTCTCCAGTAGCGACAGGGCGATGCGGATCACGAATCCATTCGCTCCATGAGCCGGGGTAAAGCTGTGAGCCGGGCAAGCCGGCAATTTCCATCGCCAGAATATTATGGGACGCAGTGACGCCGGAACCACAAGTGTGGACGACGTTTTCCGGTGCCACACCATTCAGCAGGTGGGTATAGTTTTCGCGCAGCTCATCGGCAGGTAGGTAGGTGCCGTCCATGTCGAGGTTTTCCTCGAACACCCAGTTGACCGCCCCGGGTATGTGACCGGCCACGGTATCAAGTGGTTCGCGTTCGCCGCTGAAACGTTGTTCCGGGCGGGCGTCGACGAGTTTGTGCGCAGTGCTTTGACGGATGGTGTCGACCGTTGCGGCGTCTACGCCCCAGCTCGGGCGGGCAGGGCAAGGATAAGTCTGCGCAGTCATGGCAGGCAGGGCATCGGTCAGCGGATGTTTTTCGCGCGTCCATTTCGGCAGGCCGCCGTCGAGTAACGCGATTTTTGTGTGGCCGAGCCCGCGCAGCAGCCACCACAGGCGCACCGCCATCGAGCCGAAGCTGTCGTCATAGACAACCACTTGGGATTCGGCGGTAACGCCCCAGGCACCAAGCTTGGCGCAAAAAGCGGTTAGCTCGGGCAACGGATGTCGGCCGCTGGTGGGCGTGACGGGGGAAGACAGGTCTTCGTCCAGATGCGCATAACGCGCACCCGGTATATGGCCTGCCGCATAGGCTCGCCGACCGGCTTCGGTATCGGTGAGCGTAAAGCGGCAGTCGATCACCACCCAGCTCGGATTGTCGAGCTGGCTGGCTAGGGAATCTGTGGATACAACCGTGTTGGACATAAATTGACTTCAGGCGTGAAAATGGGGGCAGCAGCGCGATGAACGGCTCTGGTTCTGCCCCCGCACTACTTAGTAGCCGCCTTTGCCGTAAGGCTTGGGCAGGCCGGAAACGCGGCAACCTTGACGTGCAGGCTGGTTGGGGAACAGTTCATACAGTGCTTTTTTCCAGTCCACGCCGTCATGCAGGTCAGTCAGCTCGGCGACCATGTTGCGGAAATTTGGGGTCTGGCCGTCTTCCTTGTATTTGTCACGCAAGTAGTTCACGACTTGCCAGTGCGCTTCGGTCAGCTTGATACCTTCTGCTTCTGCGATGATTGGGACGATTTCGTCGCTGAAATTGGCTTCCAGCAGGAATTCCTCTTCGCCTGTTTCCAATTCTTCGCCATTCAACAAATAACCCATGATTACTGCTCCTTTCAGGTTTGGTTTTTAAAAAATGACCGGTACGACCGGTGCAATGGATTTATGCGGGATGAAAATCCCGCAGCCTAACAACCGATTGCGCCCCAGGCCCTCGTCCTGAATTTGCAGGGATTTGTGGGGTGGGACTTCATGCAACATCAGGCTATAGCCATAAAGCGGGCCCGATGCACTTTGCAGGGTTTGCTGCTTGCCACAGATAAATCCGCAACGTAGCTTGAAGTGTCCGTCAAGCTCGCGCATCACATCCTGGACGAATTGTTCTTCACCAGCGCTACCTGTGTCAACGAAGTGAGCGTAGATGTTGGCAAAAGGCGTGAAGGCACGCGTTTTGAAATTGCCGATTTGCAAAGCGTGGCCGTTCAGGTCGAGCGTTTTACCACACAGTGTTTGCATGTCATCCACCCGGCTTTTGGGCACTCGCATGAACATTTTGGCACGCCGGTTGATATTCAGTGTGGTATCTCCGCTGTTGGTTTCAGCGCCTTTCAAATGCTGTATGCCCGCACCCGCATGGTCTCCCAGCCAAGGTAACAGATTCAATATCGCATCAGACAGTAATTGAGCGTTGTCGGCCTGGATGGTTGTTCCAACCAGATCAAATTGCAGATCAATCATGCTCGGGATGTATTCCTCCGGCTTATCTTCTGGCCAGCTAGTCCATGTCATGACACTTCCCCGGCGTGCTCCTTGGCCCATGCATTCATCACATCAGCCCACTTCTGCGCGCTGGTTGGATCCACTTCAAAAATGGTAAAACGCTTGTTCTCGCGTATCCGAATGCGCAAAAAAGGGACACCCCCTGATTCGTGTACGAAATTCTGGAACTCGATTTCCTGGCCACCAAAGGGCAGTCGCAACTTATCTATGGGGGTGATCTCAGCCATGTGTTTCAGTCCGTTCTATATAAATTGTCGGGTAAGTGCATTCGAAGACAGCTCACGCAATGAATCTGAATGAGGGTGTAACGTGATATTTCAACCCTGAATGGTGCATGGGCTTGCGTTTGCAACAATATTTTAATACTCTTATGGATTGATGTGGCGGTTGTGTAATGTCTCATTCTTTGTTGTGAAGAGGCATTACCGTGTTGGGGAAACGCGCCTACGCCATATGGGTAGGTATAAGCCTACCGTTATGGAGTAGACGATTTACCCATCAGAATGATGGTGGTGAAACCCTCAAGCCAATACGATGTTTGGATACCGTTGAGCTGCCGGCTGAACGGGCATTACGAATTTTTCTAGGAGAGAAGATAATGGCAAAGCAAATGATTGATACGCCCAATCTGGACGAGCTCGAGAATGGCCCGTGGCCCAGCTTCGTGACCGGCCTCAAGCGCCTCGCGAAAGACAATGACATGATGGTTGACCTGATGGGTCAGCTGGAAACGTCATACCAGACCAAAACAGGTTACTGGAAGGGTGGTACGGTTGGTGTGTTCGGTTACGGTGGTGGTGTTATCCCCCGTTTCACCGAATTGAAAGATGCTAACCACAAGCCGCTGTTCCCTGAGGCTGCAGAATTCCACACCCTGCGCGTTCAACCGCCTGCAGGCATGCACTACAGCTCAGACCTGTTGCGCAAAATGTGTGATGTTTGGTCTGACACGGGTGGTTCGGGCCTGATCGCGTTCCACGGACAGTCTGGCGACATCATGTTCCAGGGCATCAAAACCGCTGACGTGCAGCCCGCATTTGACGCATTCAACGAAATGGGTTTCGACCTTGGTGGTGCGGGTCCCGCACTGCGCACCTCGATGTCCTGCGTTGGCGCTGCGCGTTGCGAAATGTCCTGCTATGACGAAGCCAAAGCACTGCGCACCGTCATCAACAACAACCTGGACGACATGCACCGTCCGTCCCTGCCTTACAAGTTCAAATTCAAATTCTCCGGCTGCCCGAACGACTGTGTCAACGCGATTCAGCGTTCCGACATGGCCACCATCGGTACTTGGCGCGACAACATCCGCGTCAACGAAGCGCAGGTTCAGGATTACTACAAAGCCCACGGCATGTCTGACCTCGTCAACGACGTGATCAGCAAGTGCCCGACCAAGGCCATCACGCTGGTTGCTGCGGACAAAGTGGTTGCGAGCGCGACTGTCTCCACCGCTGCGCTGGGTGACGGCAATGTCATGTGCATCGATAACAAAAACTGCGTGCGTTGCATGCATTGCCTGAACGTCATCCCCGGCGGCTTGCTGCCCGGCGCTGACAAGGGTGTGTCGATTCTGGTTGGTGGCAAGGGCGTGCTGAAGATTGGTGCGACCATGGGCACCGTAGTGATTCCGTTCATGAAGCTCGAGTCTGATGAAGACTTTGAAAAGCTGAACGAACTGGCACGCAATATTCTCGACTTCTTCGCCGAAAACGCGCTTGAGCATGAGCGTACTGGTGAAATGATCGAGCGTATCGGTCTGACCAACTTCCTTGAAGGCATGGACATTCCGGTTGATCCCAACATGATCAAAGAGCCGCGTTCCAACCCTTACTTCCGTGCCGACGATTGGGACGAGCAAGTCGAGAAATGGAACGAGTACAAGCAGTCGACCGCAGCTTAATTCGCTTATTGCGGGGGTCGGTACAGCCGGCTTCCGCACATTAAATTTGTTGGAGAATAATCATGGCAGAAATGCGTCCGCCTATCGAATCCGGCGCTCCGGATCCGATGCCCTACATGCACCCCGTGATGGTGAAAAATTATGGAAAGTGGTCTTTCCATAGCCATCCAAAGCCGGGTGTGCTTTACCACCGTGCTGAATCTGGTGACGAAATCTGGACGGTCAAGGCCGGCACAGCGCGTCAAATGGATCACTACACCATTCGTGAGTTGGCTGATATTGCTGATCAGTTTGGTGACGGTTTCGTGCGTTTTACTGCACGTTCAAATATTGAATACATGGTGTCTGATGGCACCAAGGTTGAGCCGCTGATCAAGGCGCTGAACGACAAGGGTTACCCCATTGGTGGAACGGCCAACTCGGTGTCGATGATTTCGCACACCCAGGGCTGGTTGCACTGTGACATTCCCGGCACCGACGCTTCCGGCGTGGTCAAGGCGTTGATGGATGAGTTGTACGAAGAGTTCGTCAATTGCGAGATGCCTAACCGCGTCAAGATGTCGACCTCCTGCTGCGAAATCAACTGCGGCGGCCAGGCAGATATCGCCATCATCGTTCAGCACACCAAGCCGCCCAAGATCAACCATGATCTGGTTGCCAACGTGTGTGAGCGTCCTTCGGTGGTTGCGCGTTGCCCGGTTGCGGCGATTCGTCCCGCTCTGGTCAATGGCAAGCCTTCGCTGGAAGTTGACGAGAAGAAGTGCATTTGCTGTGGCGCGTGCTTCCCTCCTTGTCCTCCGATGCAGATCAACGATCCCGAGCATTCGAAGCTGGCAATCTGGGTGGGTGGCAAAAACTCGAACGCACGTTCGAAGCCCACCTTCCACAAGCTGGTCGCATCCGGTCTGCCGAACAACGCACCGCGTTGGCCTGAAGTTGCCGTGGTGGTCAAGAAAATCCTGGCAGTCTACAAGGAAGATGGCAAGCCTTGGGAGCGCATGATTGACTGGATCGACCGTATTGGCTGGCCCGCGTTCTTTGAAAAGACCGGTCTGCCCTTCACCAAGTATCACATTGATAACTGGCGTGGTGGTCGTGCCAACCTGAACGCTTCAGCGCATATTCGCTTCTAAGCTGTTTCTGGACGCTGTCGACACCGCCGCAGCCAAGGCTGCGGCGGTGGTTCGATAAAAATACACTGATTTTTCGGAGTTTGA
>JAGXGP010000119.1 GCA_024636775.1 Hydrogenophilales bacterium
AAGCAATGATGGTGGCCAGCGTTGCCAGTACGATCATGGGATACAGCGCCCATTCCGGGGCCAGCAGATAAAAGGGATTTTTTGCCGCAGCTGGATTACGCAACAGCAGGGCACCTTGCCCCAGATAGTTGAGCGCCAGCGCGGGAAAGACAAATCCCAGCCAGGCAAAACGGATAGGGCGTTTGCCGAAGTGGCCCATGTCGGCGTAAAGCGCTTCGCCCCCGGTGACGGCCAATACCACCGCACCCAGAATAATCAGGCCGGTGATGCCATGCGTTTGAAAATAGGCGTATCCATAAAACGGGTTAAACGAGACCAGCACTGCAGGCGTCTGAACGATGCTGAGCAGACCCAGCGTGCCGAGCACAATGAACCAGAGAATCATGATGGGGCCGAACAGTTTGCCCACCGAAGCGGTGCCTCGGCTCTGGATCAGAAACAACCCCACCAGCACGGTCAATGAAATCGGAATGATGTAGCGGTGCAAGGCCGGTGCCGCTAATTCCAGGCCTTCGACGGCAGACAGCACCGAGATGGCGGGGGTGATCATGCCGTCACCGTAGAACAGGGCAGCGCCAAACAACCCCAGTGTGAGCAGCAGCCATTTGCGCCTGGAATTGTCATGAAACACGCGCTGGGTCAGCGCGATCAGCGCCATGATGCCGCCTTCGCCCTTGTTGTCGGCGCGCATGATGAAGAGCACGTATTTCAGCGACACCACCAGGATCAGTGCCCACAGCATGAGCGACAGCACGCCCAGGATGTTGTCGTGATTGATGGTTGCGCCGTGAGGGCCGTTGAAGGCTTCCTTCAGCGCGTACAACGGGCTGGTGCCGATGTCGCCATACACCACACCAATCGCGCCGGCCGACAAGGCGAGCAAGCTGGGTTTTTTGGATTCGGATGCGTTCATTTATTTTGAGTGGAGTGGCGCCGACGGCCGGCCGGAAGAGGTTCCGTGGCAGATAGTATGCTCGCAACAGCCTTTAGCGTGTGGGCACCGGTTCAGCGTGCCGTTCGAAGCGGTAATACGCCGGCGGAATCTTATCCAGCCTGATTTCGCGCGTACCCCGTCCTACGGCAACACGGCCGACAGTTCGATAGGGTCCGATCAGTGAAGGCGCAGCCTGCAGGTCGTAGATTCCTGCGGTAAGCAAACGCGCCGAGAGCGTGATTCCGCCATCACGCCCAAGCTGGTTAACGCCTGCAAACGGACGCGCCAAGGGCTCGCCGATGAACAGACCTTGCCCGGGCATATGCACGCTTTTCCAGTAAGCCTCGATCAGGGTTTCGCCCTGCAGGTAGTGCGCCATGACTACGCCGGGAACAGGAAACTTGTTGGGAAAGTTGCACGGCTCGATCACTGCACCGTAGCTTCCGGTGGCGCCGGCTTCCAGCCAGCGCAAGCTGCTCATCTGTATGCTGCCAAAAAGTTCGCCCCCCGTTGAGGTGAGGTGGTCGGCAATCGCACCGGGCAGAAACGTGTTGCTGTCGAGTGATGCCACATGGGTGAGACCAGTGAAATAGAACATCACATCGTGTTTTTTCACCAGTGCGTTGGCCTGAACAATTTCGGTCGGGATAACGCGCTCCAGTTGCGTGCGCAGCACATCGTATCCGGCGGCGCGCACGTTGCGGACCTTGTCAGTGGTGCTGACGAGATAGGCGGTTCCTGCTGGATTGCTGTTGTCTGAGGCCACGCCGCGGTCGATGAGCTTTTTCGCCGCTTCCACGGTGGCCGCAGCCAGACTCATGGTGGGTCTGATTTTGTACGTATCGAAAGGGCGTACGACCGAGCTGTTGAAGTAGGGGCTGGCTTGCGTTGGCTGGCAACCGCTGGCGCAGTAAGCCGGATCAAAACCCAAGGCGAAGGCTGACGTGATCGACATGCAGTCCACCCGATAAGGTTGAGCCCAGGTTAGTGCAAATGCCTGAACGCCTCGAGGTGTGGCGCGGTCGACCCGGCGTTTGATGTTGATGAATTCTTCGCGGCTGAGCGTGCTGCGTCCGGGTTTGAAGCGGATGTGGACCAGATTGCCGGCGGGAATGCCGCGTTTGAGCTGATAGTAGGCGGCGATGGCGACGCTGTCCGGGTCGTCGTCGTTGACGATAACGCCCAGCTGGTCTGCAGAGAGGCCGGGTTGGGGGAAATCTGTGATGAAGGCACTCTCGGGGGGTGCCGCGTGCGCTGTTCTCAGCATCAGCAGCATTGCCAAGAGGCTACACCAGAAAAGCATCTTCATCAGGCGAGGCGGCTCACGCATTCACGCACCAGTTCGGGTCCCCGATAAATCAAGCCTGAATAGAGTTGCACCAGCTCGGCGCCCGCCTCGATTTTTTCCTGCGCATCGTCGCTCGACAAAATGCCGCCGACGCCGACGATCGGGACTTCGCCCTTCAGGTGGTGCGCCAGCGCTGTGATCACGCGAGTGGAGGCCGCGCGCACCGGCCGGCCCGACAGACCGCCGGCTTCATCGGCATTCGGCAGGCCGGCCACGGCGTCGCGCGCGATGGTGGTGTTGGTAGCAATGACCGCATCGATGCGATGCATCATCAGCAGCGCAGCAATCGCAGCAATCTGCGTGTCGTCGAGATCGGGCGCAATTTTTAGCGCAATCGGCACATAGCGGCTGTGCTGCTGTGCCAGCTCGGACTGCCTCAATTTGATCGCCGACAGCAGCGCGTCGAGCGCCTCGTCCTTTTGCAGTTCGCGCAGGTTTTGTGTGTTGGGCGAGGAGATGTTCACCGTGACATAGCTGGCGTGCGCATAGACCTTGTCGAGGCAGGCCAGGTAATCATCCACCGCGTGTTCGTTCGGGGTGTCCTTGTTCTTGCCGATGTTGATGCCGAGCACGCCCTTGAAGCCACTGGCCTCAACATTTTTCACCAGATTGTCGACGCCCAGATTATTGAATCCCATGCGGTTGATGATGGCCTCGGCCACCGGCAGGCGGAACAGGCGCGGCTTGGGGTTGCCGGGTTGCGGGCGCGGGGTCACTGTGCCGATCTCGATAGAGCCGAAGCCTAAGTCGCCCAGCGCGTTGATGTGCGCACCATCCTTGTCCAGCCCGGCCGCCAGACCAACCGCATTGGGAAACGTGATACCCATCACATGGACGGGTTTACCCGACGCGCGCGGCAACAGCTTCAGCAAGCCGAGCGCATGCGCGGCATCGAGGCTGGCAAGGGTGAAGCTGTGTGCATCCTCAGGATCGAGCGAGAAAAGGGCAGAACGTATCAGCGGATAAAGCATGGTCAGGGCGTGGGCGGGGTGGGAATGGAATGGCGCGTGGCCGACTCGATCGAACCCGCATTCGGGTCGTTGAAAACCGATTGATCGATTGCGTTCTCGCTTTTTGCGACGATGCAGCTGACCGCGCAGTCGCCGGTGACGTTGCAGACGGTGCGCATCATGTCGAGCAGGCGGTCGACGCCGATGATGAGTGCGATGCCCTCGACCGGCAGACCAACCTGGCCTAGCACCATGGTGAGGGTGACCAGGCCGACGCCCGGCACTGCCGCGGTGCCCACCGACGCCAGCGTGGCGGTCAACACCACCAGCAGGTAATCGGTCATGGTGAGATCGATGCCGTAGACGTTGGCGATGAACACCGTCGCCACGCCCTGCATCATGGCGGTGCCGTCCATGTTGATGGTCGCGCCCAGCGGAACGCTGAATGCGGCGATGCTGTTCTTCACCCCCATCTTGTGTTCCACCGTGTGCAGGGTGACCGGGATGGTGGCACCGGAACTGGCGGTGGAAAACGCGAACGCTGCCGGGTCGCGCATTTTTTTCAGGAAAGTGAGCGGATCGAGCGAGCCCAGCAGGCGCAACAGCAGCGGGTAGGTGCCGAACATCTGGATCGCCAGCGCGACGGTCAGCGTCAGGAAGTAGGCTGCCAGCGGCAGGAGCAAATCCAGCCCCTGGGTGGCGAAGGTGCGGGTGATCAGCGCGAATACGCCATAGGGCGCAAGCCGCATGATCCATTCGACCATGTGCATGATGACCACGTCGAGGTCGCTGAAAAAGTTGAGTACATGCTTGCCGCGTGCACCCGACATCGTCACGGCCATGCCGAACAGCAGCGCGAACACGATGATCTGCAGCATGTTGCCTTCAGCCATCGCTGACACCGGGTTGGTCGGCATCATGTTGATCAGCACCTAGGTCAGCGGGGGCGCTTCCTTGCCGCTGAAACTGGCGGCGGTTGAGCCGGCGTCAAACCCCTCCCCGGGGCCAACCATCCCCGCGAGTGTCAGCGCGATGGTCACGGCAATCGCGGTGGTGGCCAGATACAGCGACAGTGCCTTGATGCCGATGCGTCCCAGTGCCTTCAGGTCCGACAAGGCGGTGACACCCACCACCAGCGACACGAACACCAGCGGCACCACCATCATCTTCAGCGCCGCCACGAACACCGAGCCGACTACCTGCAATACGCCGTCAATCACCAACAACTGGATCCAGGATGCCGTGCCCAACTGGTTCAGAATGACGCCCAGCACAATGCCGGCGAGCATGGCGATCACGATCTGACGGGTCAGGTGGTTGGGCTCAGGCTTGGCCATGCGGGCAGAATCCGGGAGTCAGCATGGCCAGAGTTTAACAGGGCAAGGGCGCAAGACTGACGCGTAGCGGGCCGCGATGTTATCCTGAACCAATATGCCGTTTTGCGTGTCTGTCACAAACATCCTTTCCTTTTCCAACTCACTGACAAATCCATGATTACCCAGTCTTTACTGCAGCGACTCGTAGTGCTTTCCAGCCTGTTAATGGCGACAGTCGCCTGGGGTGCCAGCGTGCCGCCCCCCCCCGAACTGGTCGCCAAATCGTATGTGTTGATGGATGCCGCCAGCGGCACCGTTCTGGTTAATCAGCAGGGCGACCTGCGCCTGCCGCCCGCCAGCCTGACCAAGCTGATGACCGCCTACATTGCCACGCTGGAAATAAAACGCGGCCGACTCAAGGAAACCGATCAGGTCACCATCAGTGAAAAAGCCTGGCGTATGGGCGGCTCGAAGATGTTCGTCGGGGTGGGTAACCAGGTGTCAGTCGATGATCTGTTTCACGGCATCATCATCCAGTCAGGCAATGACGCCAGCGTGGCCTTGGCCGAACGCATCGCAGGCGAGGAAGATACCTTTGCCTCGTTGATGAACAGCGAAGCCAAACGATTGGGCATGGCCAACAGTCATTTCAAGAATGCGACCGGATGGCCCGCGGAAGGCCATTATTCAACCGCGCACGATATGGCGAAACTGGCGCGCGCGATTATTTATGAAGACCCGGCGCACTACGCGATTTATGCGCAGAAAGAGTTTTTGTGGAACGGCATCAAGCAGCCTAACCGCAACCTGTTGCTGTGGCGCGACGATGGTGTCGACGGCCTGAAAACCGGCCACACCGATGAAGCCGGCTATTGTCTGGTGGCGTCTTCCAAGCGGGATGGCCAACGCCTGATTGCCGCCGTGTTTGGCGCCGACAGCGAAGCCGCACGCGCGGCTGAAACCGCCAAATTGCTGGGCTATGGATTCAACTTCTTCGAAAGCAAGACCTTCCATAAAAAAGGCACCGTATTGGCCAACGCGCAGATATGGAAAGGGGCGGCCCGCACGGTCAAAGTCGGGCTGACAAGCGACCTCGCAACCAGCATGCCGCGCGGTGAAACCGCCACGCTGAGTACGCAGATCTTGCTGACCCCCCGGTTGATCGCACCGGTGAAACCTGGCGATGTGGTGGGGATAATTGAGATCCGCCAGGGCGACAAAGTGCTGTCGAAGACCAACGTGGTGGCGCTTGAAGCCGTTGAAGCCGGTGGTTTCTTCCGCCGTTCCTGGGACAGCATCGTGTTGTTCTTCAAGGGGCTGTTCAGCTAAAACGTACTGGAAACCGGCATCGAAGGTGGCCTCCGGAAGCGGAGGCCGCTTTTTTTGACTGGCCAGAACGCTAAAAGCATTCCGCTTAGCCCGCTGCGGCGGGCTAAGCGCTGATTTGGTTCAGAGTCCGGGATTAACCCTCGGAACCCCCTGGGGCGCATGTGGTAAACGTATTTACCCAGTCTAAGCCTCTGTTTATGCGGCGAAACGGTATTTTGCCCTTCGCCCAAAACCCACCTGATTTGGGCTTGCTCCGAGGCTTTTCCTGAAAGTCTGTGAATTTAAGTATTGCCAGCAAGCCATGTATTCAGAATAATCCGTAGTGGACTTGTCCACATTGACCCATGGAGATACAAAATATGAACAGAAAAGAACTCATCGACGCACTGGCTGCCAAGACCGATTCCACCAAGGCAGATGCCGAGCGTTCAGTTGCAGCTTTGATCGACATCATCTCGGGCACCCTCAAAAAAGGTGACTCCCTCACGCTGGTTGGCTTTGGTACGTTTGAAGTGCGTAAGCGCGCTGCGCGTATCGGTCGTAACCCCAAGACTGGTGAAGAGTTGAAGATCAAGGCTGCCAAGGTTCCGGCATTCAAGGCTGGTGCAACGCTGAAGGCCGTTGTAAACGGCGTTAAGAAGTAAGCTTGTTTTGGTCTTTCCGTCATAGCGGAAAGACCAGATGGATCGCTGCCTATTCATGGCAGTGACCATCGACCCCCTCAAAAGCGTCTGGCTTTTGAAAGAATGCGAAGTTCATCCTATCCGTTATCGCGCGGGCACTCTCGTAAGACCCCTCCCGTAACACCTGTTATTACGTAAGATTTCCCTGCAAGGAAAATTCAATTTCTACGTGCTGTTAATGGGTTCGCAGTTTAATGCACTGAATATCTGACGCGCTGTTCAGCGTATTCCTACAGTCTTCTGTAGCGCTCGCCTATAGGCCTCTGCATCGCGTTCGGGAAAATCATCCCCACAGGCTTGCTTATCATGCCACCCAAGATAGGCGTGGCCGGCGTCAAGGTCCACAGTCTGTATAAACCCATTTTTTACTGTATTCACTCAAGGAGTAACGACATGAAATCTTTCATTTCGGGTTTGGGGCTGCTTGCAGTCACTGTGAGTCCTCTCGCTGCACACGCTGAAATCCTTCAATTCAATGCGCTGTTAAACAGCGGCAACTCAGTGCCCGCACTGACCAATCCCAATCCTGCAGCCAGCGGCCTGTCCACCCTGTTTTATGACACGCTGACGAATACGTATGATTTCACCCTGTCGGCGTTCTCCCTGAGCGGCCCCGTTACGGGTGCGCACATCCACGGTCCCGCAACGAATATGCAATCCGCAGATGTGCTTGTGAATATCAATACGACACCGTTTGAGAAATTCAATAGCGGTAGTACCCTTTTGCTTGGCGGTAACGATATCGCTACCTTTGGTTTTGTGGCCTCGGCCAATGGCCATCCGGGACAATCGTTTCTGAATGCGCTTAACTCCGGTCTGACCTATGTCAATATCCATACGGCAATGTACCCTGGTGGAGAGGTTCGCGGCCAGCTGTGGCCTGCGGCTGTAGCGGCGGTTCCCGAGCCACAGGTCTGGGCATCCTTGCTGGTAGGAATGGGACTGGTCGGTTGGGTTACGCGCCGGCGTTTGGTTGTGTGAGCACGCGGGTTCGATAGACTCAGCGGAGTTCTTTCCGCACACGCTGTTCTTCTTGCCGAGCGTGGCTGAGTGCGGTTTTTATGTGCGTCACCCGCCGCATGCACAGGGCGAAATCGCCAGGCTTTCCCGACGTAACAAGGGCCGCAGTTGCGGCCCTTGTTACGTCGGGTTAAAGCTTATTTCTTCGCTGTCCGTCGCAGCCGATTCAGCAACCGCCGCGCCAGTTCGCCGAACAACTCGGTCTGCGTCGGGTGCGGGAAGATGGCCTTGGCAACCTGCGTCAGCGTCATCTCGCCCGCCACCATCATCACGCCGATACCGATCAGAGTGTCGGTGTGGTCAGCCAGATAATGCACGCCGATGATGCGGCCTGTAGCCTTGTCGGCTACAAGCTTGATCATGCCTTCGGTTTCGCCGGTGATCATCGCCTTGGCGTCTATGCTCATTGGCATCTTGGCTTCCACCGCGTCGATGCCCTTGGCCTTGGCCTGCGCCACGCTCAATCCGACGAAGCCTGCCTGAGGACGAGAGAAGGTGACGCCGCAGTCCTTGTCCTGGTCGTATTCGCTGGCGTGACCCAACAGGTTGTCGGCAGCGACACGGCCCTGTGTGGCAGCGGTGTGGGCCAACATGTAGCCACCGATCACGTCGCCTACTGCGTAGATGTGCGGCACGCTGGTCTGGCAGCGGGTGTTGACCTTGATCGCGGCACCGTCGAGTTCGACGTTGACCTTGTCCAGCCCCAGCTTGCTGGTGTCGGGGCGCTTGCCGGCGGCGACCAGAATGATGTCGCAGGCAAACGTGGACTCGGTGCCTTCCTTGTCGGCGTAACGGATTTTCATTTCACCGGGTTTGCCACTGACTTCGTTGATGGCCGCGCTGGTGACGACGGTGATTTCCTTTTCGAGTGAAGCGATCAGGGTCTTGGCGATTTCGTCTTCGATCTCGGCGAGGATGCGGTCATTGCGTTCCAGCATCAGCACTTCGGTGCCGAAGTCGCGGAAGATCTGCGCCATTTCCACGCCGATCACGCCGCCGCCGACGATACCGAGTTTCTTCGGCGGATTGGCGAGGTTCCAGATGGTGTCGGAGGTGACCACGCCGCCTGTTGTCAGGTTTTCACGCGCGCCGGGAATCGGCGGCACAAACGCGGGCGCGCCGGTCGCGATGACGGCCGCACCAAACGTAAGCTGGTACGGCTCGCCTTCGACCGGGGTGATCTTCAGCGTGTGGGCATCAACGAATTCGCCGTAGCCTTCGCGCACGTCGATCTTCATACCCTTGTCGGCCTTCAGCGCCATTTCGCCGCGGCTACTCTGCACCCAGCGTCGATGTTTCTCGGCTTGTGCCCAGTTGAGCTTGGGGGAGTTGGTGCCGTCGACGCCCATTTCAGCATCATGCGGACGGTTGCGGATGACGTCTGCCGCGGCGCGCCAGGCCTTGGACGGGATGCAGCCGCGCCACAGACATTCGCCGCCGGGGAAAGGCTCGTTGTTGACCATCATGACCTTGATGCCATGGTCGGCCAGATCGCGCGCGCAGTCTTCGCCACCGGGGCCGCCGCCGACGACAACGACGGGGAAGTCCCAGTTACCCTCAGGGATAGGTGCGGCGCCCTCGGGAATGGGCGAAACCGGCGCGCTGGTGGCAGCAGACGTGCTGACGGATTCAGCCACCGAACCGTTCGCCCCCAGCCAGGCGTCAGGCGCTTCGATGGTCTGTTTCAGAGCAACCAGATAGAGCGCGACATCGGCACCGTTCAGCACGCGGTGGTCACCTGTGATGGTGAACGGCGTACCCTGCGGGCCATTGGCCGAAATGGCCAGGATCGCGGAGATGCCGGGGGTGGGGATCGCAGTGAAGTGCGACACGCCCAGCATACCCATGTTGGAAATGGTGAAAGTGGGATTGGCGTATTCGGACGGAGCCAGCTTGCGCACGCGGGCGCGTTCAACCAGTCCGGTCCAGTCGCTTTGCAGTGCCTCCAGCGGGCGCTTTTCAACGCCGTGCAGGATTGGTACCACCAGCCCACCGTCGTTCGACATCACCGCCACACCGAAGTCGTGGTTGGCACGTTCGACCAGTTTGTCGACCGGCTGGTATGCCCAGTTCATGCGCGGGAATTTTGCCATCGCCACCGAACAGGCTTTGGCAATGGCCACGGTCACGGAAACCTTCTTGGCTTTGGCCGCAGCCGTCAGCGCAGCGGTGTTGATGTTCACCGTGACGTTGAAGGTCGGCAGCGTAAGCGAAGCCGTCATGGCGTGGCTCACGGCCTTTTCCATCGACGACATCGCGCGGCCCTGACCCGGCACATCAACCTGTGGCAGCGAATGCGCGACCTGCTGCATCGACGGCCGCGCGCGCGCCACGTCGGCTGCAATAATCACGCCTGACGGCCCGGTACCGGCCAATCCGACGAGGTTCACGCCCAGCTGGGCGGCAACCTTGCGTGCATACGGACTGGCCTGGCGGCCTTGCGGGCGCGGCACGGGCGGCATGTTCCCCGTGGCGGAGATTTGCGAGGGGCTGGCTTTGGGGGTGGGGATGTGTGCGGGTCGGTCGGCTGCGTGCGGCGCAACCTTGTGGGTGTCGCTGACCTTGTGGTCTGCCCCCAGCGTCACGCCGGTGTCGTTGACCTTGGACGCATCGCTCACGATGAAGCCCATGGGATGGCCGACCTCAACCACGCTGCCGACGTCGGCAATCGGGCCAGAGAGAAAGCCTTCCTGGAACACCTCGACATCCATGATGGCCTTGTCGGTTTCCACGGTGGCGACGATGTCGCCGCGCTTGATGACGTCGCCGGGTTGTTTTTCCCAGGTCACGACTACACCTTCGTGCATGGTGTCGGAAAGCTGTGGCATCACGATGGGCGTGCCCGCGTGATGCGGAATCATTTCTGTTTGCGCCTGCTCGGCTACCACTTCACCGGCTGCAATGGCGACGTCGCCTGCCGTATCGGTGATGTAACCG